>JAGQJZ010000010.1:30935-47420 GCA_020430445.1 Nitrospina sp.
CTGCTCGACATCTGGCTGCCCGGCATGGACGGGATCGAGGTGTTGAAGACCATCAAGACCTATCACCCGGAAATCGAAGTCCTCATCATGTCCGGCCACGGGACGATCGACACCGCCGTCAAGGCCACCAAGCTCGGTGCGTTCGACTTCATCGAAAAACCGTTCTCGCTGGACCAGTTGGTGCAGTCCGTCGACAAGGCGCTGCGCCTGAAGCGCTCCCGGACGGCTCAGAACCGGGCCAACGGGGCTTCGAAACCGGAGCTCCCGCACTGCTTCCAGATCATGGTGGAGGTCAAAAAGAGCATCCTCGAAGCTTCCAAGCACAACGACCCCGTGTTGATTCGCGGAGCCAGCGGGACGGGCAAGGAATTCGTCGCCCAGGCGGTTCACAAGGAAAGCCAGAAAGCCGGGCTGCCGCTGGTCAAGATCAACTGCTCCACCCGGTCCATGACCTCCATTCAGCCGGAACTGTTCGCCCGCAAGGGGAAGTCCACCGCCAGCCCCCAGCAAAGCCCGGGCGACCGCGTGGTGTATCTGAAAAACATCGAAGCGCTGAGCCCGACCCTGCAGGACCGGCTGGCGCAGGCGCTGAGCCCGGAGGGCGATCCGCGTTTCCTTCCCGCCCGGGTTTTTGCTTCCACCTCCAAAAACCTGGAAGAACTGGCGGACAAGGGGAAATTCAGCCAGGAGCTTCTCGACCTGCTGAAGCAACACACCATTGCCGTGCCTCCGCTCAAGCAGTACCGCGCGAGCATTCCCAGCCTGGTCACAAAATATTTCGAAGAACTGGCCGAAGACGGCAATTACACCGCCCACAAGGTCACCGCCGAAGCCATGGAATGCCTCACCGGCTACGACTGGCCGGAAAACCTGAAGGAACTGCGCGACGTGCTCGACCAGCTTGCGCGCAAGGTACACCCGGACGACGCCATCCGGCCGCAGGACCTGCCACCACTCCTGCAACCCGGAACCGGCCCGCTCAGTCCCCAGTTTTCACGCACCGATCAGGAAGCCGCCCTGCGCCAGCGCACCCTGAAGCGGAGCGTCGTGCTCTGCGGCAGCGGCCTGCATTCCGGCATCAAGACCGGGCTGATCATGCAACCGCTGCCCCCCAATTCGGGCATCATCTTCGGCCATATTTCCAGTTCCGCCACCATCCCGGCGCGTCTCGAAAACGTGGAGTCGACGGATTACTCGACCTGCCTGCGCAAAGGCTTTTTCTCCGTGGGCACCATCGAGCACATCATGGCCGTCCTGCACATGTACCGCATCACCAACCTGCTCATCAAAATCGGGGACGAAGCCCCGGTGATGGACGGCTCGGCCAAGGACTTCTGCCAGATCGTGGAAGACGGAGAGATCGAGGATCAGGACGCGCCCCGGCAGGAACTGGTGATCGACCGCGAATACAACTTCGGCAATCCCGAGGGAGCGCACATCCGGATCGAACCGGCGGACGGGTTCGAAGTGAGCTACCACATGGAATACCCGGCCCCCATCGGGACCATGGAGTACACCTTCAAATACGAAAGTCCGGAGGGATTCAAACAGGAAATCGCCCCGGCGCGCACCTTCGGCTTCATGGAGGAAGTGGCCCAGTTGACCAAGCTCGGCTTTGCCTCCGGCGGCAAGCTCGACAACTTTATTTTGCTCGGCGACCAAAAGGTCCTGAACACCGAATTGCGTTATCCGGATGAGTTCCCGCGCCACAAAATTCTCGATATCCTGGGTGATTTTTACCTGCTGGGGAAACCCATCCGGGGAAAAATTTCCGCGTACAAATCCGGCCACACGCAGAACGTGGGGCTTCTCAAGGAAATCCGCAAAAGCCTGTCCAACTGACCGCTCCACCCCCTTGTCCCCCACAAAACGGGATGGTACGCTGGAACCGTAGCCCCGGACCGGTTGCAATAGACTCACCATTCCCGGACACCGTTTTATGCCCCCTAAAAAATTCAGGTTGGGAGTTCTTGTTTCAGGACGCGGCACCAACCTGCAATCCATTCTGGATGCCATCGGCAAAGGCGAGGTGCCGGCGGAGGTGGGCGTGATCATCAGCAACAAGGAAACCGCCCCCGCGCTCGAACGCGGCCGGCAACACGGAGTGGAATCGATTTTCCTGAACCCGAAGGACTTCGCCTCGCGCGAGGCGTACGACCGGGAACTGGTGACGCTTTTGAATGCCCGCGACATCGACCTGGTCTGTCTCGCGGGATACATGAAAATCCTGACCGCGGGTTTCATCCGCGCGTTCGCGGGGAAGATCATCAACATCCACCCTTCCCTGCTTCCGGCATTTCCGGGACTGGACGTTCAACAGAAGGCACTGGACCATGGAGTCAAGTTTGCCGGATGCACGGTCCACTTTGTCGAGGAGGAGGTCGACACCGGCCCCATCGTCCTGCAGGCCGTGGTTCCGGTGCAGGACGGCGACACCACCGAAACCCTGTCCGCGCGGATACTGGAGCAGGAACACCAAATCTACCCGCGCGCCATCCAACTCATTGCCGAAAACCGTCTGCGCATCCAGGGCAGGCGGGTTCTGATTCAGGAGCCTGAATAATGATGAGTCCCTTTTCCTTTTCCGCCCGCACCCTGAGCCTGTTCCTGTTGTTCCTGTCGCTTCCCGTTTCCCTTTCAGCCGCTACCTCCGATCCCGAACAAACCATCGAGCGCGTGCAAAAACGGTACGACGCCACGCACAGCCTCAAGGCCGATTTCATTCAGAAATCCTATCTCAAGGTGATGGGCCAGTCCCAGGTCGCCCAGGGACAGGTCCTCATCAAAAAACCCGGCAGGATGAAATGGAACTACACCGCGCCGGATCCGCAGCTTCTGATCAGCGACGAGGAAAACCTGTGGCTGTACCTGCCGGAAGACAAACAGGCGACACGCATGAAGATCGAAAGCGTGTATTCCTCCAACACGCCGGCGCTTTTCTTGGCGGGCAAGGGGCGCCTCACGCAGTCGTTCAACGTCAGCCAGGTGCTCGACGTGGGCGATTTCTTCAAAATCACACTGTACCCGAAGGAGAACGATCAGGACGTGGACCACCTGATTCTGTTCGTCGACAAGAAAAACTATCAGATACTCGGGTCCAGCGTGTATGATAAATTAGGAAACCATACGGAAATGCAGTTCACCAACATCCAGTTGAACCCACCCCTGAACGATGGTGTTTTCCAGTTCCAGGCTCCCGCCGGGGTGGAGGTGATCGACTTTTCCAATCCGCAACACTAGCCAAACCGATCGCGAGTTGAGTTTTTTATGATGGAAATGTCTGCCTTTCCCATGGAGGCCCTGCTGGATTTCGGGATGCGTCTGTTCGTGTTCCTGATGGGCCTGGCGGCGCTGATATTCGTTCATGAACTCGGCCACTTCCTGTTCGCCCGCCGTTTCGGGGTGGTGGTCGAGAAGTTCGCTCTGGGATTCGGTCCGAAACTGATCGGCTTCACCAAGGGCGGCACGGAATACCTCATCGCCGCCATCCCGCTGGGCGGTTACGTCAAAATGAAGGGAGAAGACCCGACCGAAGAACTGGAAGACCGGTCCGGGTCCTTCATGGAAGCGCGCGTGCACCACCGCATGGCGATCGCCTTTGCCGGACCGCTGTTCAACTTCCTGTTTGCCGTCGCCATTTTCATCGGCGTGTACATGGCCGGCGTGCCGTCTCTCGACACCACCGTCGGCGCCGTGCACGAAGACATGCCCGCCATGGCCGCAGGACTCCAAACCGGCGACCGGATCGTCGAAGTGAACGGGGAAAAAGTCGAATTGTGGGAGGACCTGCTCGAAATCGTCCACAACGCCCCCGGCCAGCAGATCAAGTTTCTCGTCGACCGCAACAACCAGATGCTGCCGTTCACCATCACCCCCATCGTCAAGTCCATCACCAATTTGCTCGGCGACGAAAAAAAAGTCGGGTTGATCGGCATCACGCCGCTACGCAACATCGTTTCCTATATTGAAAAGGGTTCGCCCGCGGACAAGGCAGGACTCAAGGAAGGCGACCGTCTGGTCGCGGTGGATGGCACGCCCATCCGGGAATTGCAGGACCTCAAACCCACTGCCATCGACAAGCCGGGACAGGAGCTGACCTTCTCCCTGTTGCGGGACGGCCAGCCGCTCGACCTCAGGATCACCCCCGAACCCAAAATGGTGAAGGATGAAAAAGGGGCGGAACTCCGCATCGGCGTCCTGGGGCTGAACCTGCGCGGCAACATGCGGACGGACGCGTACAGCCTGCCCGGCGCGGTCTGGAGATCGATCGAGGAAACAGGCAACATGATTTACCTCATCCTCGCCAGCATTCATAAAATGATCTTCGGCTCGATCCCGTCCAATTCGATCGGCGGCCCGATCCTCATTTTCCAGGTGTACGGCGAACAGGCCCGTCAGGGGTTCAGCGAACTGGTCTACCTCACCGCCCTGCTCAGCATCAACCTGGGGCTGATCAACCTGCTGCCCATCCCCATCCTCGACGGCGGCCACATCTTCTTTTTCCTGATCGAAATGATCAAGGGCAAACCGGTGAGCGAACGCAACCGGGAACGCGCGTCCCAGGTGGGGCTCTTCATGATCCTGTCCCTCATGGTCTTCGCCTTCTACAACGACATCATGCGGCTCATGAACTGACCCCCGCCGCTCATGGCCGACCCCTCCGAATCCGAATCGTCCCGGCGTCTGGAAGATTTGCATACGGCGGCAAAGAGGCTTAATATTGAAGTCGTTTTCAGCGACCTCGGAGATCCGGAGTTTCCCGCCCGCAGCGGGTTGTGCCGGTTACGGGGCCGCGATGTGATTTTTCTCGACCGGGCCCTGCCCGCCGAACGGCAGATCGAGGTGTTTCTCGACTGCCTGAAACAGTTTGACCTCGATTCAATTTTCCTGGCGGCCTGGATCCGCGAACGGCTGGAACGCTGGGACTCAACGTGAGACAGAATTCATGACCCTTCAACACAGGACCCTCCCCGAGCAACGGCGCGGCAAACTCAAACAACAGATCCAGCAGGGCCATCTGGTCCGGGCTCTGGAATCCCACAACGGAATCAGCGGGATCATCGCCGATACGGTCAAGGTCGAAGGCACCGAAGGCTCCCAGGAAGTCGTGTTCGAATTCGACGCCATATGGGAAAGCAGTCTCACGGACTCCGCAGGCAAGGGCCACCCGGATATCGAGGTGATCAGCTTCGATTCGCGCCTGCACACGATCAATGAAATCCTCGCCGTCACCCACAAACCCATGATCGTCGACGGCGACACCGGGGGCGACCCCAACAACTTCGAATACATGGTGAGCAAGCTCGAACGCGCCGGCGTTTCCGTGGTGATCGTCGAGGACAAGGTGTTCCCCAAGCGCAACAGCCTGGAAGCGGGAGCCAACCAGACGCTGGAAGACCCGCACGTGTTCGCGCATAAAATAAAACGCGGCAAAGCCGTGCAGATGACGGACGACTTCATGATCATCGCCCGGCTCGAAAGCCTCATCGCCGGTACCGGCATGCGCGACGCCCTGAAGCGGGCCGAAATCTACCTGGAAGCCGGAGTGGATGGCATCATGATCCATTCCAAGTCCAAGGACCCGGCGGAAATCCTCGAGTTCGCGCACCACTACCGGGAACTGAAAAAACGCCTCGGCATCGAGCGCCCGCTGGTGTGCGTGCCCACCACCTACAACAGCATTCAGGAAGAAGAACTGAAAGCCGCCGGCTTCAACGTGGTGATCTACGCCAACCACCTGCTGCGCGCCGCCTACAAGGCCATGATCCAGACCGCCAAGACGATCCTTTCCAACCAGCGTTGTCTGGAGGCGGACGCCCTGTGCGCCCCGGTGAAGGATATCTTCGCCACCGTCGGGTTTCTCGAGGTCAAGGAAAAGGACAAGCAGTCCGAGTCGAACACCAACATCCCCGTCATCATCCCCGCCGCCGGGGACGCCCCGAGCATGGGCACCGTCGCGGCGGACCGGCCCCGCTCGATGCTGGACATCGCCGGCAAGACCCTGCTCGACCGCCAGATCAAGGCGCTCAACGTCAACGGCCTGAACGACATCACCGTCGTCACCGGGTTTCAGAAAGAACAGATGAAATCGGAGAGCGTCCGCTTCATCGACAATGCCGATTACCGGCAGGGTTCCGAGGTCCACAGCCTCCTCCGCGCCCGGGAGTACATGACCAACGGCTTCATCATGCTGTACTCGGACATCCTCGTCGAGTTCGGCATCATCGACAAACTCCTCGACCGCAAGGAAGACATCGTCCTCGTGGTGGACAACTCGATCCAATACCACGAACCCGTGCCCGGCAAGGTGCACGACTTCGTCGTCAGCGCCAACCGCAGGCAGCAATCGCGGCGCAACATCAATTTCGATTTCCAGAACACCGTCTCGAAGATCGGCAAACGCATCGCCCCCGAACTCGCCACCCACGAATTTGTCGGCCTGGCCCGGTTCTCCCCCACCGGGGTGGACCAGTTGATCCAGACCTTCGAAGACTGTGTCGAGAATTTTCAGGGAAAAGTGCAGGAAGCGGAAAACATGTCCAAGTTCCGTTTCACCGACCTCATCCAGGAAATGATCGACCGCGGCTTCAACGTCCACTACCTTGAAATCCACAAAGGCTGGCTGGAAGTGCACCTGCCGGAAGACATCGAACTGGCCAACGAGCTGTTTCCCCACCAGAACCCGTCGCAACTGGCCACCTCGTAAACACCCAAGCACCCGTCCCCTTTTCTCAGGTCTGGATCCATGCGTTATTCCCAATTGTTCATTCCCACGTTGAAGCAGTCCCCGGCAGACGCCGAAGTCGCCAGCCACCAGTTGATGGTCCGCGCCGGCATGATCCGCCAGCTCGCGTCCGGCATCTATTCCATCCTGCCGCTGGGCCTGCGCGTGCTCAGAAAAGTCGAGCAGATCATCCGCGAAGAAATGAACGCCATCGGCGGACAGGAGGTGTTCCTCCCCAGCATCCAGCCGGCGGAGTTGTGGCAGGAGAGTGGACGCTGGGGTTTTTACGGCAAGGAACTGCTGCGCATCCGCGACCGGCACGACCGCGAGTTCTGTTACGGCCCCACGCACGAGGAAGTGATCACCGACATCGTGCGCCGCGACGTGAAGTCCTACAAGCAGCTCCCCCTGCTGATGTACCAGATTCAGACCAAGTTCCGCGACGAGGTACGGCCGCGTTTCGGCGTCATGCGTGGGCGCGAATTCATGATGAAGGACGCCTACAGCTTCCACGCCGACGAAGCCAGCACGCAGAAAACCTACGAGGACATGAAGCGGGCTTACTCCAATATATTCACCCGCTGCGGGCTGGACTTCAAAATGGTCGAAGCGGACTCCGGCACCATCGGCGGCAACTTTTCGCACGAGTTCATGGTCCTCGCCGACTCCGGCGAAGACGCCATCGGTTTTTGCGACGCCTGCGACTACGCCTCGAACCTGGAGAAGGCCGCGCTCGCGCCGCCCGCGGCAACAACCGAACCGGCAAGCGACGGGGCTCCGGTCGAAACCGCGACACCCGGCAAAAAGACGGTCGAGGACGTCGCCGGTTTTCTCAACCTCACGCCACGCGACATCGTCAAGACCCTGGTGTTCGAACATGAAGACGGGCTCGTCGCCGGGCTCGTGCGCGGCGATCGGCAACTCAACGCCCTCAAGCTGAAAAACCACCTGGGATGCAACTGGCTGGTCCCGGCGGATGAAAAAACCATCGCCGAAAAAACCGGTAAGCCCGTCGGGTTCCTCGGCCCGGTGGAACTGGAGCTCGACATCTACATGGACCACGAAGTCGCGGTGATGGGCCATTGCGTCACCGGGGCCAACAAGCCGGACGCCCACCTCACCGGAGTTCATCCCAGCCGCGATATCAAGACCACCGCCACGCTCGACCTGCGGGAAGTGATCGAAGGCGACCCCTGCCCCCGCTGCGCCAACGGGCGGTACCAGATCAAGCGCGGCATCGAAGTCGGCCATATCTTCATCCTCGGCACCAAGTACAGCGCCGCCCTCAAGGCCCACTTTCTCGACACCAACGGCAAGGAGCAGCCCTGCGTCATGGGGTGTTACGGTATCGGAGTCGGACGCACCGCCGCCGCGGCCATCGAACAAAACCACGACGGCAACGGCATCGTCTGGCCCATGCCCATCGCGCCCTTTCAGGCCACGGTCATTCCGGTCAATGTGCAGGTAGACGAAGTCCGACAGGCTGCGGAAAAAATTTACCAGTCCCTGCAGGCCAGCGGCGTCGAAGCCCTGCTGGACGATCGCAACGACCGGCTAGGGGTGAAGCTCAAGGACGCGGAATTGACCGGAATCCCCTGCCAGATCATCCTCGGACCAAAGAACCTGGAAGCCGGAACCCTGGAATTCAAAATCCGCAAAACAGGGGAATCGAAGGAAATCCCTTTTCCCGACGGATTGGCCTCTCTGCCCGACCTGATTAAGTCCTGTTAACGCAAAAGGTTAGCGGTCCTGCCTTTTTCCTTGAAACCCGCCGTGGGTTCCGGTAGAATTTTCACAAATTGAATAGGTCTGCTGAATGCGGGCTGAGCCCCGCATTTTTTTTTAGGGCCTGATCCGGGGCGTCTGATCCCCTCAAACCTGTTTGTTTTCAACGTATTTTATGGCCCCCGAAGGGCGCGCCATGCAAAAGGGCACAGTTGTTCAAGGTATTGAAAAGCTGGTTCTCCCCGTCTTACAGGACCTGGGGCTGGAACTGGTTGATATCGAGTATCGAAGAGAAGGCCAGGGCTGGGTTCTCCGGATTTTCATCGACCGGGGAGAAGGCGGCGTCAGCCTGGACGATTGCAGCCGGGTGAGCCACCTGACAGGCGATTTGATCGAAATTGATGATTTGATTTCCAATTCCTACCGCCTGGAAGTGTCCTCTCCGGGTCTGGACCGACCGCTGAAAAAAGAGCAGGATTTTCTGAAATATAAAAACCGGCGCATTCGCCTGAACACATTCGCGCCCATTGAAAAACGCAGGAATTTCAAGGGAACCATTCTGGATTTCCGCGAAGGCGTCCTGCATCTGGAGGCCGAGGGCGGGCCGTTTGAAATACCTTTGGACAATATTGCAAAAGCCAATCTGGAAATCGAGATCTAAGCCATGAACCTGGAAATCCTGAACATCATTGACCTGCTGTGCCGGGAAAAGGGGATCGAACGGGAAGTCCTGATCGACGCCCTGAAGACTGCCGTGGAAGCCGCGGCCCGGAAAAAACTGCCGCATATCGAAACCCTGCAGGGCCGGTTCAATGAAGAAACCGGAGAGATCGAAATCCTGACCGAAAAGACCGTGGTCACCTCCGTAGAAGACCCGGAAGTAGAGATCGACCTGAAACAGGCGGCCAAAATCGTGCCCACGGCGGAATTGGGAGAAAAAGTGCTGGCGCCGCTGGAACTGGAAAACCTGGGACGCATCGCCGCGCAACTGGCCAAGCAGGTCATTCTGCAGCGGGTGCGCGACGCCGAAATCGAAATTGTTTTCAACGAATACAAGAACAAGAAAGGCGACATCATCAACGGCATTGTCCAGAGGATGGAGCACGGCGACATCATCGTCGACCTGGGCAAGGCCGAAGGCGTGCTGCCGAGACGGGAGCAGGTGTTCCGCGAATCCTTCAACCGGGGCGAACGCATCCGCGCCTTTGTGCTGGACGTCCGCAAAACCAGCAAGAACGCGCTGGTCATCCTGTCGCGCACTCACGTCGGCCTGATCAAACGGCTGTTTGAACTGGAAGTCCCCGAGATCGGCGAAGGCATGGTCGAAATCATGGGCATCGTCCGCGAACCCAACGGCCGCACCAAGATCGCGGTGCGCTCGACGGACCGCGAAATCGACGCCGTCGGCGCCTGCGTCGGCATGCGCGGCATGCGGGTGCAGTCGATCGTTCAGGAACTGCGCGGTGAAAAAATCGACATCGTGGAATACTCCGAAGATGCCGAGACCTTCATCCGTAACGCCCTCAGCCCGGCCAAGATTTCCCGCATCATCCTCGACCGCGAAAACCGGAGCATGACCATCATCGTCGCCGACGACCAGATGTCTCTGGCCATCGGTAAAAAGGGACAGAACGTCCGGCTGGCGGCCAAGCTGGTGAAGTGGAAAATCGACATCAAGGGCGAGTCCGAAAGCGTCGGGCTCGACTTCGCGCAGGCGTTCCTGTCGAAAAAACCGGTCGACACCGGTGTCGACTTCCTGGAACTGCTGAAAAACGCCAAGGGATTCGGCGATAAAATCGTCGCCCTCCTGTTTGCGCAGAATGTTGTGACTCTGGAACAGGTGCTGGGAATGGGCATTCAGGGCCTGACGGAAATTCCCGGTATCGGACCGAAAAAAGCGGAAGCCATTTACGAGTTTGCCCTGGCCAACAAACCCGAAGAGGCCGCTCCGGAAAAGAAACCGGCCCCAACGGAAGCCGAGCCGGACGACTCCCTGGTCTACACCTCGCCTTCGATCACGTCTTCCAGCAGTTCCCTGTTCGACACGGCAATGGCCGCGGCGGTCAAGGAAGCGGAAAGCAAAGCGGCGAGCGCTGAAACTCCGGCGGAGACCGATGAAACGGCGGAAGCCCCTGTTTCCGATACAGAGGAAGATGAATCCACATCCGCCGCTGAAGACGCTGTTGAAGGAGTTGAAGAAGAGGAAGAACAGGACCCTCCCGTCGAGTCGCTGGAGGGCATCGAACCGGAAATCGTCCAGATTCTGGCCGCCAACGGATTCCAGACCATTCCGGAACTTTCCGTCACTCCCCTGGAGGAGTTGCTGGCGATCGAGGGGCTCGAAGAAGACGCCGCCCGAAAACTGCTGGCCCAGGCCCAGGCCTATATGGAAAACTTTGAGAACGCCTAGCGTGGAAAGGGTGACTTTTGCCTAAGATCAGAATTAACAAACTGGCTCTGGAACTGGATATCCAGAACGATATCATCATTGACGAACTCAAGAAGAAGGACATTCCCGTCAAGAACCACATGAGTTCGATCGATGAGGAGGCGGCAAACTACATCCGGGAATTGTTCGCGCCCAAACCGGAAAAAACGGCCAAGGGCAAAGCAACCGCCAAATCCAAAGCCAAAGCGAAAACCGTCACCAAAGCGAAAGCCAAGGCGAAAACAACGGCCAAGGCGGCCCCCAAGCCCGCGGCCAAATCCACCGCCAAGGCCACGGCCAAAGCCAAAAAGGCTCCGGAGAAAAAGGACGCGCCACAGAAAGAAGAAGGCGCCGCTGCCGCTGAGGCCGCTGCCGAAACCGTGAAAGCGGAAAAGGGAAGCGCCGCCAAGGACGCTCCAAAAACCAAACCTGCGTCCAAGGCCAAGGCCGCATCGAAGCGGTCCAAACCCGAAACCGGAAAACCCGGAGAAAAATCGGCCGCCCAGAAAGCCTCGCGCAAGCTCGGTCTCAAAATTGTCAAAAAGGAAGAGCAGGAGGCCAAGGAGGCTCAGGAACGGGCCGAAGCCGAGAAGGCGGAACAAGAGAAAAAAGAAAAAGAAGCAAAAAAAGAAAAAGCCCGCAAGGACTCGCAAGCGGCGAAAAAAGCCGCCACGCCCGCTCCGGCTCCCAAGCCCGAACCCGAGGAAGAAACGTTCGAGGTGGTCAAGCTGTCGGACAACATGGCCCTGCGGGACGTGGCGGAAGCGCTCAAGTGCTCGCCCAACGAAATCATCAAAGACCTGATGCTCATGGGCATCATGGCCACGATCAACCAGAACCTGGACATTGAAATCGCCTCCCGGATCGCCGACAAGCATGGATTCGAGGTCGAGGTGATCACTCCGGAATCGGAACTCGATTTCGAAGAGTCCGAGGACGACAACGAAAACGACCGCATTTCCCGTCCGCCGATCGTCACCATCATGGGACACGTCGACCACGGTAAAACGTCCCTGCTCGACGCCATCCGCAAGACCAGCGTCACCGACACGGAGCACGGCGGCATCACCCAGCACATCGGCGCGTATCAGGTCAAGGTTCACGGCCAGTCGCTGACCTTTCTCGACACCCCGGGCCACGAAGCCTTCACCGCCATGCGGGCGCGGGGCGCCCAGGTGACGGACATCGTTGTCCTCGTGGTCGCCGCCGACGACGGCATGAAACCACAGACCAAGGAAGCCATCGACCACGCGCGGGCGGCCAATGTTCCCATTCTGGTGGCCATCAACAAAATCGACAAGCCGGATGCCAAGCCGGATGAAGTGAAAAAACAACTGGCCGACTACGGCCTGCTGCCCGAAGACTGGGGCGGACAAACCATTTTCACCCCCGTTTCCGCCAAGCAGGGGACCGGCCTCGACCACCTGCTCGAACTGCTTCTGCTGCAGGCGGAAATTCTGGAACTCAAGGCGAATCCGAAACTGCGCTGCCGCGCCGTGGTCATCGAGTCGCACCTCGACCGGGGCCGTGGTCCGGTGGCAACGGTGATCATCGAAAAAGGCCTGCTCAAGGTGGGCGACCCGTTCATCGTCGGCAATTACTTCGGCAAGGTGCGCGCCCTGACCAACGACCAGGGACGCAACATCAGCGAAGCCACCCTCGCCATGCCGGTGGAGGTGATCGGCCTGCCGGACGTTCCCGAACCGGGCGACCGGATGATGGTCGTCAGCGACGAGCGCCGGGCGCGCCAGCTCAGCTCCACCCGGCTCCAGCGCGAGCGCGAACAGCAACTGTCGCAGAAGCCCCGCATCACCATGGAAGACCTGCACCAGCAGATCGAGGACGGCCAGATCCAGGAGCTCAACCTCATCATCAAGGCAGACGTCCAGGGGTCCATCGAAGCGGTCAAGGAAGCAGCGGCCAAACTGGAAACCAAACAGGTGCGGGTCAAGATCATCCACGGCGCCGTGGGCGGCATCACCGAATCCGACATCCTGCTGGCGACCGCGTCCAACGCCTTCGTGATCGGCTTCAACGTCCGGCCCACGGAAAAAGCCAAGGCCCTGGCCGAACGCGAAAAAGTGGATGTGCGCCTGTACAGCATCATCTACGACGCCATCAAGGACATGAAGCAGGCGATGGAAGGTCTGCTCGCGCCGACCTTGAAAGAACACATCACCGGCCGGGTGGAAATACGCGAAATTTTCAACATCCCCAAACTCGGAACCGTCGCCGGGTGCGCGGTCGTGCAAGGCAAGGTGGAACGCAACTCCCGCGCCCGCCTCATCCGCGACAGCGTGGTGATCCACGACGGCAAGATCGGTTCCCTGCGGCGTTTCAAGGACGACGTCAAAGAGGTGGCCTCCGGTTACGAATGCGGCCTGATGTTCGAAAAATATCCGGACGTCAAGCCCGGGGACGTGGTGGAACCCTACACCGTTGAGGAAATCGTCACCACCCTGGAGACTCACGCGAGTAACGCATCATGAAAATCGGCTGTTGCCAGTTGAGGTTTTTCCTGCACGGAAACAACTCCCTCAAGGGAAAGCGCAAGGTCGTGTCTTCCATGAAGGACCGCGTGCGCAACAAATTCAACGTTTCGGTCGCCGAGGTGGGGGATAACGACCAGTGGCAGAGCATCCAGCTCGGGGTCGCCGCCGTTGGGCCGGACCCGCAGTACATCGACGGACTCATCCAGCAGGTCATCCGTTTTCTGGACAGCCTGCAACTGGCGGAATTGACCGACAGCCAATTTGAACTGATCCACGTAGGCCACGACCATCAGTAATCGGAACCATGGTCAATACCGGAATCCATGAAATACAAACGATCAAAGCGCGTTCAGGAATTGCTGCTCGAGGAAATCTCGCGGTTGATCCAGTTCGGCCTGAAGGACCCGCGCATCGGGTTCGCCACCGTGACCGGGGTCGACCTGACGGACAACCTCAAGCACGCCCGGGTGTACGTCAGCATCATCGGCGATGCGGAACAGAAACGCGGTACCCTGGAAGGCCTGCAAAGCGCGCGCGGCTACATCCGCTCTGCTCTGGGAAAAAACCTGTACCTGAAGTACATCCCGGAACTCTCGTTCCACCTGGACGAAACCGCGGAAAAGGCACAGAAAATATCAAAGATACTGAATGAACTCCACACTGAATAAAGTCGTCAACCTGTACAAACCCATCGGCCCGACCTCGTTCGACCTGGTGCGCCGCGTCCAGAACCGGTTTTCCGCCCGCAAGGCCGGTCACATCGGAACCCTCGACCCCTTGGCCGAAGGCGTTCTGCCCGTCTGCATCAACGGCGCCACGCGCATCATCCAGTTTCTGACCCGGCTTCCCAAAGTCTACCTGGCCGAAATGAAGCTCGGCGTCGCCACCGACACCCAGGACAGCGAGGGCAAGGAACTTGAGACCCGGCCGTGGGAGGGCGTCGGCGAGGCGGAAGTGAAGCGCGCCCTGGCCACCCTCCGGGAGCGAAAAACACAGGTTCCGCCCATGTTTTCAGCCAAGAAAAAGAACGGCGTCCCTCTTTACAAATTGGCCAGAAATGGTATTACTGTCAACCGGGAACCGGTGTCCATACAGATTTATTCCCTGGAGTTTATCGGCCAGGAAGAAGACCGTGTCACCTTCCGGGTGCACTGTTCCGCCGGGACCTATGTCCGCACCCTGTGTCATGACGCAGGCGAGTTGCTGGGTTGCGGAGCGCATATGACGCGGCTGACGCGCGAGCGGGTCGGGCCTTTCGACCGCGCTTCGGCGATCACCCCGGAACATATGGACGACGCCTGGGAAGACGGGACCCTGCCGGACAAACTTCTGGAACCGGATCACGCCCTCAATTTTCTTCCTGAAATCAGAATTTGCGAGATGGGCGTTCGCGCCGTTTCACACGGCCGGCCCATCACCAAGGCGTTGCTGGAGCAGGTCCCTGACGAAATGACGCCGGGGAAATTTTACAGGGTCACCCGTCCCGAAAGCGGTCTTCTGGCGATCGCGGAACCCCTTCTCGACAACGAAGGGTTTTCCCGGCTGGATCCGGGGCAGGTAGCCTTCAAACTCAAACGTGTTTTTATTGAACCCTGATGGTCCGCATCAAACAGACAGGTTGGAATGTTTTCGCAGGCCGGTTCGGCAGGTTTGCCGACCTGGTTGTGCGGGTCTGCGAAAACATTTTCAACCCGGCAATGCGGATAAATTCGTAACCGGAGGATTTGTACCATGGCTCTCACCAAGGAGAAGAAAACAGAGATTATTACCAACAACCGGCTCAGCGACGCTGACACCGGTTCTTCCGAAGTGCAGATTGCACTGCTAACCGAACGGCTGAATTACCTCACCGAGCATTTTAAAGAGCATAAGAAAGATCATCACTCCCGCAGGGGGCTGATCAAAATCGTCAACCGGCGGAGAAAACTGCTGGACTACCTCAAACGGGAGGACCTGAATCGTTATCAGGCGATCATCAAACAGCTCGGTATCAGACGCTAATCAAGATGGAGAAAATTGAATGCAAGAAAAAGTCGAAGTCGTAATAGACGGCAAAACCATTTCGCTTGAGTCAGGCTATCTGGCCAAACAGGCGAATGGGTCCGTGATGGTCCGCCAGGGCGATACGATGGTCCTGGTCGCGGCGACCATGGCGAAACAGGTAAGAGAAGGAATTGATTTTTTTCCACTGACCGTGGATTTTCGTGAAAAGACCTACGCCGCGGGGCGCCTCCCCGGGGGTTACCTCAAACGCGAGGCCCGTCCCTCGGACGCGGAAACGCTGACCTGCCGGTTGATCGACCGGCCCATCCGGCCGCTGTTTCCGGAACATTTCAAAAACGAAACCCAGGTCGTGTGTTTTGTGGTGTCGCACGATCAGGAACACCAGCCGGATGTCATCGCGCTGACCGGCGCCTCGGCGGCGCTGTTTGTTTCCGATATTCCCTTCAACAATCCCATTGCCGGAGCCCGCATCGGCCGTATCGACGGCCAGTTGGTCTTCAACCCCACCCTTGAACAAATCCCGCAAAGCGATCTCAACCTGGTCATGGCCGGCTCCGCCGACGCCATCGTCATGGTCGAGGCCGGCGCGCAGGAATTGAGCGAGGACGAGATGATCGAGGCCCTCGAATTCGGCCACGAGCGCATCAAGCAACTGGTGGCCCTGCAGCACCAGCTCCGCGAGAAACTCGGCAAGGAAAAAGCCCAAGTCGCCGAGCCGGAAGTCGATACCGAGTTGGAATCCAAGGTGAACGATTTCGCCAAGGCCCGCATGGCCGAAGCCCTCAAAATCACCGGCAAGCACGACCGGCAGGACGCGCTGGACAAGCTCGGGGAAGAACTCGCGGAAGCGCTCAACCCCGAAGGCGACGACGCCATCAAGGGCAAGCTCAAAACCTTTTATCACGATCTCGAGTACGAACTCGTCCGCGAGCAGATTCTCGAATCCAAAACGCGCGTGGACGGACGCGGCCTGACGGAGATCCGGCCGATTTCCTGCCAGGTCGGCCCCCTGGCCCGCACCCACGGGTCGGCGATCTTCACCCGCGGGGAAACGCAGGCGCTGGTCACCACCACGCTGGGCACGGTCTCCGACGAGCAGCGGATCGACAATC
>JAGQJZ010000119.1 GCA_020430445.1 Nitrospina sp.
ACCAGTTGGTGTACCCCGCAAGCATAACCGAAATAGTGGAATAGAAAAAAGCCGCGCGAACAATTGGAGGCGATTGATCTTCAATATTGGAACTCTTGAAAAACAAGCCCCAGACCAGCAGAATCATGAAAACCGTCAACACCTGCCAGCGGATGTACCCCAGCTGTTGTTGCTGGTTCAGGTCAAGCATCACATTGGTCTGATAAAGACTGACCAGAATGAAGGCGCCGAAGACGATCCCCCATTTTTGTGCATTCACTCCCGGACGGGTCCGGCAGTGCTGGATTACGTTTATGAAAACGTAAACCGAGAACAATGTGAACATCAGCGTAACAAATGTCCACAAAATATCCTGTTGCTCTGGAAGCATTCCTAATCTCCTCTCTTAAGCCAAAAGCTATTGGATCGAGTTAGTCCTTACTGCTGTTGCTGAGCAGGCACCGGAACCCCCTGAGGCGCCGCGCTTTCAACTTTCTTCTTACCGGTCAGACTACCGACCCAGAAGACAATCACAAACTGCACCCAGACAAACAGGGCATTGAAAGTGAGAATTTTACCCGCTTCACCGATCGTCAGGGTATAGGCATCGGGCGAATTGTCACGCAACACCTCGGTAACATGCCAGAACAGACGAACAGCGGAACGGATGTAACCCATGAGACCCATCAGCCAGGTAAAGGAAATAGCCAGCAGGAAGATTGCATAGGTTGCAACACGAGACTGCGTTCCCCATTCAACGTCACCATAGGAGTCTGCGTCCTTGAACATGGAGATGTTGATCGCCGTACCCGCGAACAGGGTCGTCAAAGTACTGGTCACCTGAGGCACCGACAGACCGACGCGCTGGTTTGCCGGGAGGAAGTAACCGTAAACACCGAGGTAAACAATGTTGCAGGCCGCGCCGACGAAGATCGCCGCAATCCAGCAGTTACCGATGGTGGCCCATTTTACCGTGATCTTCTTGTTCGCCCTTTGATAGAGCAGGAAGCAGAGGATCGTGGTGGTGATCATCAGGTTGACCGCCGTGTTCTTGGCGGACATAACACCGAAGTGACCAACAACCGGATGCTGCGCACCACCCATGGCTTTCAATTCAGCCGGGGTCATAACGATCGTGTGCGGGGTCATCCATGCGGTAAAACAAACGATCAGCACAAGCACCATGTACTTGCAGTATTTCATGTAACGATGCGAACCGCGAACGCGCGACATTGAGTTGTGCAGATACGAGTTCGCGCCGAAGAACAGCAGGCCGATCATAACCGCCTGAATGATGAACAACCAGGCCATGATGCCGCCCATGAGGGTGATCCCCATCTGCTGACGGAACGCATACACTTCCTTCATCAGCCAGTAACCCGCGAAAGGCAGGGGAATCAGACCGAAGATGGCGATGAACATTGCGATATAACAAACCCAGTCATAATGGGCTTTTTCCTCAGGAGTCTTGGCGGTCAGATAGTGGTAGGCCGCGTAGGCGCCTACGATACCGCCACCGAATACGATGTTACCGAGGATGCGGTGCACACCGACCGGATTCCACAGGGTGGAGTGAATAACGTGCCAGATGTTACCGAGAAAACGCCCCTGCTCGTCGATACCACCCGGAGCCTGCATGAAAGTAGCCCAGGAGTTGGCGAGGTACATCAGAACCGTACCGATGAGGTTGAGCAAAACCGACAGGGAACAATGAACCCATTTCAGGAACTTGTCGTGCTTCATCTTCTCCCAGCCATAGTAGTAAACGTACAGCACGCCGGATTCCGCGAGGAACATCAGCGCGTATACGTGCATAACCGGGCGGAAGATACCCGCCATGTACTTGAAGAAACCCGGAAACAGAGTGATGAAGGTGAAGAGCAGAACACCACCCAGGATCGCCGTCCAGGAGTAAGCGGTCAGCGAAACCTTCATCAGGTCCTGCGCCAGCCGGTCGTACTTCTCAGCCAGCACCGGATCGCTCTCGCGGCTGCGGATACCGATGAATTCGATCAGCATACAGAAGATCGGAACCGCCAGTACGAAACTGCCGAAATACAGATGCTGCTGATTGGCAATCCAGAGCAGGATACGACTGGGAGCGAAATCGTAGTTATTGTAATCTTCCGGCCCCAGATCCGGCGCAGGAGCGCCACTGACCGGCCCCTTCAGGGGATTGCCTTCCCAGTCCTTGTAGAAAACGTCCTGGCCCCATTCAATGGCCGCTTCGCCTTCACCTTCACCCTCGCCCTCACTGGCCTCCTGGGCGAGTACTTCCTTCGCAAACGCCTGCTCCGCGAAAGCCTGTTCCGCGAATACTTCCTTGGCGTCCGCGACGCTTGCCATCAAGCCGTTAACAGCAAAAGCCGTCAACACCAACAACATGGCGATGGGCAACGCCCGGAGTTTGTTAAGCTTCGTACTAAACATTGTCTGACCTCCTTAAAGGAAAGATCTTGGAAATCCTAGGATTTTTACCCTTATGTTTAAAAATTGAGTGAATGCTCATTTTTTAAAGGCAGAAATTGCGCACTAAAAACCATCCCACACGGTGAATACCCCCTGCTCCAAGCTTCTCCCTAAAAGCGGAACAAAGGTGTTTTTCACCCCCTAAAGGGTTGATTTTATTAAACTTTTAAAATGCAAGGGGTTATCCACCCCCCGGGGCTTCGTCGCCCAGTTGGCCGTTATTTATCATGGCTCCCGAACCTTTGTCAAGACAATTTCTAACACGGCTTTTTCGAAGGGGTTTTCATAGATTTCCCCCTTCCAAACGGATTTTCACCGCATTTGCGTGCGCGTCCAGGCTTTCCATTTGAGCCAGAGTCTGGCACGCCTCCCCAAGCCCTCTCAGGGACTCCCGGGTGCACTCGATCAGGCTCGTTTTCTTGACAAAATCGTAGACCCCCAGCGGAGACGAAAAACGCGCCGTCCCACTGGTCGGCAACACGTGGTTCGGGCCCGCCAGGTAGTCGCCGATCGCCTCCGGGGTGAAATGCCCGATAAAAATAGCCCCGGCATTGCGTATCCGGGGCACCAGCGCCTGCGGGTCGGCCACCGCAAGCTCCAGATGCTCGGGAGCAATGCGATTGGCCAGGTCCACCGCCTCATCCAGGCTTTCGGTGACCACCAGATGGCATTTGTTGTTCAGGGATTCATTTATGATGGCCTGACGCTTCAGTTTCTTCTTCTGGCGGTCCAGTTCCTCCGCCACCGCCCCGGCCAGTTCCGCCGAGCAGGTCACCAGCAAGGGAACGGCTTCTTCGTCGTGTTCCGCCTGGGACAGCAGGTCCGCCGCCACGAATTCCGGCCGCGCCGAGTCATCGGCCACCACCAGGATCTCGCTGGGACCGGCGATCATATCGATATCCACCAGGCCGAAAACCAGCCGCTTGGCCAGGGCGACGTAAATGTTTCCGGGACCGACGATCTTGTCCACGCGCGGGATGGTTTCGGTGCCCAGCGCCATCGCCGCCACCGCCTGCGCGCCGCCAACCTTGAAAATACGGTCCACGCCCGCAAGGTCCGCCGCGACCAGCGAATGAGGGCTCGTTTGCGTGTCTGGAGTCGGCGAGCACATCACCAGAGTGTCGACCCCGGCCACCCGCGCCGGGATGGCGTTCATCAACACGGAGGAAGGGTACGCCGCCTTGCCGCCGGGCACGTACAGGCCCGCCACCTCCAACGGCCGGATCATCTGGCCCAGTCCGGTTTCCCCGTCCCTGTAATTCCAGGAGTCCTGTTTCTGCTTTTCGTGGTAACTGCGAATGCGCTCCGCCGCGAGTTTCAGGGCATCCAGTTCCGCGGGCGAGACCTGGCTGTAAGCGGCTTTGATTTCATCCGGCGTGACTTCGAGGTCTTCCGCTCCATACTGCGTGCGGTCGAACTGGTTGGTGAACCGCAGCAACGCCGCGTCGCCCTCTTCCCGCACCGCCGCGAGAATCGCGCGCACCGTCTCGTCCTGCGCGCCGAAATCCACCTCGCGCCGGTTGACCAGCCGTTCCACAACTTGCGGGTACTCCGCTTCAGAATATTTTACGACCTTCATGTTCTCATCCCAGATTGAGTTCTTCGATAGCCTTCCGTGTCGCGTCCCCTCCCGGCAGGCCCGCCTGCCGCATCCATCCCAGGTGCGTCTTTAAAAAATCCAGATCTTCCGGATGATCGACGTCGTACCAGGGAGCCAGCAGGTCCACCGAGGTGCCCGCAACCACCGTCCTGGCGAGGGTCTCGGCCAGCACTTTTTCCGTGCCCCACGGGATTCCCTGAAACACGTCGGCGACCCTGTCTTTCATTCCGATCAGGTAATAACCGCCGTCGGTGCTGGGCCCGAGGACCAGGTCGCGCCGGGTTTCCAGCGCCTGCTCCAGATAATTCACCGGCAGGGTGGGGCTGTCCGAGCCGATGATCACCACTGTCTCATAGCCTTCGCCAAACCTGGCAGAAAAAACCGCGGCCATGCGTTCCCCCAGGTCCGCCCCCGCCTGGACCACAACCTGGATCCCCGCTTGGGCAAACGCCTCGAAGGCGCGTCCCGCGCCTTCACCACCATGAACCGCCACGAAACAATCCGCCGCACTCAAAGCCAGAAGTTGCGTCCGGGCGTCGTCCAGAAACGCGCGGTAGAGTGCACAAGCCTCTTCGGGCGATAATTTAGATTGCAAACGGGTCTTCACCTGTCCGGGAACCGGATTGCGGGCGAACAGGACCACCGCATTTGAATGGGTACGGGTCATCAGGAAAACGGTGAACCGGATTGCGATTGACTCCCACCCTCACCTGCCCATAAAATCAAGGGGCTTTAAAAACTCGAAACGGGGAGGAGGACCGCCATTATTCCGGGCTGGGAAATCTCGGTATTTTACTGGATCGACCTGCATTTGCAAAGCCGAATGCTGGACGCGTTCATGATCTTCATCACGCAGAAACGCTCCTGGCTGATCCCCGCGGCCCTGGCCGTCACCGGCCTGTTCATCGTGCGGGGCAAAAAGGCCTGGCCGATCCTGTTCGCCGTCGTTCTGACCATGGGGCTGAACGACTTCTTCTGCCACACGTTCCTGAAACCCCTGTTCGGCAGAATCCGCCCCTGTCAGGCGCTGGACCTGCCCCACATCATCTACACCTGCTCGGCGAGTTTTTCCTTTCCCTCGAATCACGCCAGCAACAGCTTCACCCTGGCCACCCTGTTCGCCCTGATGAACCGCAACGTCGCCCCGCTAGCGTTCATCCTCGCCGCCCTGGTTTCCTTTTCGCGCGTCTACCTCGGCATGCACTACCCGACGGATATCATCGGAGGCGCCCTGTGTGGTATAGTGATAGGGTTTCTCGGATTCACCCTTTACAATCGTCTCCTGCCCGTTTTCCGGACCGTCCTCGACCGTTATCCATGGTGGAAACTCCCGCAAAAATCCTCATTGTCAAACTGAGTTCCCTCGGGGATCTGGCGCACGCCCTTCCCGTTTTATGCGCCTTGAGAAAGCGTTTTCCGGAGTCTCATATCGCCTGGGCGGTGGAATCCAAATTCAGCGACTTCATCAAGGGCCATCCCGACCTGAACGAAGTGATCGAGGTCCCGACCCAGAAATGGCGGCGCAAATGGACGCCCAAAAGCTTCGCTGAAATCTGGCAGTTGATCCGGACCCTTCGCGAATCCCGGTACGACCTCGTCCTCGACCTGCAGGGCCTGATCAAAAGTTCAATCCTCACCGGATTTTCCGGTTCCCCCAAACGTCTGGGGTTTCACCGCCGGGATTGCCGTGAACCGCTCAGCGCCTGGGCCTGCAACCTGCGCGCGGAACGAACACGCCATATTCCGCATGTGGTCGACAAGAACCTGGCCCTTCTGAAGCCCCTGGGAATCGGCGCGGACTCGCCCGGGTTCAACCTCGGCGCACGTCCGGAAGCCCTGGCCTATATCGACGAACAACTGCACAACCTGCTTCCTGCCGGATCCCCGAAACCCGTCGCGCTGCACGCCGGCGTGGGTTACCCCACCAAGGCCTGGCCGCTCGAACGTTTCGCCGCCCTGGCCGACCGCATCCGGCGGGAACTGGAGGTTCCGGTCCTCCTCACCTGGGGCCCCGGCGACCGCGACCGGGCGGAGACGATCCGCGAACTGATGGAGGAGACGGGACACCTTGCGCCGGAGACCGCCTCGCTGCAACAGGCGCTTGCCCTTTATACCCGGATTAGATTATTTATTAGTGGAGACACCGGCCCCCTCCATTTATGTGCCGCGCTGGAGGTGCCCACCGTTTCCATCTACGGCCCAACGGACCCCGCGCGCAACGGCCCCTACGGTCCGGCGCATGAAGTGGTGATGGAACCGCAGCCCTGCAGTTTCTGTTTCAAGCGGTCCTGCCCGACCGATACGGAATGCATGCAGGCGGTTGACGTGGACCGGGTCTTCGAAGCCGTGCACCGGCGCCTGCATCCGGCCGCCGGCGCAACCGCAACCTGAAAAAGAAGGCCGTCCCCATGCCACTGGATAAAGAGTTTCTAAATATTCTGGCCTGCCCGCAATGCAAGGGAGACCTGACCGCAACCGATAAAGAGGACGGATTGGTCTGCGCTCAATGTAAAATTGTGTTTCCCGTCAAGGAAGGCATCCCGATTCTGATGATCGACGAGGCGGATCCCTGGACTCCCGCTCCCGCGAAGGAATAATTTTCACAACCCAAGAAAGGAAATACCGTGGCTCAAGCACCCTCCCGATTCCCGGCAATGCAAGGCATCGTCATCGATGAACCGGTCCTGTTCGAACTGGGCTCCCCGGGGCGTCAGGGATATTCCCTGAACCGGCTCGAAGACGCTGCGACCTCTCCGGAACACCTGCTGCCGGCGGACGAGATCCGCGGCGAGGTCGAGGGCCTTCCCGAACTGACGGAACTGGACATCGTCCGGCATTTCACGCGGCTGTCGCAGTGGAACTTCAGCATCGATGCCAATTTTTATCCGCTGGGTTCCTGCACCATGAAGTACAACCCCAAGCTGAATGAAGACATGGCGCGTCTCGACGGGTTTGCCGGCCACCATCCGCTCGCTCCGGACGCCTGTTCCCAGGGCAGTCTGCAACTGATGTTCGAGTTGCAGGAATACCTGAAGGAGATCAGCGGCATGGACCACGTCACCCTGCAGCCCGCCGCCGGAGCGCAGGGGGAAATGACCGGAATCCTGCTGGTCCACACCTGCCTCACCGCACGCGGCAACCCGAGAAAGAAAGTGCTGATGCCCGACTCGGCGCATGGCACCAATCCGGCAAGCTCCGCCCTGTGCGGCTACCACGTGGTTCACATCCCGTCAAACGACCAGGGGCTCATCGACCCGGCCCAGGTGGAACGGCTGATGGATGAAGACACCGCCGCCATCATGCTGACCAACCCGAACACGCTGGGCATGTTCGAACAGGACATCCTGAAAATCACCGAGATCGTGCACGGCAAGGGTGGGCTGGTCTACTGCGACGGCGCCAACCTGAACGCGCTCATGGGCGTCACCCGCATCGGTGACATGGACATCGACGTGTTGCATTTCAACCTGCACAAAACATTTTCCACGCCGCACGGCGGCGGCGGACCTGGAGCCGGACCGGTCGGTGTCAAAAAAATCTTCGAACCGTTTCTTCCCGTGCCCGTGGTCGAAAAAACCGACCAGGAGTACCGGCTGAATTACGACCGCCCGCAGACGATCGGCAAGGTCAAAAACTTTTTGGGCAATTTCGGGATGCTCGTCCGCGCCTACACCTATATCCGGTCGCTGGGTCCGGAAGGCATCCGCCGCATCAGCGAAATGGCCGTGCTGAACGCCAACTACGTCAAGGCGTCGCTGAAGGACCTGTACCACCTGCCCTACCCCGGGGACAGCCTGCACGAAGTCGTGTTCAACGACCGGAACCAGCTCGCCCATGACATCAAAACCACGGACATCGCCAAAACCCTGATCGATTTCGGATTCCACCCGCCCACCATTTATTTCCCCCTGATCGTCAAAGGCGCCCTGATGATCGAGCCCACCGAATCCGAGTCCAAAGACACCCTGGACGGCTTCATACAGGCCATGCGAGACATCGCCGGGCTGGCTCAGTCTGAACCGGGAGAGTTCGCCTCAAGACCCCACTTTTCAAAGGTTTCCCGGCCAGACGAGGCCGGAGCGGCGCGCCGTCCGCGTTTGCGCTGGATGCCCTCTTGATATTTTCCGGACGGAGGAGGATTATATTTAGTATAGGACTTGCAAGAGTGCTATACTGTCCTCGGCTGGGTAAGGCTACGTTCTCCGTGGTCTGCTGAG
>JAGQJZ010000120.1 GCA_020430445.1 Nitrospina sp.
TGCCCGCAAGAAACATCGGGGGAGCCGGCAGAAAGCGCGGCAGGGAGGCGTCGACATTGTTGCGGACACAGGCGAAATAGTGCCCCAACTCATGCGCCGTCAAAATGAGCAGGAGATTGAGAGAAAACCAGGGACCACCCTGAATCCAAGTGGTCCAGACCGTCGCCAGAAAAAGGACGCTGAATAAAGCCAGGGAAGCGGGCCCCTGATCAAAGCGGCGGGAACGCAAAGGCGGCGGAGCTCCGGTTTTTCCTGAAATTCCGGGAGCCCCTGCCGGGGCTGGCCCGGAGTTGGCCGGAACGTGCTGATCCATGCGAAGATTATCCACCATTCAAGGGTATCGGTCCTATTCCGGCGTGGGCAGTTTCCTGTGGGTGAAGGCTTTGCCCCCGGCTCCCGAGTACTCTCCCACCGTCTGGCCGCCTCCCTTGACCTTGTACTTGTAAATCACCAGACCTTCGAGTCCCACGGGACCCCGGGCATGCGTTTTATTGGTGCTGATCCCGATTTCGGCCCCCAGACCGAAGCGAAACCCGTCGGCAAACCGGGTCGAAGCGTTCCACATCACGCTGGAGGAGTCGACTTCGTTCATGAACCGCTCGGCGGATGCGGCGTTTTCGGTCACAATCGTGTCCGTATGTCCCGAACCGTGGCGGTTGATATGCTCAATGGCTTCCTCAAGGGAGTCCACTAGCCGGATCGAAAGTTTCAGGTCGTTGTATTCCGAATCCCACTCACCCTCTTCCGCCCTCTTCAAATCGGGAACAAGGCTGCAGGTCCGGACACACCCCACCACCTCCACTCCTTTGTCGCGAAAACCGGCGCACAGATCCGGCAATACGTTCGCCGCGGTACTGGAATGAATCAGGAGGGTTTCCATCGCATTGCAGGCGGCGGGGTACTGCAGCTTGGAGTCGAGAGCGATTTTGACCGCCTTGGCCGGATCGGAGTCGGCATCCAGAAAAACATGACAAATGCCTTCTGAATGGCCCAGAACCGGGATCCGGGTGTTGTCCTGCACGTATCGCACAAAGGCGTTGCTGCCGCGCGGCACCACGAGATTGATGAACCTGTCCTGTTTCAGCATTTCCGAGACCTCTTCCCGGGTTTCAATCAGTTGAACCGCGTCCTGCGGCACCCCTTCCACCGTTCCGATGGCCTCGCGCAGTTTTTCCACCAGAATCCGGTTGGAGTTCTGCGCCTCGGCTCCGCCTTTCAGGATCACCGCGTTGCCGGATTTCAGACACAAAGACGCGATCTGCGGAACAGCATCGGGTCGCGATTCAAATATAGCGCCGATAACGCCAATCGGACAGGACACCCGGGTGAGGGTCAACCCCTCATCCAGTTCCATCGCCAACTGGTGCTGCCCCACAGGGTCCGGGAGCGCGGCGACAGAGCGGATTCCCCGCGCCATTCCCCGCACCTTCTCCTCGTCCACGGCCAAACGGGCCACCAGGGGACCCGGCAGGTTCTCCCGCCGGGCAAACTCGAGGTCCTGTTGATTTGCTTTGATGATTTCAGCCGAATGCGCCTCAAGGGCGTCGGCCATGGCCACAAGGGCCTTGTTTTTGGATTCCGTGGGAACCCCTGCGAGAATCAGGGACGCGGCTTTCGCGCCGCGGGCGATCTCTTCCAGATTTTTTAAAGCCATCTTCAATAATTCCGTTTCACCTTGATAAATTCAACCCGGCATTGCCCTAATCGGGCGCACCGTAAATAGGATTGCCCACTTTCTCCAAATAGGGCGACTGAGTCAAGACCTCAACCCCTTTTTCTCCAATCTTGTTGCCCCACATTTCCAAACGGGTGAGTTTTGACAGTGTGGGCGACCCGGCCAGGGCCCGGGCGCCCGGCAAGGTGATTTCGTTCCATTCCAGGCCGAGTTCGTTCAAGCGGTCGAGAACGCCCGATTCGGCGATCGCCGCCGCTCCGGTATCCCCGATCCGGTTTTTACTGAGAATCAACCGTTCAAGATGCGCCAGCGCCGGTGATTCCGCCAGCGCACGGGCCCCCGACTCCCCTATTCCGTTTTCCGCCAGTTCCAGAACCCGCAGGTTTTTCAGGTACGGCGATGCCGCCAGATAACGCGCGCCTGCATCGCCAATATGGTTGTTGGACAACCGGAGTTCTTCAAGCCGGGCGGAATGCGGCGATTCCGCGAGCTGCCGGATGCCCTCCGGACCGATATTATTGACGGACAGATCGAGGATACGCAACCCCGTCATCACATCGGACACCGCCAGGTATTTCAAGCCGTCGTCACCCGACTGATTCCCCCACAGGTGCAGGTGATTCAGCGCAGGCCAGGCCTTCGATCCGGCCAGCGCACGCATCCCCTGCGGGCCGATGGAGTTGTTGAACAGGATGAGGGTTTCCAGGTGAGTCAGGTAACGCGATCCGGAAAGCGCCCGGGCTCCAATATCGGTTATGCCGTGAGTGTTGAGGTCGAGAACCCTCAAATCCCGGATCAGCCGTGACTTGGCGACCCGCACGATGCCCTTGTCGTGCAGCATCCCGGAGTAGTTCATCTTAAGGTACGTTTTGTTGTCCTTAAGGTCCTTGAGGATCAGCTGGTTGATATCATACCCAACGGCCACGCCCGCCCAGCCCAGGACGCCCGCTACAACAAAACCGGCACATGCAACGACCCGCTTCCCACTCTTAGGGAAAATTATGGACCGTGATCCGGACCTCGAGCCCGTCCTGCATCCAGCCGATGTTTTCATTGCCCGCAATTGAGGTGATGATCCCATTCTGGTCCACCTTCCGTATGCGATTGTTATCCCGATCTGTGAAGTAAAAATTCCCCTGTTGATCAAACATCATTCTGTAAGGCGATTTCAGCAAGGCGTTTTCGGCCAATTGTCCATCTCCAGAATAACCCGGCATCCCGCGTCCCGCCACTGTTGTGATGGTGCCGTTTCCGTCAATCCTGCGGATGCGGTGGCTGGTTTCCTCAATAATATAGAGCGAACCGTCCGGACCGAACTGGAGGCCGCCTGGCGAACGGATTCCCGCTTCAATCGCCGGTCCCCCGTCACCCGAATCTTCGAAGTCACCGTTGCCCGCAAACGTTGTGATGGAACCGTCGGGGGCTATCTTGCGGATTTTGCTGCTGCCCGAATCGGAAAAAAAGACGTTGCCGACGTCATCGACGGTAATTCCGTTGATGTGCACCTCGGGATCGGGAAGGTTATCGATCGCCTGCCCGGCAACAGCGGTGATCTTTCCTTCCCTGTCGATTTTGCGGATATTGCGGTTGGTGTAATCCACCAGAAAAATATTACCGTCCTTATCGACCGCGATGTCCTTCAGCATGCTGAAAGCCGCATCGATGGCCTTGCCGCCATCCCCTTCGTTGCCATGACCTCCCATGCCGGCAATGGTCGAAATTTTTCCATTGAGGTCGATTTTCCGGACCAGCGACCCGCGCCCCACCGGAGTGATGACATACAGGTTGCCTTGTTTATCGCGGGCCATTTCAGCCGGGAGAAACAGCGTCGCCAATGTGGCCGGCCCGCCGTCCCCCTCGTTGCCCTGTTTGCCCGTTCCCGCGACGGAATGGATCATGCCTTTGGAATCCACGCGGCGGATGCGGTGGTTCTGTTTGTCGGCGAAAATCACATTCCCCAGGTTGTCCACCACAATACCGCTGGGCGATTTCAAACTGGCGCCAAGCCCCGGGCCGCCGTCTCCCTTGAACAGGGCCTGCCCATTACCGGCGATGGTCTTCACATCCCCTGTTTTCAGGTCGACCTTGCGGACGCGAAAATGCGACCGGTCCACCACGATCAGGTTGTCATCCGGGGCCATGGCCAGGGCAAACGGCAGGTGCAGCGTGGTTTCCGACGCCACTTCGTTGTCTCCGTTGTACTCGTATTCCCCGATACCCATGACTGTGGTGATGATGCCAAACGTATCCACTTTGCGAATGCGGTTGTTGTTGCGATCCGCGATGTAGAGGTTGCCCTGGCTGTCGGAAGCCACGTCGGTCGGAAAGGCCAGACTGGCCCGTCTTGCGGGACCGTAGTCCCCCGAGAAAAAATGATTGCCGTCTCCGGCCACGGTGGTGATGGTGCCGTCCGTCGCCACTTTACGGATGCGGTTGTTGCCGCGATCGGCGATAAACAGGTTGCCGTCCTTATCCAGTTCTATACCAAAAGGGTATTTGAGGAGAGCGTCCTGAGCCGGGCCGAAGTCGCCGCCAAAGTCCGGCGGGCCGAGGCCGACCACGGTGGTGATGATCCCCTGAGCGTCAATCTTGCGGATGCGGCTGTTGGAACGGTCCGAGACATACAGTTCGCCCCCGCTGGAGCACGAGACATCCGATGGAAAATGCAAGGACGCGTTCACGGCGGGTTCGTCGTCCCCCGTCCAGTCGGGTTCCCCGTTCCCCGCAACGGTGGTGATGATCCCGTTGGTGTCGATCCGGCGGACGCGGTGGTTGTTGCGGTCGGCAACAAACAGGTTGCCGGTTTTATCCACGCACAATCCTGCCGGGAAATTGAGCGCGGCGTCCAGGGCGGGACCGCCGTCGCCCGAAAAACCGGCCGTGCCGTTACCGGCGATGGTGGTGATGGTGCCGTCTTTCGAGATTTTCCGGATACGGTTTTGCGAACGGTGGGAAATATAGACTTCGCCCGAGGCGTCCACCGCCACCCCGTCAACCAACGTCAACGGGACCTTTATCGCGGGCTTTCCATCCCCGATCTCCGGATAGGGAAACGGATTGGGCGAGGCCTCCAGCACGGAGCCGGATGCCAGAATTGCCGTCAGGGCCATCCACAATGCCAGTCTTTCAATCATTGCGTTCTCTCCAACCCTCCCCCGGTTAATGGAACCCTCTCCCGGCCTCAGCGGGTGATGATCTGCTTTTTCTTGTCCCGGTTGTGTTTGAAAGCCGCTTTCACGGTTTCATTGCCCAGATTGTTTTTGCTCAAATCCAGAATTTTGAGTGAAGGAAAATGCGTCGACTGGATCAGGGCCACGGCTCCCCGGTCGGTCATATTGTTCTGGCCGACAAATAATTGACTCACCTGCTTCAGGTTTTTAGCTTCCGCAAGCTGTACCGCGCCGTCATCCCCGATTTCATTTTTGAACAGGCTGAGGACTTCGAGTTGTCCAAATCCCTCGCTTTGAGCCAGAAAACCGGCTCCTTCCGGCGTGATCAGGTTATCGCTCAGCAGCAGGGTCTTCAAATGGGAAAAGTTGGACGATTCCGACAACAGCCGGATTCCCGCTTCCCCGACCTCGTTGTTCCATAATTTGAGCGATACCAGGTTTTTGATGTGGGGCGACGCCGCCAGGGCCTGCACTCCGCGGTCTCCGAGGAAATTACCGAACAGGTCCAGATGCTCCAGATGGGCCAGGCGGGGCGACTGCGCCAGGACTTGCATTCCCTTGGAGCGGATCCGGTTTCCCTGCAGCAGGAGCGTGGTCACCTTGTCGAGGCGCTCGTCTTCCACCAAGGCCTTGATTCCACGTGCTCCCAGGCGCAAACCGCCAAGGTCCAAAACCGTTCCATCGGTGCTCAGCCGCTGGTCCACCAGCGTTTTGACATCCACTCCCAGGGCCACGGCCCCCGGCGCCGGCAGCAGAAGGAGCATCAGCAAGAGCAGAAAATATTTTGGGATTCTCCGGAAAAATGCCAAATCCAACCCCCTATGCGATCCCTAGTTTATCTACTTAGATTAGCAATATTTGAAAATCGTGTATATGATTTTTGTCCCCGCGCGAAAGGTTCCCGAAACGGTTCCCGTGATCTTGGAAACTCCAATCCGGTCACGGTATTTCACCGGAATTTCCATGATTCTCAATTTATGCCGGACGGCCTTGATCTGCATCTCAACCGTCCAGCCGAAATTGGTGTCCTGCATTTCGAGTTTTTTAAGGGAGTCGTAACGGATCGCGCGGAAGGGACCCAGGTCGGTGTAACGGTGCTGGAACAGGAAGCGGATCAGAAACACCGCCAGGCGGTTGCCATAGCGCGCCTGCGGCAGCAGAGCGCGGCGGGAGCCGGCCAGGATCATGCGGCTTCCCAGAACGAAATCAGCGGAACCGCTTTCTATGGGAGCCAGGAGCCCGACGATCTCTTCCGGATAGTCGCTGAAATCCCCGTCGAGAAACACCACAATATCAGGATCATCCAGATGCGCTATCCCGGTGAGGCAAGCCTGTCCGTACCCCCGGCGCATTTCATCGACCACCCGCGCGCCGTGCTCCCGTGCGACCTCGGCGGTCCGGTCCGTGGACGCGTTGTTGACCACGATGATTTCGTGCAGGTTGTGCTGAGGGAGAGCGTCCAGAACCCGGCCGATAGAGGATTCTTCATTGAAGGCGGGGATGATGACCGAGACTTTCGACGTCATGGAGAAAAAAAATCAGTTCAGTGCCTGGCGAATCTGCCCCACCAGCTCGCGGACTTTCTGCAATCGTTCCGCCGGGTCCGTGCTTTCGCCGATCAAACGAACGATAGCGCTGCCCACGATCACCCCGTCACCGAGACCCGCCGCCTCGCGGGCGTTCTCCGCGTTGGAAATTCCAAACCCGATGAGCACCGGAAGTGGGGTGGCCTTTTTAATCTCCTGCATCTTTTCAGCCACGCCCGCCGCCAGCCCTTCGCGCACGCCGGTGGTGCCGGTGAGGGAGACGTAATAAATGAAGCCCCGGCTCTTGCCGCCGATCCACTCCACCCGTTGCGGCGTACTCGTTGGCGCGAGCAGGTAAATGAGGTCCAGTTCCTTCGCCGCGCTCTGCGTTTCAAATTCCTCCGCTTCCTCCGGGGGAAGGTCCGGAATGATCACGCCATCCACTCCCGCATCGCGCGCGTCTTCGATGAACTTTTCCGGACCGTGCACCCAGACCGGGTTGTAGCTGGTCATCAGGATGATGGGGATCTGCGACTTCTGCCGGATTTCCCGGACCACGGCGATGATTTTCTTCAGCGTGGTGCCGGATTTCAACGCACGCTGCGCCGAAGCCTGAATGACCGGCCCGTCCGCCAGCGGGTCGGAAAAGGGAACGCCCAGTTCCAGCAGATCGGCGCCGCTCTCCTCAATCGCGGCAACCAGATCCTGTGTCGTGCCCAGGTCCGGGTCGCCGGCGGTGATGAAGGCCGCAAGGGCCTTGCGGTTGTCCTGTTTCAAACGTTCAAAAGTTTCTGTGATACGTCCCACGGTCAATCCTCTTTCCAGGGAGTTTCTAATAATCCGCTACGTTCTCTCTGGCAACTCGCAGGCTCTGCAAACGGCCTGCTGTGGCCAAAGACCATTTTGAGGAACGCCCTCTTAAGTATTTTTCATCAAATCGGCCACCTGCTGCACGTCCTTGTCGCCGCGTCCGGACAGGCACACCACGATGATCTGGTTCTTATCCATCTCCGGGGCCAGCTTTTTAAGATAGGAAATGGCGTGCGCCGATTCCAGCGCCGGGATGATCCCTTCCGTACGCGACAGGAGTTGCAGGCCTTCGAGCGCTTCCCCGTCGGTGATGGACACATAGTCGGCCCGGCCGGTTTCCTTGAAATGGCTGTGTTCGCACCCGACGCCGGGATAGTCGAGTCCGGCGGAAATCGAGTGCGCTTCCTTGATCTGTCCGTCTTCATCGAACAGCAAATAACTTTTCATTCCATGGAGAACGCCGACCTGCCCGTGTCCCAGGGACGCGCCGTGCTTGCCTGTTTCGATACCGTGTCCCGCCGCTTCCACGCCGATCAGGCGGACCCCTTTATCCTCCCGAAAGGGATAGAACAGGCCCATCGCATTGCTGCCACCGCCGACGCAGGCGACACAGGCGTCGGGCAAACGTCCCTCCGCCTCCTGGATCTGCTGCCGGGCTTCGTCGCCGATCACCCGTTGGAAGTCGCGCACAATTTTCGGAAAAGGATGCGGCCCCACCACCGAACCGATGATGTAGTGCGTGCTCTCGACGGTGGTGATCCAGTTGCGGATCGCCTCCGACGTGGCGTCTTTCAGCGTGCGCGTGCCGGAGGTGACCGGAATCACCCGCGCGCCCAGCAGTTCCATACGGAACACATTCAGCGCCTGCCGCTTCATGTCCTCCTCACCCATGAACACGTCGCACTCCAGGCCGAACAGGGCGGCGGCGGTGGCGGTGGCGACACCGTGCTGGCCTGCGCCGGTCTCGGCGATGACCCGCTTTTTACCCATGCGCAGAGTGAGCAACGCCGAGCCGATGGTGTTGTTGATCTTGTGCGCGCCGGTGTGGTTGAGGTCCTCGCGCTT
>JAGQJZ010000121.1 GCA_020430445.1 Nitrospina sp.
AACCGGGAAGCTGGTAAAACGTGCTGAGCGGAATGAAGGCCTGGTAACCGACGCCTCCGGCGTCGACGATGACCCATTCCGGCGTTTTTTCAACGAGGGTGCCTTTCAGGTGGGCGATCATGTCGGCGTTCAGGCTCCGGCCTTGCGGAATTTCTCACGGGTGGAGAACAGGTTGAGGTGGCAGATCGCCACCGCCAGCGCGTCCGAGGCGTCCAGGGATTCCGGCTGGGTTTTGAGTGACAGCAGGTGCATCACCATCGACTGTACCTGTTTTTTGTCGGCGCGGCCGTGGCCCACCAGAGTCTGCTTGACCTCCAGCGGCGAGTATTCGTGAATCGGCAGCCCCGCCTGCGCCCCGGCGAGCAGGATGACGCCGCGCGCCTGGCCCAGTTTGATCGTCGAGCGCGCGTTCGTGGCGAAGAAGATATCCTCCATCGCCATGGCGGTCGGTTGGAATTGCTCCATCGCCGCGGTCACGCCTTCGTGAATCGTTTTCAACCGCTCGGGGAAGGTCTGTTTGGCGTGGGTGCGGACCACCCCGCAGTGGATGAAGGTGAGCCGGTTGCCCCGCGCCTCGACAATGCCGAGCCCCGTGTTCAGGCTGCCGGGATCGATCCCGAGAATACGGTGTGCGGAGGTTGGGGGCATGGGTTGCGACGGTTGAGGGTAGGGCATGAGCCCGGAGGGTTCCGGGCCGGGGAAAAACGGAAACGGTGAAACGGATGAAAGCGGTCCGGGTGGCGTTACAGGTCCTCTTCGATCTTGGCCATCACCTCGTCCGGGATTTCGAGATTGGAATACACCTTCTGCACATCGTCGTGGTCGTCGATCAGGTCGAGCAGTTTGAGATTGGACCGCGCCGCGGATTCATCGACCGGGACGGTGTTTTTCGGGATGGCGGTGAGTTCCGCCGTGGACGGGTTGATGCCTTTTTCCTCCAGCGCCTTGTGGACAGTGTCGAAGTTCTCCAGCGGGCAGGTGATCTCGAAATTGTCCTCGACCTGCTGCAGGTCCTCCGCTCCGGCTTCGAGGACGATTTCCATCATGTCGTCCTCGCTCCTGCCGTCGGCGGCAACGATGAAGAATCCCTTTTTCTCGAAGATCCAGGCGACGCAGCCGTTTTCCCCCATGCTGCCGCCGTTCTTGCCGAGCAGGGCGCGGATTTCACCGACGGTCCGGTTGCGGTTGTCCGTGAGTGTTTCGATGAGGATGGCGACACCGCCGGAGCCGTAGCCCTCGTAGGTGATTTCCTCGTAGCTGACGCCTTCCAGTTCACCCGTCCCCTTTTTGATTGCGCGGGTGATGTTGTCCCCCGGCATGTTGGCGGCCTTGGCCGCAAGCAGCGCCGTGCGCAGGCGCGGATTCCCTGTCGGGTCTCCGCCACCCAGCCGGGCGGCGACGGTGATTTCCTTATTCAGTTTGGTGAAGATTTTGCCGCGCTTGGCGTCGACTGCGGCTTTTTTGTGTTTGATCGACGACCACTTGGAATGACCTGCCATATTCGCTCTCAGAAAAAAAATTAACTGCGGATAATCTAGCACAATTACCAAAACGGAACAACGCGCGCCGCGCCACCGATTGTCAAGCGCCCGCGGTTGTTTTAACATGCAGGGGTTCCATCCGAGCAGCCGTCAGGAATTCCATGAATCCCGATCCATCCAAAGACAACACCGTCAATATCACCGTCGGGGGCAAGCCTTACAAGGCGAGTCCGGGACAGACCATCGTCCACGCCCTTTGGGCTGCCGGCCAGGCCCAGGCGATCAGCACCGGCTGTGCCGGCGGGGTGTGCGGCGCCTGCACGGTGTCCATCCGTTTTGCCGACGGACGCAAGGGCGGCACCGAACTGGCCTGCCGCAAGACGGTCGAGGAAGGCATGCAGGTGTACCCGTTTCCGGTCGATCCCATGCCCTCGAAACCGCCTGTGTCCGACCCGACTCCGGAAAAACTGCGCGAGGTGTATCCCACCCTCGACCGCTGCACGAAGTGCGAAAGCTGTACCCACGCCTGCCCGATGGACATTCCGGTGATGAACTCCGTCCTGCGCATGCAGAAAGGGGAGTTTGAGCAGGTGGCGGAGGATTTCACCACCTGCATCCATTGCGGCCTGTGCCGTGCCGTGTGCGAGGACAAGGTGCTGCCGCACCAGATGGGCATGTGGGTGCGGCGGTCGATGGGGCTGAGCTATCCCAACCCGCCGGTCGTGCCGGAACCGGATCAAAAGGCCGCCGCTGAATGGGCGCACCTGATGGAAGGCACGCCGGAGGAACGGCTCGAACGCGCCCGGCAGTTCCGTAAGGAAGGGGGGCTGGGCGTATGATGGAATGGGCACAGGACGCGCTGGCCGGAATCGAGGCTTCGCGGGAAGGCCGCCTCAACGCCGCTTTCCCGGAGATGACACCTGCTGAGACCTCCGCTCTGCTCGAACAGTTCCACCCGGATTTCAAAGGACTGGAACGGACGGTCCGCGTGGGACCGCAGGCGGGCGAGTTGAAAGGCCTGGCCGAGGTGGCGGACCTGCTGGAAGCAGACAGCCCTCTGCCTGGAGAGTTCGCTCCGAAACCCGATATTGAAACCGACGTGCTGATCATAGGCGGTGGCGGGGCCGGGCTGGCCGCCGCACTGGCGCTGCAGGGGACGGGGCTCCAGGTGCTGGTCGCCACCAAACTGCGCGTGGGCGACGCCAATACCTTGATGGCCGAAGGTGGCATCCAGGCCGCGGTCGGGCCAGACGATTCCCCGCGCCGCCATTTCGCCGACACGGTTGCCGGAGGGCACGGCCACAACAACCCGGACCTGGTGCACCGTTTGGTGCAAGACGGCGTGCCGGTCATCGAATGGCTGACCGGCCTCGGGGTTCACTTTGAGAGGGACGGGGATCTCAGTTACCGCGCCAAGCCGGGAGGCGGGACCTCCGTGCCGCGGGTGTTGTCCTGCCGGGACGTGACGGGACTCGAGATCATGCGCGTGCTGCGCGACGCGGTGTTGCATGGCGAAGCGAAGCTGCTCGACCACCACGCGGCGGTGGAGCTGTGCGACGATGGGGCGGGGCGCGTGACCGGCGCGGTGCTGTGGAACACGCGCACGCGGGAGCTGACCACCGTCTCCGCGCGGGCGGTGTTGCTCGCCACCGGCGGCAGCGGCCAGTTGCGCCTTCAGGGATTTTCGACCAGCAACCATGTTGGCGCCACCGGCGACGGACTGGTGCTGGCCTGGCGGCAGGGGTGCCCGCTGCTGCACATGGACAGCTTTCAGTACCATCCGACAGGGTCGGTTTACCCCGAGGCGCTGGCCGGTCAATTGGTCACCGAGGCGGCGCGGTCTTTCGGCGCGCAGTTGCTCAATGCAAAAGGCGAACGTTTCATCGACGAGCTTGCGGTGCGCGACGTGGTGGCCTCCGCCATCATCCGCGAAGTTGAGGAAGGGCGCGGTGTGACGACGCCCCCGGGACGCAAGGGGGTGTGGCTGGACACGCCCATGATTGAGCGCGTGAAAGGGGAGGGCACGCTGGCGGCGAATTTCCCGGGGCTCCTGCACCGTTTTGGAAAATACGGAATCGATCCCACCCGCCAGCCGGTGCTGGTGTATCCCACCCTGCATTATCAGAACGGGGGCATTCAAATCGATACCAACGGGCGCACCGCGCGGGAGGGACTCTGGGCGGCGGGGGAGGTCACCGGCGGCCTGCACGGGACCAACCGGTTGATGGGCAATTCGCTTCTTGATATCATCGTGTTTGGAAGACGCGCCGGTTCCTCCATCGCGGAACATATTCCGCAGCGGGGACCGGTCACCCTGTCCGCCCTGATCCGCTTCCGGGAGGAGCGGAACCGGCTCGAAGGTTTGCCGGAACGGCCGGCGCCCTGGTTGTTTCCGGAGGCGTCGGGCCTGCGCTTCGCTTTAAAGGAAGCGCCCACCCCGTCGGCGCAAATGCCGGGAACGTCCACCCAGGGCGGTGGTGGCGGTTCCTTTGAACCTCCCGACCCCTTTTCAGGCCGGTGAACGCCACCGGATTTTTTGCAACCCACTCACTTTTCACTTCCTCATGAATCCGATACCGATCCACACCAATTCCCGTCTTGTGCAGAGCGTGAAAATACGCCGCGGGGGCAGCCTGCTAGGCGAGTTCCCCACCCGTTCCCTGATCGAAAAAATCCGCACCGGTGAACTGAACGAACGCGACGAATTTTCCGGGGACGGCTGTCACTGGACCCGCCTCGGCCTGCACCCGCAATTGAAGTCTTATTTTTCTGAAGAGGCGGAGCCCAGCGAGCCCCCGGGGTTTCGGCGTCAGCTCGAACAGATGGTCGATCTCCTCGACGACCTCAACACGAAATAACGGTGGATCCTCTCTCCCTGATCCTGTTGGCGGCAGGCGGCGCCGGTGTCTGGTACTTTTTCTTCCGTGGGCAGACCCGGCGCGCGCCGGATGCGGTGGCGGAAAAACTCAAATCGCTTGGTCCTGACTTCACCGTGTTCAGCGGCATCGTGCGGATGCGCGACGAGGGCATGGACCGCATCGATCACGCGGTGGTTTCGCCCGGCGGGGTTTTCATTATCCTGGAGGTGGTGGAGACGGGAACCCTGCAATGCCGGATGAACGCCATGGACTGGCCGCGCCGGGGGCCGGGAACTTTCAAAAACGTGCACAACCCGGTGTGGCGCAACCGCAAGCGCATCAATTCCCTGGAAAAGGAATTGCCGGAGGTTCCGCTGATCAATCTGGTGGTGGTCGTCAACGCGCAACTGGCGGGAGACGCCGGACCGGAGGTGGTGACTTTCGGGAAACTGACCGGGCGAATTTCGGCCAATCGCCAACCGGTGCTGAGCCCGGAGCAGGTGGAACGGGCGAAGGCCTTTTTTAAATCGCTTTGAACCTGCGGGGTCTTTCAGACCTCAAGAGAAATCATTCGGGAAATTTCTCCATCGAAATTCTGCGTGGACGTGAGTTGGGTTTCCTGGGTGAGCTTGTTCACCAGTTTGCCGCGGGGCACTTCCGTCTGGTTGTCGACGGAGCCGTGGACTCCCGCCTTTGTTGAAAGCAAGCTGTGCATGACTTCTCCAGGATGTTGCGACCGCGTTTTTTGGAACAGGCCGAGCATGGTTTTGGGGGTCGCGTTCAGGCTGCCATGGTGTCCGACCTTGTAAACGTCCACTCCCCGCAGAAGATCCTTCACCCATTTTTTCTCCAGGCAATACATCCAGTTTTCATACTGCGCGTCTCCGGGAAACAGCAGTTTTTTGTTCCCGATCTCGAAGAGTAAAATCAGGCTGGTGTTGTTCATGGCGTGGTCGAGGGAACGCACAATAGACAGCAATTCTTCTCCCCGCGCCTTGCGCAACCTGCGGCGTGTCCATCGGCCCCACACGGGGTTTTTGATTTCCCGGGCGTTGGGAAACAGTTGCAACGGGTCGAGAGCCTCGTGGGCCGCGGAAGCTTGAAGGTGCCAGAACTCGTCCTGGTCGCGCGAGCGCTGTTTTTCGATTGCGGCGGACTGTTTGAGCGTGGGCGGTCCCAGAACGTGGACCTTGACCCCGGGCAACTCGCGGGAGAGCCTGAGTTTCATGTTGTGGTACGCGTAGTAGGTTCGCGGGCTCATTGTGCGCAGGTTTTTCATTGCGCTGGCGTTGCCCAGGTTGTTCTCTCCAAGCGCCTTCAATTGCGTCCTGATTCCCTTTTCCCCGGCAAACGTGAACATCTTGCTTTGTTCCGCCAGGGCGCCGGCGAGGGCCTGCATGTTGCCCAGCCGCTTGACCAGGCTCTTTTCGTGGGCGCTGTATCTTTTGGTGGGTTGTCTGGCTTTCGGGTCGGCGTCCGGGTCTTCCGTCCACGGCATGATGACGGCACCGGGCTGCAAGTCCCGGATGACCTTGCCGGTGCCGCGGTTTTTACTGCTCAGGGTGAAGCCATGGACGTGATCCTTGTGGCGGTGCGTGGCCACCACGACGTCGAGTTTGCCGCCGCAATCGCTTTTTATCTTCTGCGAGACCTGCCCGAGTGAAAAATTGTTTTTTTGGGTGGAGCCGAAGTCGATCAGCACCGACCTTGAACGTGTTTGCCCGGGATAATGGATGCGCAGGAGAAAGCAGTCGCCAAACCCCACTTCATAGGTGATGATGTCGACGGATTCCGGTTTTGGTGCGGGCATCAGGTGTTCCTTTCGAGATAAGGGTCGCGCGGGCCCGGGCCGCCGGCGCGCATGCGATGGACCTTGGAGAGGTCGAGCGCCTTGGCTCCCTGGTCATCGAAGTGCCCGGTCTCGAACAGGTAATCGATCCGCCGCTGTTGCCGGTCACTGCGCACGCCGTTGCCAATGTTGAACTTCAACTGGCCGTAATCGTTGAAGACGAGAGTGCCTCCGCCAAGGAGTGTGATCTCCGTCCAGTCATTCATGCCATTGGGTTTCCTCAAACCATAATCGGCAAGCTCGTCCGCCCGTATCTGCAGTTTCTGGACATACTCGGCGACCGTTTCCCGCAGGATGAAACCGTCTGCGTTGACCCGCACCGTCGGGCGCACCGACTGGACAAACGTGTAGGCGTCTTCCTCGAGGCCGAGAACCTTGCGGTTTTCCCAGACGAAACGGAACACCTCTTCCGGGTCGTGCTTCATCGCGTCGAACCGGGTGCGGTCATACGTGACCGGTTTCTGGGGAGGGTTCCAGGTGCCTGTTTCTCCAACGGACTTTTTCACCTCGGGCGTGATCCCGTAATCGGCGAACGATTTTCGCAGGATTTCCCGGTAGCCGTACGAGCCGTCGTTTTTGTTGAGCTCGGCGTCCGCCGTCAGCAAGGCGCTCAGGTACTCCCCGAACTGAAGGTCCACAGGCGGGGTGTAGTCGATGGCGCGGATGGCCATGGTGAGCAGGTGGTCGGCCGCTTTCGCGCCTTCCCGCACAACGTGGATTCGGTCCAGGGCCTTCACGCCCCGGCGGCCGTTCGGGAACAGCCGGCGCACCCAGACTTCGAGCAACGCGCCCAGCATCGCCGCGACCAGAATCTCTCCCCGATCGTGCGGCTCAAGCCGTTCTTTCAAGTGGCGGACCGAAGGTTTCAGTTGCAGGGAATTGCGCAGGGGTTCTCCCCGCACTCCCGTCAGTTCCTCGCCCATTTCCTCGGCCAGGCCCATCAGGGCGTTTTGTCTGAGCTTGTCGACGGTCAGGTCTTTTTGAAGAAAGGTGAATCCGTTTTTGTTTTTCGAGGCGCTGGCCTGCAGGATCGCGTCCACCACCTCCCGCATTCTGAACACGGAAAGGAGCGAGATCACATCGGAGAAACCTTCATGAAACGCGGTCTGGTCCGGCGAAGAGGGCAGGAGGTAATTGCTGCGCAATCCGTCGATCAGCGCGTGCGTCGTTTCATGGGCGACGATGTCGTGCGACAGGCAGGTGAACACTTTCCGCTGGGGGGTGCCGAAATAACCGAACATCAGCGATTCCTGGTCGCGCGAATAAAAGGCATTGGCATCGGAGAAGGCGTGCGGCAGCACCTTGATCTGATGGGCGTTGTCGTCAAATCCCCAGCGCACCCTACGGCCGAGCGCCCTTTCGAACCGGGCGAGGATACTCATGACGATGGCGTAGACGTTTTGTGCGTGGAAGTTTGGATCGTCCACAAGCTGGTTGGGCGGGACCGATTCGAAAGGGTCTCCCTCGCTTGTGGGGCCGGGTTGAATGAACTTGTCGCGCGACGAATCGTAATCAATGACTTTGACGCGATACCCCGTCGGGCCCGGGTCCAGCACCTCGGCGGGGATTTCCAGCTTTGCGGTGAGAATTTTTCCGTTGACCTTGACTTTCGGGTCCTGGGCGATCACGGTAAATTGTCTGGTTTCCAGCGGACTATCCTGGTCTCTCATAGCCGTTCACAGCCTACTTGAAAAGTTTTATTAAGGGGATCTTCAAACTCCGGTCACACCACCCGCAGGCCTTAAAAAAGCATGGCCTGTTCGCGGCCAGGGGCCACTGTTCGAGGCCGCCTCAACTGATTCGCCGCGTGGATATAGTATCAGATTGTCATTCCGCCGGGGGGCAGAAGAAAGGGCTGGGAGAAGGGACTGATGGGTCCGCCGTCCGGG
>JAGQJZ010000122.1 GCA_020430445.1 Nitrospina sp.
CGTGGCGCCGCCGGGGATGGACTGCATCATCGGTGTTTCCACTTCCAGATAGCCGCGATCGTTCAGGAAGTCGCGAATGGCGCGGATGATGCCGCTGCGCTTGACGAATATCTGCTTCGCCTCGTCGTTCATGATGAGGTCGACATAGCGCTGGCGGTAGCGCAGCTCGACATCTTTCAGGCCATGCCATTTTTCCGGCAGCGGCAGGAGCGATTTGGTGAGCAGGGTGATCTTGCTGGAGAAGATGGTGAGTTCTTCCGTTTTTGTCCGCGAGACCCTTCCCTCGACCCCGATGAAGTCGCCGATATCAAATTTTGCGAACAGGTCGTAAGCCTCGTCCCCGATATCGTTCTGGCGGACGAAGACCTGCAGTTTTCCCGTGCCGTCCTGGATGTGGCAGAAGGAGGTCTTGCCGTGCTTGCGCTTGCTGACGATGCGCCCGGCCACGGTGACCGTCTGGTTCTTGCCGTCCAGCGCCTCGCGGTCCAGGTCCCGGTTTTCCTCCAGGAGGGGCCCCAGGGTGTGGGTCACGTGAAAGCGGTTGATGTAGGGATTGACCCCGAGGGCGCGGAACTCGTCGAGCTTGTCGCGCCGGATTTTGAGTAGTTCGTTTAAATCGTCCATGAGTGATGGTGAGTCTGAAGGAATACGGTTTTGGAAAAGGTGGAAAATCCCGGTGAGCGCCGGATGCGCGCAAAGGCAGGAAAAAACCGCCCCGGCGTTCCGGCTTTATTATACGGTACTGGTCAACCCCTGCAGAAAAAATAAGGGGGTGTTTGAAAATTGTCCCGGACACAGGCAGATCCGGGTCGTTCAGAACCTGCAAGCCGCCGGAACCGGAAATACCGGATTGTCAGAGATTCCCCTGAAACTCCGATGCAAGCAGCCGTGGGCTGCGCGTCACCGGGCGACGGAGACGAAACGCGACTCCCGGACGACGGTGATCTTGATCTCGCCGGGGTAGGTCACTTCCTTCTCGATACGCTTGCCGATGTCTTTCGCCAGCAGGTTCGCCTCCTCGTCGGTCATGGACTCGGGCAGGACGATGATCCGCACCTCGCGGCCCGCCTGGATGGCGTAGGTTTTTTCGACGCCCTTGTACGAGTCGCCGATCTCTTCAAGCTGGCTCATTCTCTGGGTGTAGGTTTCCAGCATCTCGCGCCGCGCCCCGGGGCGTGACGCGGAGATGGTGTCGCCGGTCGCGACCAGCACCGCATAGAGCGATTCCGGTTCGACGTCTTCATGATGCGCGGCGATGGCGTTGACCACGTACTGGTGTTCGTTGTAGCGCTTGGCGATGTCCACGCCGAGCTGCGTGTGGGTGCCGTCGGTGTGGCGGTCGATGGCCTTGCCGATGTCGTGCAGGAGCCCGGCGCGTTTCGCCAGTTTGACGTCCAGCCCGATCTCCGCCGCCATGGCGCCGCACACCCAGGCCACTTCCTTGGAATGGTCGAGCACGTTCTGCGTGTAACTGGTCCGGTACTGCAGGCGGCCCAGCAGCTTGACCATTTCCGCCGGCATGGCGTCGACGCCGACGTCGATGATGGCCTGCTCTCCGGCTTTGACGATGCCCTGTTCGACTTCCTTTTTACATTTGTTGACCACTTCCTCGATGCGGCCGGGATGGATGCGGCCGTCCAGGGTCAGTTTTTCCAGGGCGCGCCGGGCGATCTCCCGGCGGATGGGGTCGAATCCCGACAGGACCACCGCGCCGGGCGTGTCGTCGATGATCAGGTCGATGCCGGTACACTGTTCCAGCGCCCGGATGTTGCGGCCTTCGCGGCCGATGATGCGGCCCTTGATGTCATCGTTGGGGAGCTCCACCACGGAAACGGTGGATTCGGCGACGTGGTCCGAAGCCAGCCGCTGGATGGCGTAGGAGATGATCCGCCGGGCTTCGTTTTCCGCCGTGCGCTGGGCGTTTTCCTCGATCCGTTTGATCTCCTTGCCGGCCTCGAGGCGGGCTTCGTCGAGAACTTCGTTGCGGATGGCCTCCTTGGCTTCTTCCGCTGTGTAGTTGGCCAGGGACTCCAGCTTGTGGATTTCCTGCTGGATCAGGTCTTTGTATTCGTTTTGTTTTTGTTCGAGGTTCTGGAACTGCTGCTCCGTGTCTTTTTTCCGGTTCAAAAACTCCTGTTCGGCGGAGCGGGTTTTTTCGATGGAAAGTTTCAACTCGGCTTCTTTTTCCGCCAGGGCCATTTCCTGCTTGTGCAATTTCCGGTTGTGGGCGTCCTTTTCTTTTTCAAGCTCGGACACCATGGACATCCGGTGTTCGCGCATTTCAACTTCAACCGTTTTCTTGCGGGTTTCCGCTTCCTTTTCCGCTTCCTCGATTATTTTTTGCCCCAGAGTTTCCGCTTCCTTGATCTGGTATTCGGTGAATTTTTTTCTCAAAAAATAACCGACAAAGAAACCACCCACCAGTGTGACGGTCATCCCCAGAATCAGGGTGACCGAGGTGACATGAATTTCCGACAGGATTCCCATTGAGTTTCAAGCCTCGTATATAGGTTAATGCTCCCCGGTTCAGGGGGAGCAGCGGATCGAACGGGTTTCGGTGATGATCCGGTGCACTGCAACGTCCTCGGGTCCCGTGGGAACCTGTGGAATCACCTGTATGTCAAATGCCAGACCGATGCGTTGGCAGGTGTCGCCTGTCTTGCGGAACAGGCGGTCAAAATATCCCTTGCCGTATCCCAGCCGGCCTCCGGCAGGATCGAACGCCAGGCCGGGGGTGAAGACCAGGTCCAGTGATGCCGGGTCCAGGGTTTCCGTGTTCTCCATCCTGGGCTGGGCGATGCCAAACGGTCCGGCTTCCCAGGCTGTCTCCGACTGTGGCCACCGGGCCACGGCAAGGTCGGGTGCCTTGGGAATCACCACCGGGACAAAGACTTCGTGCCCGGCGGCCCTCAACCGATTGATAATAGACTGAGTCTGGACTTCGACGGGCATGGCCCGGTAAATCAATATGCGTTCTGCCGCCCTCAAGGCCGGATCGGACAATGCCTTTTCCGCGATGCGGGCGCTTTTTTCCGTGTTCTCTTCAGGCGACAGGCTTCCGAGAAGCGTTTTGGCGGCCTGGCGGGTCTCCCGTTTGGAATCCAGGACACTCTTCTTCATCAGCAGGACTCCTGCCTGGCAGGATTTCCACGGAACGTCCTGCGTGATTCAATGCTTCAAGCCTTGTTCAGGATGTTGCTGGGGGAGGGCAGATGACGCTTACCTGGCCTGGGAACCGCGGGCAATCAAGTGGCGGAGATTTCGGGTGGGACGGGCGGTGACCCGGAGGGGTCGGTGAGTTGCACTCCACTCCGCGGCCATTAAGGTTCCCAATGTTCCCAGAAATATAAAATTTATGATTAAAAACGCCACTGAAATTGTGTCCGTTCCGATTGTTCAAACTGAGTGATGATCGGCCAGGTTGCGTTCTGAACCCCGCCATTTCCCCGGATACCCGAAAGGAAAGGGGAAGGTTCCCCGCTGTACCGTGCAAAAAATCTAATTTTTGAACCTGCCAAGGACAGGTGGGATCTCCGTTTCTGCTTCAGGCTCCCTCCTCCCGGGAGGTTTGCACACCACAGTTAAGTTTCAATCCCGTTTTTCACGAGTTGGCTCAAGAATTGACTGTTCACTCGAGCACAGCAGGGAAACCACGTTCCTGATGGCTCAATCCTAGCACAACACTAAAATGACCACAAGGATTGAGTCGGCTCCGGAAACGGGCCAACTGGTTCAAGAAAGGGCGGTTTTGACTTGTTCCGCAAGTCCGGAGCAGCGTTCGGTCCAGTCTTTGGTCTGCCGGGTGTGGGCTTCTTCCAGGACTTTCAACCGTTCCTGAGTCTGGAACAGTTGCAGGGTGATGTTGAGCGCGGTCAGCACCGCCATGTCGAGGGTGGAGGCCTTGGGAGCGCCGCTGATCAACTCCTGCATTTTGGTGTCGACGTAATCCGCCAGTTCCTGCGGGTCGATGTCAGAGTCCGGGGTGCGGATGGTGTAGGTTTTTCCGTGGATTTTGATTTTACTGCGCTGGTTCATACCCGCTCCTGTGGGTGGGTGGCGGCACGCGTGCCGGGCAGGTCACAGAAAGTCGACGTTCTCCATCTGGTCGTACAACCGTTGGAGGCGGGAACGCAACTCCGTCCTTTCGGATTCCAGCTTCTGCTTCCGGGCTTCCAGGTTCCTGATCCGCGCCCGGGCCTCTTCCAGTTGAGTTGAAACCTCGCCCTGCTCTTCAAGCCGGGCGCTCAGGCGATCGCATTCTTCCCCGAGGCGCAGGTTCTGTTCTTTCAGCCGGCGGGTTTCCTCAACGAGGGTGGGGATCAGATTCTCCAGTTCGTCCAGGGGAAAATCAGACATACGGCATCCTATCACCCGCAATTTTACGTTGTCAATGGCGGGCCCGCAGGCGGAACCCGGGACAACGGGTGGCGCGGAATCAATCCCGCAGACGCGCGTCCACCTTTTCCGCCAGTGTCCTGACGATGCTTTCGAAAACGGGGTTCACTTCTTCATCGGTCAGGGTTTTTTCAGGCGATTGAAACATCAGCGCATAGGTCAGGCTCTTCTTCCCCGGTTCCAGCTTCTTGCCTTCGAAATGGTCGTACAGTTCGACCTGTTGCAGGAGCGGCTGGCCGGCGGACCGGATGGTTGCCGCGATGTCGCCCGCCGGAATCTTCTGGTCCACCAGGAGAGAGATGTCCCGGTAACTGCCGGGAAACCGTGGCAACGGTTGAAAACGAACGGTCTCCGGCAGGGCGGCCGCCAGGGCTTCCAGATCGATTTCCAGCGCGAACAAAGCCTGCTCCAGGTCCATCCGCCGGGCTGTTTCCGCAGCCAGTTCACCCAGGGAAGCGATCCGCCGGTCTCCGGAAAAATAATCCACCGCAGGGCTTGTGGAAAACCAGGGGCGGGAGGCGGAACGGGCGTCCGCGGTCACGCCGAAGCGCGCCATGAGAGTTTCGAAAGTCCCCTTGAGGTCGAAAAAGTCGTAGCCCTTCCCCGCCGCATGCCAGATGTCCGGCGGATAGAGGCCGGTGACGACGACGGCCAGGCAGGCCCGTTCGGTGATGCTTTCACCTTCCCTGAAGAAGGCCGTTCCCTGCTCAAACAGGCGGAGCGATTTCTGTCCGTGGTGGATGTTTCTGACGGCGGTTTTGACCAGGCCGGGAATCAGGCTGGTCCGCATGGTGCCGAGGTCCAGACTGATCGGGTTGTCCAGCGCGATGGTCGCGGCGTTTTCTCCGCCGAAGGCGGTGAGGAACGGTTCGGCGTTTTCCTGCTCGAGAAAGCTGTAGTTGACCACCTCGGCATAGCCCAGGCCGGTGAGCGTTTCCCGGCACTGGCGGACCAGCGTTTGCACGGGCGTGAACTGGGTCGAAGCCAGGGCGCCCACCGGGGCGGTGATCTCGATCTTGTCGTAGCCGTGCAGGCGGGCGACCTCCTCGATCAAGTCGATCTCGCGTTCCAGCATGGGGCGGAAGGCGGGAACCGTGATTTCGAATTCTCCGTTTCCGCCGTCCACGATGCCCATTCCCAGGGCGGTCAGGTAATGTTTGATCTCGTCCGCTGAAAGCCGCGTGCCCAGTACCGCATTGCAGCGCTCGACGCGGAACCGGGTCGTGCTGCCGCCCCGTGGCGTCGGGTACTGGTCGATGCGCCCTTCCGCCAGAGTGCCGCCCGCCAGTTCTAGAATCAACTGGGCAGCCCGCGCCTGCGCGGTGATGACGGCTTCGATATCGACACCGCGTTCAAAACGGTAAGAGGAGTCGGAGCGCAATCCGTATTGCTTCGATGTCTTGCGTACGGACGAAGGGTCGAAACAGGCGCTTTCCAGCGCGATGTTCAGCGTGGTCTCCGTCACCTGGCTGTTGGCGCCGCCCATGACGCCCGCCAGCGCCACCGGTTTTTCATTGTCGGCGATGACCAGGGCGTCCGGTTCCAGTTCGAGTTTTGTGCCGTCCAGCGCCTCGAAGGCTTCTTTCTCTTTTGCGCGGCGGATGACGATCCTGCGGTCCGCCAGCCGGTCGAGGTCGAAGGCGTGCAGCGGCTGTCCGTATTCCATCAGGACGAAGTTGGTGATGTCGACGACGTTGTTGATCGGGCGCAGTCCGATGGCGGTCAGCCGGTCCGCCAGCCATTTCGGCGAGGGAGCGACATTCACGTTTTCAATCACCAGGGCGGCGTACCGGGGGCACAGGTCGGCGGCTTCCAGGCCGACCGACAGGCGTTCGCCGATGCCGGGTCCCGTTGGCGCGTCGCGCAGGGTTTCCTCCGGATGGGGCAGGGTGAGCGCCGAATCCGTCAGGGCCGCCACCTCCCGCGCCACGCCGATGTGGCTCAGGCAATAGCCGCGGTTGGGCGTGACGTTGAGTTCCAGAACCTCGGTGGATTCGCCATCGGGCAGGGACACCGTTTCGTGCGCTTCGATTTCGAGGCCCGCCATGGTCAGGGTGTGTCCCAATTCTTCCGTGGGCAGGGGGCAGTCGACGTATTGCTGGAGCCAGTCTCGTTGAATTTTCATAGCGGCGATTATAGGGGATGGTTTGTGAAAAGAAAAGCGGAGTCTCGGCGGCGGAGCCGGGTCAGTTCACGCCGCTGGGCATGCGGTTGGGGCCGATTCCCGGATGCGAAGCGGAGTTCTGCAGATCACCGATGAAGGTGACGGCGAAGCCGCTCAAAAACTCCTCCACCACAACCGCCCCCCAGAAACTGAGCATGGTGATGTCCGCCACGCCGCCGCCGGGAATGACCTCGGTCGGTTCCCGGGCGACGGGAGCGAACCGCACGCGTCCGCTGCCTTCGCTGCCGACGATAAAGCTGGCGTTGGGGATCGTTCCCGGATTCAGCGTGGCGTGGTTGGGCGGCACGAAAAACAGCCGCGCCGTTTCGCCGGCATCGACGGTGAACTCGGTCGCGGTGCCGAACTGCAAGCCGTTGTTGTTGTACGCCACGGCGCGGATGCCGATCTGCGAGTTCATCCCGGCCAGCGACGGGTGGGTGATGCCGATGAAGGAATAGACGCCGGGCGAGACCTGGTAATAAGGAGAAATGACGGTGGAACTCGAGGCCAGTTCCGGATTGACTTCGATCAGCTCGAGCCGCGTGAAAAACGCATCCAGCCCGCCGCCGCCGAGAGAGCCCTGCAGCGCGTCCTGGGTCGGGAAGTCGCTGGAACCGGTGAAACCGGTCACGTAGGCCATGAGGTTGCTGTCGACGGCGATACCGGTCGCCTGGTCGGTGCCGCTTCCGCCGAGGTAGGTCGACCAGGAGAGCAGGTTGCCGAAATTATTGTAACGCGTGGCGAACCCGTCGGAGCCTGAACCGCCGCCGAGGTCGCGCTGCAACTCGTTGCGGACGGGGAAATCGGTGGAGTCCGTGCGTCCCGCCACCAGTGCGCTGAAGGCGGAGTCGACGGCGATGGAAAGCCCTTCGTCGAAATTGCTGCCGCCGAGGTAGGTGGCGTACTGCACCGCGCTGCCGTCGGCCAGCAGGCGGGCGACGAAGGCGTCGGTGCCCGAGCCGCCGCCCAGGGTGGGCTGTTCCGCCTGCACAACGGGAAAATCCGTCGACGCGGTGCGTCCGGTGATGAGCACGCGGTTGCCGCCGTCTACGGTGATGGCGTTGCCCACGTCGGCGGCGCTTCCCCCGAGGTAGGAGGAATACGCCAGCGTCGATCCGGCGCTGTTGAATTTGGTGATGAAGGCGTCGCTGGCCGCGCCGGTGCCGTCGCCGATGGCGTTTTGAAAAGCGCTTTGCGTCGGGAAGTTGGTGGACGTGGTGCTGCCGGTGACGTAGACGTTGGCGGTGGAATCCACCG
>JAGQJZ010000123.1 GCA_020430445.1 Nitrospina sp.
CGGACGAGTAAGCTCTTTTCACTGCGGCGGGAAAACGCGCAGCAAACCCAACCAAAACGTCGCAAAATCAAACAATTCTATTGACTGCATATTTTCAATTGTCATATCATCCGCACCATGGGACACAGTGTAAAGGTCATTTTAATTTTCCTGCTTTGGTCAATGGTCTGGGCTGCGGGAGTTGTGCATGCTTCTCCATTTCACCATGATCACTCCGCCCCCTCCCATGAGTTAAAGAAGGAAAAGAGCCATTTACACTGCCCCTTAAACCATCAACACCATGGGCTCCCATGCCCCCACGCAAGCCAGCCAATCTCCCATCACAAGTGTTCGATCAAATCGGATTGTGGAGCCAGCCCGCTTCAATCGGAACGTATCGCAAGCTCCTCCTTTCCCAATATGATCAAAAGCCAAAACTCCACGGCATCTTCCCGCTTGTCTTCCGGGCCGGTCTTCCCTCCTTCACCCTTCTTATACAAAATACCCGATTCATTCCCGTTGTCCCCTCCTCCAAAAACACCTTTCTCAATCTAGTCAGCAACAAACAGGTTTGTGAATTCTTTTTCTGGATAAATCTCCAGGAAAGCTCATAGACCAGAATGCGCGTGCGTCCAGGTGATCGCTATTAACCCGGGCCGCCCTTGTGTGCACTGGGTTTTATTTGTAGCTCCCTTTCAGTGTGCGCCTGGGAGGGGCCTGCCAGCCGATGCCGCGTTTTAATCCCGATTGAGAAATCAAGGAGAATTTGAGATGGCAAAGGGAATTACGGTTTCACGCAATGCACCTTTTACAGACAAGGCCGACCTGCTCGATGAGGTTACGGCGCGCATTTCTAAATTATTGTTGAGCGCGCTATGCGCCGGCACCATCCTAGGCGGTTCCGCAAACGCTGCGGAAGAAACCACATTGAAAGAGGTGAAAGCAATAGCGGAACGTGTTGAGTTAAAACAGCACACGGAGGTCGGCAGCCATTTGGGACTGACGGCAAAGGAAACCCCGGCAACAGTCAATATTATCAGCCAGGAAAAAATGCAGAAGCAGGGTTTAACGGACCTGATCGATGTTTATAACGCCATACCAGGGGTGGTATCCGGCAACAACCCCGGTGAACCGGGCATGGTGTCGATGCGTGGTTTTGGCCGGGCGAGCACGGGCTATCTCATCGATGGGGTGAGAACCATAGATCCCGTACTGATGATGCGGAATTATGACTCCTACCATTTCGCGCGGGTGGAAGCGCTGAAAGGCCCGGCCTCCATTGTCAATGGTACCGGAGCTCTGGCCGGAGCCATCAATCTGGTGACGCGCAAGCCAGACACGAGTGAGGCCACGCAAGATGCCTTTGTGAATTATGGCAGTTTTAATACCTTCCGGGCAGGCGCGGCCTTCAACCAACCGGTGAATGACAAAACGGCGGCGAACGCAACGATCACCTATGGCCGGTCGGACGGGTATATTGACGATACGGATTTCGAAAAATTCGGGCTGACAACCGGCATCATGACGGAGGCAATGGATCGCCTGAAACTCTCCGTCGCACTCGATTATTTTCGCGATAATTTTGATACCGCTTATTACGCCACGCCGCTGATCCCCCTGTCCTCTGCGATCAACCCAAGCGATGAGGTGTCCACGACTAACGGCTTTGTGCTGGATGAGGCAATAAAGCACAAAAACTATAACGTCACAGATGGATTGATGGAATCCGATTCCGTCTGGCTGCGTGCCAATGCGGAATACGCGCTGACGGATAGCTGGAAGGTGGATAACAGGTTCAGCTTCTTCACGGCGGATCGATCCTGGATGGATGTGGATTTTTACACCTTCAACACTGGAACCGGACTGCTGGACCGTGACGCGACCCTGATCACCCACGACCATCAGTTCTGGTCAAACCGGCTGACGTTATCCAATGACGGAGAAATAGCGGGCAGACGCAATCGGTTTACGGTGGGCGCGGAATACATTGCCACCGAATTTAAATCGAAGCGCCGTTTTGGCACTTCGACAGCGGTCGATCCTTTTAATCCGGTTCGCGGCCTGTTTCCGGCAGAAAACAATACCAATTTCTACTATCGTCAGAATTTTGATAGCCAAGTGGATACGGCAGCCGTGTTTGCCGAAGACGCCTTCAACGTCACACCAAACTGGCTGGTTGTAGTAGGCGTTCGCTATGAGAACATTGAGCTTGAGCGCGGTGCATTTAATTTAATTAGCGGCACGACAACAATGTTCGACCGCTATTTTGAGGGTGTGTCATGGCGTGTCGGCACCGTGTATGACGTGAATGAGGATATATCCCTGTTCGCTCAATTCAACCGGGCCACGATTCCGACGGCCACGCTTCTGCTCAGCAACACGAATAATACAGCCTTTGAACTGTCTACCGGCGAATCATTCGAAGGGGGGATCAAGTCGTCCTTCCTGAATGACCGTGGCATGGCCACACTCTCACTCTACCAAATCGACCAGGATGACATCCTGACGCGTGACCCGAATAATCCGGCTTTTACGGTTCAGGGCGGCAGTCAGCGTTCGCGCGGTATCGAGTTCGATGTGGCTCTTGAAATAATGGAGCGGTGGAAAGTGGGCGCAAACGCCTCGGTGGTGGATACCGAGTTTACAGAGCTTTCGGATGGACAAGGGAACTCGCTGGAAGGCAATCGTCCCGTGAATGTGCCCAACCATACATTCAACCTGAACACGGCTTACACCTTGGAGCAGCTTCCTTTAACGATGGGTGCGGGTGTTCGCCATGCCGGTGCATTTTTCACGAATAATGCCAACACCATCGAGGTGGCGGGCCGTACACTTCTGGACATCTCATTGTCCTATCCGGTCGGCAGGGGAACCCTGGTATTTCGCGGCAAAAACCTGACCGATGAGTTTTATGCAGACTGGTCGGGCTACAGCAGCACGCAGGTGTATGTCGGCGAACCCCGCGTATTTGAGATGACCTACGGCATCAGGTTCTAGGGAGGGTATCATGACAGGAACGGGGCAACACAAACAAGGAAAGTACTATAACCTGATCTGGCGCTGGCATTTTTATGCCGGGCTGTGCGTTGCCCCGTTTCTTGTCATATTGTCACTGACAGGGGCTATTTATCTCTTCAATGACGAAATCAACGATGTTCTCTATCCTGAATTACGCTTTGCTTCCGGGGTTGAAACATCGCAACCGCCAAGCCGGTTGATAACGGCGGTTGAAAAGGTTTATCCGGGTAGTCATGTGACACGTATTTATATGCCGACAGCTCCGGAACGCACAGCCGAGCTGTTTGTCACAACGGCAAAAGATGAAAGTTTGCGGGTTTTTGTTGATCCGCCAACAGCAACCGTACTGGGTTCTTACGTCTATGCCACCACGCTGATAGGGCTCGCGGATCGGTTGCATGGCTCGCTCATGCTGGGTGATTTCGGCGATGCAATAGTAGAACTCGCCGCGTGCTGGGCGCTTGTCATGGTTGTGACCGGGTTTTATCTCTGGTTTCCCCGCAGGCAGAAAACAGGCAATTGGTGGCCGCGCTTCCACTTGCGTGGCAGGGCATGGTGGAAAGACATTCATAAAATTACCGGACTCTACACAGCAGCGCTCATTGTCTTCCTGGTCATTTCCGGGCTTCCGTGGGCAACTGTGTGGGGCAACAAGGTGCTTTCTCCGCTTATCAATGCCGCCGGACTCGGCTATCCCGATGGAACGCGCAGACCGCTTGGTGCATCACGCCATATCCACCATCAAGATCTGCCGTGGACATTGCAGCAGGCCCCCATACCGGAGTCGGACGACACACAATCCATGTCACCACTCACTATCGACCGGGTTGCTGATATTCTTCAGGCTCAGGGCATGCAGGCCTACCGTCTTTTTCTGCCACAGGAATCCAAAAGCGTGTATATGGCCTACACCTACCCCAACCAGCCGGAAGGACAGCGCACCCTGCATATAGACCGTTACAGCGGTGAGATATTGGGCGATATTCCCTTTGATAAATATGGTAGCGCGGCAAAAGCGGTGGAATGGGGGGTCGCAATCCACATGGGCAACTACTTTGGTTTTGCCAATCAAATCCTGATGCTGATTCCCTGTATCGCTATTGTCGGCATGGTTATCAGCGGCGTTGTCATGTGGTGGCGGCGCAAACCGGAAAAAGAGTTTGGCGCACCCCCGGCGTTACAGTCTCCGCCCTTATCATGGCCATTCATTACGACAGCCGTTCTAATGATGGTGTGCTTCCCACTCTTTGGCGCTTCCGTATTGTTGATCCTGCTTGGCGAAGCGTTGTGGGGCTTTGTTATGTAGAAGAGGCAGGCCCCTTATTGCATATTTCCGGCCCCGCGCCGAGCGGTTATCACCGCTTTCCTCGAAGAAACCCGGACATGAAGATAAAAAACGTTCCGGTGGCGAAAACCCACCAGCCCCAGGCGTGACTCAGGTTGCTGACGCCGATGTCGTTGAAACCTTCGAATACGCCAGACGGCACCTCATTGAGCGCGCCGGTCTTCACCTGTTGCAGCAGGGCGTACTGCCGGTAAAAGATACCGTACAGCACCCCGCCGATGACAACGGCAACCGTGCGCACAAAGCGGAAGTCGAGTTTGGCCATGGTGAACAGCGCCAGGAGCGTCAGCCCGGCGATGACGCCCGCCTCGATCACGCTCTTGTCGTAGAGCGAGGTGTCGGGCACGAGACGGACCTTGTAGATCGGCAGGTAAATCCCCAGCGCCAGCATGAGCACGCCCGCTCCGCCCACCAGCGTGGCGCGTTTTTCGCCCGCCGCGTGGGCCTGCCTTTGGTCGTCCAGGGCCTTCAACAGGATTTCCTTTTTCTCTTCCTTGTATTGCGCCTCCGCGATCTTCCCTTTGGAAAACTGTTTTTCCAGCCGCTCCAGTTTTTTAGCCTGTTTCGGATCGCGTACCGTCACTTCCTCGTTGGCGCGCTGTTCCCCTTCGGACTCCACGGGCTTTTCGAAATACCGTTTCAACTGCGGGTGGGTGCCCGCCAGCACCCACTTTTGCTCATCGGTGGAAATCTCGTCGCTTTGATACAGTTCGCCACGGCGGATCTTGTCCGGCAGGTCGCGCGTGTTGACGTTGCGGGTGACTTTGAGGCCGCGCCGGATCGACACCATCTTGCCGCGCTTCACCTGTTCCGCCGTGGGTTCCGGACGCTCGCGTTGCAGCGCCCGCTCGGCAAGGTACTTCGCCAGCACCAGACCGCACTCGACGCAGACTTCCGTGGGTTTCTGCTCCACCCCGCATTTCGGACACTTCATGGCCGTTCTCCGCTTGCAAACCGATCGACAGGCGCTTTTATATTGTTGAAATTGTTTCGCCATGTCAAATCCGGCGGAATCCCCCATCCGTTTCCCGGCGGGGTTTCCCGTTCGCCCGGCTCCGCGCACCCGGTCCCGGAATCTCCGGCAAGGCTGCAAATTCATAAAAAACAAAAGATTATCCACTTGCATTGCATGGCAATTGGATGAAAATGCGTTATAATAACAGGACCCCTCAATCCCGTTTTTTATCTGGACAATTATGAAATATCTTGTGGTCATCGGCGGTGGCCTGAGCGATCAGCCCATTGCCGAAAGAGACAATCAAACTCCATTGCAGATGGCGGACGTGCCCAACCTGGACCGTATGGTGCAAAGCGGCGCGGGCGGGGCGTACCATCCGGTGCCCGAATCCCTGCCGGCAGGGCCCGAAGCCTCGTTTCCCGGGCTTCTCGGCTACGATCCGGAGGAATACCCCGGAGCGGCCGGGCACCTTCTGGCGCAGGCGCTGGGGGTTCCAGTGGGGGAAGGCGAGATGCCATTATGCTGCGACTTCATCATCCTGCAGTCGAGCCACAACGACATGATCCTGAAGGATTTCACGGCGGACCGCCTGTCGCGTGAGGATTCCGAAATGTTGATCGCCGCCCTGCAGGAGTCCATCGTCAGCGATGGCGTCCGCTTCCACAGCGGCGGCGGGGCCAGCAACCTGATGGTGATGAAGACCGATCCGTTTCCGCACCGGCTGGAACCGCCGATGGAACTCGTCGGCGAGGGCATCCGCAAGCACATCCCGCAGGAAAAAGCCTATCGCGAGTTGGTGCATCTAATGAATGAGGCGCAGATCATCCTGCACAACCACCCGTTCAACCGCCGCCGCCGGTCCGAGAGCCTCGATCCGGTCAACAGCGTCTGGTTCTGGGGCAACCGGGCGGGCGTGGCAACCGGCGCCGGCGCGATGAAGCCCCTGCCCGCGTTTGAAAACCAGTTCGGGCGCACCGGGGCCGTGATCACCGCATCGCCCCTGCTCCGCGGACTGGCCAAATCCGCCGGGATGGAGGTAGTGGAGGCGGTGGCAGACCCTGCCGTCCAGGTGAAGGCAGCGCTCGAAGCGCTCGACCGGCACGACATCGTGTACGTCCACGCCGACGCCGGAGAGACCGTGTCGCTGAAGGGGATGATCGACGACAAGATCGCCGCGATCGAGGATTTCGACGAGCAACTGGTCGGGCCGCTGTTGCAGGCAGTGGAGCTGCGCGGCAACGTGCGCATGCTGGTCACGGAAAACCACATGAGTTCGGTGGACCTCATGCGGTACAAGAAAACCGCCGTTCCCTATGCGCTGTACCCGGGTGGCGGCAACGGACAACACACCCACGAGGCGTTCACCGAGGCGCTGGTGGACGATACGAAGGCGCCCGCCGCCAGCGGACGCGCCCTGATCGAAACTTTTTTCAACGGAACCTGATGAGTCAGAACATCGTCGTACAAAAATTCGGCGGCACCTCCGTCGGCAGTCCGGAGCGCATCCGCAATGTCGCCAAACGCGTCGCCCAGGCACGGGCCGAAGGCAAAAAAGTGCTGGTGGTGGTCTCCGCCATGGCGGGCGAAACCGACCGCCTGCTCGGCCTGGCGCACCAGATGTCGGAGTTGCCCGACCGGCGCGAGATCGACCTCCTGCTGTCGTCCGGGGAACGCATCTCCGCCGCGCTGCTCGCCATCGCCCTGCGGGAGGCGGACTGCCCCGCCGTGTCGCTCACCGGCCGGCAGATGGGCCTGCTCACCGACAGCAGCCACACGCGGGCGCGGATCATCCAGATCGACGGCGAACGCGTGCGCCGGATATTGAAAGACGACCAAGTGGTCGTGTGCGCGGGTTTTCAGGGCATCAACGAACACGGCGACGTGACCACGCTGGGCCGGGGCGGATCGGACACCTCCGCCGTGGCGCTGGCGGTGGCCCTGCAGTCGGACGTCTGCGAAATCTACACCGACGTGGTCGGCGTGTTCACCGCCGATCCCAGGATCGTGCCCAACGCGCGCAAGCTCGACCGGGTGTCGTTCGACGAGATGCTGGAAATGGCCAGCCTCGGCGCCAAGGTGCTGCAGATACGCTGTGTCGAATACGCCAAAAAATACAACATGCCCCTCAAGGTGCTGTCCTCTTTCGAGGAAGACCCGGGAACCTTGATCTGTGAGGAGAGTCCTGAAATGGAACAACCGGTGGTATCGGGCGTCATGTGCGCCAAGGAACAGTCGAAAATAACCGTGAAGGGCGTGCCGGACCAGCCCGGCGTGGCGGCCAAGGTGTTTTGTCCGTTGTCCGACGAAGGCCTGTCGGTCGACGTGATCATCCAGAACGTCAGCCAGGAAGGGCACACGGACATTTCCTTCACCCTGCCCCGGGCCCACCTCAAAGAGGCGCTCAAGGTGATGGAAAAATCGGCCCGGGAAATCCAGGCCACCGAAGTGACGGCGGACTCCAGCATCGCCAAGGTGTCGATCGTCGGCGCCGG
>JAGQJZ010000124.1 GCA_020430445.1 Nitrospina sp.
CTCGTCTTTGATGACGCCGCCCATCAACTCCGGCCTCTCCATAGCATCCCGTTCCCCGGCAGGTGTGTTCAGGAGGGCGGGCGTGACGGTGTTCAGGTGCTCGCGCAGATCGACGGTAAACTGTTTCGGCGACAACGGCTTGCCGCTGTTGAGCGCCGGGCAGAACACATCGCACCGGCCGCACTCCGTGCAAGTGTGGAGATCGAGCAATTGCTTCCAGGTAAACTCCTCGATCCGCGTGACGCCGAAGGACTCATCCTCCTCTTCGCCTTCAAAATCCAGGCGCGAAAGCCCGTTTCCCGGCCGCCCGGAACGCGACAAAAAAATGTTTGGAATTGAGGTGATAATATGAAAATGCTTAGATCTTGGCAGAAGGTTAACGAACCCCAGAATCGTCAGCACGTGCGCCCACCAGGCAGCCGCTTTCAGCGTTGCAGAATCCGCATGATCGAAGACAAGGTCCGAACCCATGATGACCAGGATCAGGAGTAGAATCAGGAGACCTTCGCCGGACAACGTCAGGCGTTTGGGCTTCAATACCAGCCGGCGATAAAGAGCGTAACAACAGGCCAGGGCCACCAGAACAACCACAACATCTTTGATATAATAGTAGACGGTCATGACGGCGAGCCCTCCCGTGGGGCCGCCCGGCTGGTAAAGCGGGGGGAAAAAGCCCCACAGAAAAAACTCCGCCGCGCGCAACAGCAGGATGAGAAATCCCCAGAAAATAAGGGCGTGCATCCAGCCCGGCGCCTTGTCCTTGAACATTTTGGACTGGCCGAAGGCAATCTCCGCCACCGCCGTGATCCGTGAAGGGATGTCATCCAGCCGGCTGTCCGGCACGGCCGCAAACAGCATTCGGAGCTTGGGACGGATGGAAAGGAAGAAGAAATACCCGGCAGCCAGCGTCACCCCGCCCAAGACCCAGGGCAGAACCACCGGAGGCAAGCCTCCCGCCGTGACCAGGACTGTTTCAGAATTCATATGATTTTCTAATGGGAGGAGTTCGAAGCCCCTCACCTTTTAACATAAAGGTTAAAGGCTAACTATCCGATTTTAATAAAGAGAAGCGGGCCCAACAGAAACAGGACTTCACCTGTGGGACCCGCCGATTGCCATTTTCATTCACTGTACCTTATGCTATCATTGTTTCAAAGAGTTAAGAACCGCTTCCTTGCCGTTAAGTTTTCCGGAAACCTTGACCCCAAGACCATGTTAAAAAACTCAAACAACCGCCCAACCGGTTCCCTTGGAATCGCCGTATTAACGCTGGCTCTCAGTGGAACCTCCGCACAGGCCATTCCCATTGGCGACGCATTTTCCCTGGACGATGGATCCCGGAAACCGGTTTACGATTCCCACTCCTATCATCCCGGGAACGACTCATCGCAACCGTTGCTCAACGAACTCAACCCGACGCTGACGCCGGAGGTCAATACGGATCATCCCTATCCGGAATACCTGAACAAGTTCATGCAGGGAGATCAATATCCGAAATATTATGAGCAACTGCTGAAGGTGGAGCCGGACGACCAGGTGCAAAGTAAAGTGTTCGATCCGGAAGCTTTCCGGGGCGTGCGCCGCATCGGGGTCATCGAATTTGAAAACAAGACGCGGGGCCTGGAAAAAGACGAAGAGGCGGGCTCCATAGTGGCGGAGCGCGTGTCGACCGAGCTCGACACCGTGGGCCGCTATGCCGTCATCCACCCGAAAAAGATGGTGGAAGAATACCAGATGAAGATCATGACCACTCCGGAAAGCCGTAAAAATTCCACCGCGTCGCGGGCGGGGCAGGCTCCCCAGTCCAAAACCGCCCGTTCCGCCAGCGAGCGGAACATGGTCGTCTACGACCTGCCTTATTCGGCGGATAAAATCGACGCGGTGATGATCGGGGCGGTGACCCGTTACGGACATTTGTTTTACGACCAGCAGGGAAATCCGTCGAAGAGCCCTGCGGTAGCGCTGGAATTCGGCGTCTATCTCATCAGCACCCAGACCGGGGAGGCCATCTGGGGAGCGCGTTTCGTAGGATCGCAACGGCCTTCCATCACCAATCTCAGGTTTGGCAAGCTCCGCTGGCTCAACAAACGGGAATTCACCCAGATGGTGGTCAGCCGGGTCTTGAAAGATTTTACCGAAGCCCGGGCGGTAACCCCCGGTCAATGACCCTAAACAGGTTTTATCATGAGCACAAACGCATTTGACACCCATACCACGGTAGTACCCCAGGACACGCAAAAGGAAAAGAAGCGCAAAATGTGGCGCAATCTGTTCATCCTGAACCTGTGCATTTCCCTGCTTTTGATCGGGTTGTTCTGGCTTCCCTACAAGTTTGTCGAACTGAACGACTTTCTGGGGTCTTCCAGCGTGGAACCCCGGCGTAGCGCGCCGGGCCTGATGGAAGCCCAAAAACCGGAGGAACCGGAGGCGCCTTCCAATATCATCCCCTCGCGGTTCGCCCTGATCAACGCCACCTCGGAGGAAAACTGGACCTATTTCGATTTTTCCCGGGGCAAGCAGGTCGATATTTTTGACAGCAGTTCCCGCGAATGGGATCTGGCCTTCCGCCGGGGCAACGTCATGACCAACGGCGGCGCAACGAACAAGTTCGGCAAAGGAGGCGTTCTGGATCTCGGCGAGGTCGATTTCGACTCCATCGACCAGGTTCCGAACCGGCCCTTCATCCCCGACACCTCCACCCGGACCGAAACCAAGAACGAAGCGCTGGCGCAGTGGTACAAATACAATTACATCACGCACAAGCTGACCCCGCGGAAAAACGTCTATATCATCCGTTCCGCGGACGGCAAATACGCCAAGGTCCAGTTCCTGGGATTCTATTGCGCCAACAAGGAGCCCGGGTGCGTGCAGATCCGCTACACCTTCCAGAATACGGGAGACGCCAATTTCCTGAAATCGGAAGGACAGGAGGCCGCAACGGAGGCCGGGGTCCCCGCCTCACCCGCCACCGGACAGAAAACCTGATGCCCTGTGCGCACGCCTGCCCGATCCCGGCTGATTTTTCTCCTTCAGGGGCTTTCGAAAAAACCGGTTTTCATTCATAATTACCTGTTTCAGCAAATTATCCGTTCCCGTGGCCCGGTACCGGGCCGGAACACCACAACACTACGTATTGATTGTCATTTCAGGAGGATGCATGTCAACATTGAAAGGTATTCTTTTCATTCAGGTAGCTGGAGAGGCGATCAACAGCCTGATTGAAGAGCTTCAGAAAAAATATACGGTAAAAAAAGGACGCCGGTTCAACCACGCCAATGTGACGTACGAGATCAACCGCCCGCACCTGAGCGGCAACTGCCTGGAGTTCGAGATCAGCTCCAAGATTCCCCAGGACGAGGTCAAGGACGACAAGGAAATGAAAACTTATTTCCAGGAAATCAAGAAGCGGATGAACGCGGAAAAGGACAAGCCGGTTTCCATTGAAATGGAGAACATCGTTTGGGACTCAAAAAAAGACAGCGAAAAAGAGCGTGACTACGTCAAACTGCTGTACAGCTATCCGCTGGAAGACCTGTTCGACAACGATCAGGTACAGAAAGAGTACGAAAAGATCCGCAACAACCCCAAACCCGAGGACATGCCGGAAGCCACCGGAGCGATGACGGTCGCAGGCGGCGTGGTGCTCGGCCAGGTCCGGCAAACGGTCGCGGCCATTGTTCAGGAACACATCAACCAGTTGATGGAGGCCAACAAGGCCATCCGCACCCAGTTGAAAAAATAACTCCATGAGTCCGGTACGCTACTTTTTCGGCCGCGCCCTGCAAATTCTCGGGATGGCCACCATGACGGCGGTGGTCTTCATGTTCTTCACCCAGATGAACATGGAACCGCTGCTCATCTGGACCCTGGTCGGGGCAGGAGAGTTTTACGGCGGCACGCTCCTGCTCGGTAAAAGCGAAGGCTAATCCCCGCCCCGGTATTGTCTCCCTATGAATGAATTACTGAAAAGCCCCGGTTTCCTGGTCAGCACCGGAACCGTTGGCGCGGACCTGAGCTACCTGCTGGCGGTGATTTTCACCGTGTCCTTCCTCGTTGCCTGGAGGATGGCCAAGAAGGGACACGGCACCCGCCACCACAAACTGATCCTCGTCTCCATGGTCTCGATGGTGCTGTACTTCGTCGGGTACTACTACGCCCGCTCCCTGGGAGCCCTCGCGTTCGAAGGCAAGGAAGGGTTTGGCGGTTCCGTCGAAACCTACGAAAATGTGTTCCTCCCCGTCCTCAATACACACCTGATTCTCGTGCTGTTTGGCCTGATCCTCACGTTTTACATGATCTGGGAAGGTTTTCGGGCGAGCGAACAAAAAGCGGGCGAATGGGTCCTGAAAGGCGGCAACCTGAATGTCTCCCCGCAAAAATTCCGCCGCATCATTTTGTGGATTGTCGGGATCGGCGTCGCCAACCACCTCCTGCAATGGATCGGGCGCGACTCCTTTCCCTTTGGCGCACAAATCGCCTATATACTTATTTTTGTGACGTTTATACTGATTGTGAGCATCGAAAAAGCCGTCGAAAAACTGCTCCCGGACGGAGCGCGCCGGCACCGCATCCTGGGGCGGGCCACCATGGTGATTTTTGCGCTCATTTTATGCACAAGCACAGCCACCTACCTGATGCTTTACGTATTTTACCCGGTGACTCCGGCAGGGACCTAAACCGGCAAAAACGAGGCTGTTAAAGGGAGATCAGGGAAGGGACCCCGGGGCTTTTTACCCTTGACCCGGGGCGGGCGCTATGATAAATTTCGCCCGTTCAGATGACTTCGAAATACATGAGGAGGAGATAGAGCGCCATCAGACAATTGACACCCAAACCGATCATGACAATGGTATCAAACAGTTTTCCGTCTTTGCTGGCCATAAACTCTTCTCCTGAAAAAAATAAAAGTAAACTAGCACCCGCCCGAGCAGGGTGTCAAGAATAAAGGACGGAAGTCCTCGCGGGGGAACCCGGTTTAAAAAGTTTTCTGAGAGCAACAACGTATTCCATTAATCTAGTCTAAGGAAACCCGAATGGATCTGCAAAAATTAAAAGAGAAAGCCGGCCCCTGGATTTACGTCGCCACGGTTATTTTCTGCCTGTGGTTCTTTTATTGGTTCGCTTCCGTCTGGCGCTAACCCCAGGGTGGTACAAAGAAATTTTTAACTTCAACTGGAGACGCTTTTTCCATGGATCAAGACAACATTCCCGCAGAAGAGCCTAAAAAGGGAAATCTGGGTGTCGCTATTGTGTGGTACGTCATCGCCCAGGCCGCCATGTTTCTCTACTATTTCGGTATCAACAACGGTCTCATGAAAGTTCAGGGTCTGAAGTACTGCTACCTGGGCTGTTTCTGGCCGTTCACCTCTGGTGGTTGATTCTCCAGGGTTCCTGCGATAAAGACTCCTCGCCCGCTTGCGGGTGGGTTGTGACTGAATTTTGAAAAAGATGGCAGATCATCTCTGCCATCTTTTTTTATTTGAACTCCTTCAACCAAACTGCCCCGCGCCGTGTCCTACATTCCCGACCCCAGCGCTCCACCCGATCCCTCCCTGTGCACGGTTTACCTGCTCAGGCACGGAGAGGTCGCCAATTCGCATCTCGTCTGCCTGAACGGCCACCACGACATCGCGCTCTCGGAAAACGGCGTTGCGCAATCGAAACGGCTCGGGGAGACGCTGTCTCGCTATCCTGTCAGCGCCGTTTATTCCAGCGACCTCACGCGGACGCGGGAAGGCGCGCGGGCGATTGCCGAACCGCATGGGTTGACGCCCACCTCCTGCCCGGAGTTGCGTGAACTGTCTTTCGGCAAATGGGAGGGCATGTCCGTCAGCGAACTGGCGGAGCAACATCCCGGCGTTCTCGAACACCGCTTTCAAAATCCGGACACCTTCAAAGCCGACGGCGGGGAGTCCTTTCAGGACCTGCACGACCGCGTCCTGCCCAAATTCCACGCAATCGCCCAGGCCCATATGGGGGAAACCATCGTCATCGTCGCTCACGGCGGTGTCAATCGGGTGGTGCTGTGCGACCTGCTCGAGTTTCCCCTGAAAAACCTGTTCCGCATCAGCCAGGAATACGCCGCGGTCAACCGCATCCTGTACCGTCCAGGCACGCCGCTGGTCGACTTCGTCAACGGCACCGCCCTCCACCTCGGCTGACCGGTACCGGCCATGTCACGTTTCCTCGTGGATGTTGAAAACGCCACGGTCTGCCTCAAGCAAAACCCGGTCCTGAAAAACATCACCTGGCGGCACCGCCCCGGTGAAAACTGGGCCCTCATCGGCAACAACGGATCGGGCAAAACCACCCTGCTCAAACTGATCTTCGGTGAACTGCTGCCTGTGGAAGGCGGCCGCGTTTCCTGGTTCGGCTCGCGCGTCTGGAACGGGCTCAGCGAAATCCGTCAGCGCACCGCCCTGGTCTCGGCCGAGTTCCAACAAACCTACGACCAGAACCTCACGGCACTCGAGGTGGTGGTCTCCGGCTTTTTCGACAGCATCGGACTGTGGGAGAAAGCCACCGCCGCTCAAACGAAGCAGGCGCGGGAGATGATGCGCTTTTTGGGCATCGCGCCTCTGGCGCGGCAACGTTTTTTTTCACTCTCCTACGGCGAACGCCGCCGGGTGCTGCTGGCGCGGGCGCTGGTGTTTGAGCCGGACCTGCTGGTGCTGGACGAACCCTGCACGGGGCTGGACATCCCCACCCGGGAACGGTTCCTGGACTCCCTGCAAAAGCTCACCGCCACCCGGACGCGCATGATCTACGTCACGCACCACGTCGAGGAACTCCTCCCCGCCATCTCACACGTCCTGTACCTGAAAAAAGGGGAAACCCTGGCCCAGGGGCCGAAAAAAGACATGCTGACGGATAAGATCATCTCAAAAGCGCTGGGGTGCCGCATCCGCCTGACCGAACAGGACGGACGTTACTGGGTTTCCGGTTGCCGCTAGAGCTCTATCCACCGGAAACCTGCTGGTTTCACGCCCGGACCGCGCTTGCCCAGACCCAAGGGTTGAGGTACAATTTTGCTCCAGTCCCTGTTACCGTTGCCTATATGAAACGAACCTTCATCATTCTTTTGCTGGGGATGGCCCTGCTGCTCCCTGCCCTGCCCTGTCTGGCCGACGAGGCGCTGGACTGGTACCTCAAGGGCAATGAACTGAGCCGGGCGGGAGAGTACGACGCGGCGGTCGACGCCTACCTGAAAGCCATCCAGACCAACCCGAACGCCACCGGCCCGTTTTACAACATGGGCATTGCCTACAAGAAACTGGGGCAATACGAGCGCGCCGCGGGGGCTTTTGAAGCGGCGCACCGGCTGGAACCGGACAACCTCAACGTCCGCCTCAAACTGGGCAATGTCTACAATCTCATGGAGAACTGGGAGAAGGCCGTCGGCCATCTCAACTACGTGGTGCACCGCGATCCTGAAAACGCGGAAGCCTACGGCAACCTGGGCTGGGCGCTGTACCATTACAACTCGGGACCGCCGTTCAAAATGCTGGTGGTCACCAGCCTGGAAAAGGCGGTCCGCCTGTTCGAACAACAGGGAATGAAAGAAGCGGCCCAGGCCACGCGGGACACTCTGGAACAGGCGCGGCAAAAGTTCGGCTACGGCCCGGAATTTTGACGTAGCTATTAACCGTTTTCCTTGCTCAGGAGTTTTTGGGAAGCTCGCTGGATTTCAGGACGGCCTAGAGTTTTAGCGTAGCTATTAACCGTTTTCCTTGCTCAGGAGTTTTTGGGAAGCTCGCTGGATTTCAGGACGGCCTAGAGTTTTAGC
>JAGQJZ010000125.1 GCA_020430445.1 Nitrospina sp.
TGCGGGAACAGATCAAAAAACTCACCGATATCGGGCGTGCCCTCTCCGGGGTCTACGACCTCAACGCCCTGCTCGAAACCATCATGGACCAGGCCCGGCAATTCACCGGCGCCGATGCCGGGTCCCTGTATATCATCGAAGACAACACCCTCAAGTTCAAAATAGTTCAAAACGACAGCCTTAACATCCGCCTCGGTGGCAAAACCGGGGATGCGATCGAGTTCGACCCTCTGGAAATGAAGGAGTCCAACGTCTCCGCCTTCGTCGCTCTGCACGGGATCCCCGTCAACATCCCCGATGTTTACGATACCAATTTGTTCGACTTTACGGGTCCCAAAAACTTCGATGCCCAGTACGGCTATCGATCACAATCCATGTTAGTCGTTCCTATGCGAAATCATGAAAACGACATCATCGGGGTGCTCCAGCTGTTGAACTCCAAATGCCCGCGCACGGGCAACGTCAATCCCTTTTCACCGGATTTTGAAAGTCTCACCGAATCGCTGGCCTCCCAGGCGGCCATCGCCATCACCAACGTCAAGCTGATTTCCGACATGGAACGCCTGTTCGAATCGTTTGTCCAGGTCATGGCCACGGCCATCGATGAAAAATCTCCGGTAACAGGCGGCCACATCCGCCGGGTCGCCAACCTCACGGTTCTCATGGCTGAAGAACTGGACAAGGCCACCAGCGGCCCTTTCAAGAACGTCCGCTACACTCCGGAACAAATTTACGAAATCAAAGTGGCCGGATGGATGCACGATATCGGCAAGGTCACCACGCCGGTGGAGATCATCGAAAAGAGCAAGAAGTTGCAGACCATATTCGACCGCATCCACCATGTCGATCTCAGACTGGAGTACGCCATCCATTGCGCACTGACGGAAAAAATCCAGACCATGCTGGACCTGAAAAACCAGGGAGCCTCACCGGAAGAGATCGACAAGGCGGAAGAGGAAGGCAACGCCCGGGCACAGAGTTTCCGCGACATACGGACGTTCATCCAGTTCTGCAACGAACCCCGGGAGTTTCTGGAAGACGACCACGTCGCCCGGCTCAAGGAAATCCGCCGGACAAGCTTCAAGGGACTGGATGGCAAAGTCCACTATTTGCTGACGGACGATGAACTGGAAAACCTGTCAATCCGCAAGGGCAGCATTACCGAAGGCGAACGCCAGGTAATGAAAAACCACGCCAAAATCACCCTGGACATGTTGAACCAGATTCCGTTCACCAAGAAGTTGAAAAACCTTCCCCATTTCGCCGGAGCGCACCACGAGTTCATCAACGGAAAAGGGTATCCGCTCGGTCTCAAGGGAGAGGAAATTCCGTTCGAAGGCCGCATGATGGCGGTGACCGACATTGCCGAAGCGTTGACCGCTATCGACCGCCCCTACAAAAAAGCCATGCCCCTCAACAACGTCTACCGTATATTGAGGGCCATGGCGGAACATGATGAACTGGACCGTGACCTGGTCGAATTTTTTATTGAAAATAATATCTACGAAAAATACAAAGTCCGCTTTGAAGAAAGCGCCCCTCCTCCCCAGGAAACCGAAAAATCAACCGTCACCGAAACCCAGGTGGCTCCTGAAGCGTGATCCCCCAAAACGTTTTAACTCCCCCTAGTCAAACCCTCACTTCTTTTTAGGAACATAAAGGCCGGTACGCATATAGGAGTCGTTCATTTTCACATGCTCGTCAATGCTGAGTTCACCTTCGTGTTCCTCATCAAACTTCTTCATCATTTTACTTTTTGCTTTGTCAGAAAGGACAGAAGACCGTTTCTTACGTGAGTTGGTGATCTTCTTCTTACGTTCCGCCCGGAGCTTTTCCAAATCCCGGTGATTCATCGAAATCGTCATGGAAACCCCGCTTGAAAGTAGTGTTTTGCTTTAAATAACCTAGTGTTAATATACCAAAATCATGAGCCTCTCTGAATTAAAATTAATCTTTGAAGACGGCAAATTGACCGAACCCGAGGCCCGGGAACTGGTCAATTCCATGAACCATTTTGAAATCGCCCGTATCCTCCATTCCTTCACGGTTGAGGAAAAATCACGGATATTCGAACTCCTCGATTCCGAGGAAAAGCAACAGGAAGTTCTGTACGAAACGGATCGGGAAACCCGCAAGGAGATCATCGATCACCTGGGGCACGAAGAACTGGTTCCCCTGATTGAAACCATGCCGGCCGACGAGGCCACCGACATCATCCAGGAACACCCGCCCGAGGAACAGGCGGAAATCCTGCAGAAGCTTCCGCAGGAAGACGCCCGCGTCATCAAGGACCTGATTCACTACCGGGAAGAAACCGCCGGCGGCATGATGGACCCGCAGTTCAACAAGGTGCGGCAGGACGTCCTGGCCGGCGACCTCCTCATGAGCCTGGTGCGGGGCAGGGAAAAGGACCACGGACACTACTTCTTTGTGGTGGACAATGAAGACCGGTTGCTGGGTTTTTTCAAGATGCGGGATTTGCTGCACGCCCCCGCCAGCTTCCGCGTGGACCAGATCACCCGGGATAACATGCCCACGGTCAACCTTGTGGACCCGATCGAAAGGGTGGCCAACCTCATGGATCACGAACACATGAGCACGCTGCCGGTTGTGGACGCCAAAAATGTCGTGTATGGGATCGTCACCTTCGACGATGTGCTGCGCGTCATGCAGGACGAAGCCAGCGAAGACATTTTCACCATGGTGGGAACCTCGAAGGCGGACCCGTTCGCCAAGAAGACCCTCAGCAAGGTGAAAACCCGGGCTCCCTGGCTGCTGACCACTTTTATCGGCGGGCTGGTGAGCGCGTTCATCCTGAAACAGTTTCAGTTCCGGATTTCGGAGTTTTCAACCATCCTGTTTTTTGTTCCCTTCGTCCTGGGGCTGGCCGGAAATGTCGGCATTCAGGGAGCGACCGTCATCGTCCGCGGACTGGCCACCGGAGACATTCAGCAGGACAATCTCCGCCGCGTGGTGGTCAGTGAGATTTCGGTGGGATTGATCAACGGCGCCCTGTTCGGCCTGATCTGCGGCCTGCTGATCGGTGTGGCCGCAGGGCCTCTGCTGGGCTCCAAACCGCTTTTGGGAATGGCGGTGGGGTTGGGAATTATACTGGCGGTGAGCGCCGCCGGATTTGTGGGCTCCATGGCGCCGATGGCGTTCATGCGCATGGAAATCGACCCCGCCATCAGCACCGGGCCCGTGGTCACGGTGCTCAACGACATCATGGGCCTTTTCGTTTACATGCTGGCGTCGACTTTTATTTTTTCCCTTCTCGGTTAGCCTCGCGGGGAACATCTTCCCCTTCCGCCAATGCGATCTCCTCGACTTCCATCAAGGGAGTGTCCACCTCGACATACTCCCCCTCGCCGACGTAGATCTCCTTGACCACACCGTAATATTCCGAAAGAAGCGTGTAATATCCCTCGGCAATGATCTCGGCCACCGGTGTTCCGTCCTTGACCGTGTCACCGATGCGAACCAGAAATTCATCGACCTTGCCCGACGTCATCGTCGGGTACATAGCGGCCATCGTTATGTAAGCCATCGACATGCCTCCATGAGTTGAATACCCTCCTGCCGCGTTACCGGTCCAGGAAGTCCTGGGTTATAATGGGCCATCAAGGAAATCGGAGAACTCACCCGGCCCGGCCCTGTTTGATCCCAGGGACTCCGGGTCACCGGGGAGATGCTTTAAAATGAAAATCCAGATTGGAGACCACCTCTACGAACCTCTGTCCCAAAACAACGGGGAAGTGACCCGCATCGTCAACCATCCGGACGGCAAACTGGTCACCGTGCGCTGGAGAGTGGACGACCACATCCCACACGACACGGAACATTTTTACAAAAAACTGCAGCGGGCCATCCAGAACGGGGAGCTCCAGCATTCTCCCATTTCAACTGAATGACCCCGGACGGAAACAACTCTGAAAATTGCACCGGGCCGCAGGTGGGTCCGCACATGCAGGCCCTCCCCTTGCCGGAACGCAAACTTTAGAATGACTGGGGATTCTCTTAGTGTTGATAGGTCGTGTGGCTGGGCCGCCCCGCGAGAATGTGTTCCTTGCCCCAGTCCACCACGTCGCCAAACTTGTCGGAGTTGATGAATCCCCGATAGGCTTCCTCGGAACTCCATTCTGAAACGATCAGGTAGCACTGCTGGTCCGAGATATCGCGGTACATATTGGTTTTGGTGTGGCCTTCCATGGTGCCCATCAGTTCCACCACCTTCTTGAAAGCCCCTTCAAAAATCTCTTCCTTTCCGGGAAGTATTTTGTAATTCATTCCTATGGTGACCATTGTTTCCTCGATTCAATTAGGGCAGGCCCCAGACAACAGGGAGTCCCCCGGCGCTTCACTGAAACGAACCTGCCATGGGTGCATTATTGGCCGGCTTCCCGGCTGAGCTAAGAAGTATACGGTTAAAAGGACTTAAAATAAACCGGCAATCCATTCGATACAAAGAGAGCGCTCAAGCCCCCTGTTCGGGCCGTAAGGTCTCCAGAGTCTGGCGCGCGGCAGCCTGCTCGGCTTCCTTTTTATTCCGGCCCACCCCCCTGCCCTGCGCTTTGTTCTGGATCAGCAATTCCACCTCAAATGTTTTCTCGTGATCGGGGCCGTGCTCCGCCACCACCCGGTAAGCGGGGATGCAATTCAGGTGGGTCTGGGTGTACTCCTGAAGCTCACTCTTGAAATCCTGTATCCCTCTTGAATCGACCCGCTGCCGAATTTCCTGTTTCAGTCCCCCGAGAAAAACCCGCTTGACCTCGCCCAGTCCTCCGTCCAGATAGACCGCCCCGGTCAGCGCTTCGTAGGCATTGGCCAGAAGAGAGCTTTTATCGCGGCCGCCGGACTGTTCTTCTCCTTTTCCCAGGAGCAGGAACCGGCCAAGGTTCAGTTTCCGGGCAAGGCCCGCCAGGCAGGTTTCGTTGACGACCGCGGCGCGGATCTTGGACAGTTTGCCCTCGCTGAAATCGGTGAAGGAACCGATCAGGTAATCGCTCACGATCAGGTCCAGAACAGAGTCGCCAAGGAACTCAAACCGCTCGTTGTTTTTGAGCGGCGAGGCGGTCTCATTCACAAAGGATTTGTGCGTGAGGGACTTGTTGAGAAGATTCAGATCCCCAAACCGGTAGTCCAGGGTCTTTTGGAGTTTTTCAAGTTCCTGAATGCGTTCAGGATCGAGCATGGAGTGGTGGGAAATTTAAAGGTGTCAGTCGAATTTCTTCATGATCAAAACCCCGTTGGTGCCGCCAAACCCGAACGAATTGGACATGGCGATGTTGAGGTTTGCTTCACGGGCCTGATTGGGAACGTAATCCAGATCGCATTCCGGATCCGGAGTTTCATAATTGATGGTCGGCGGAACGATCCCATTCCCGAGCGCCATTAGGGAAAAGATCGCTTCCACCCCGCCCGCGGCCCCTAAAAGGTGCCCGGTCATGGACTTGGTGGAACTCACCATCATTTTTTTCGCATGGTCACCGAACACCGTCTTGATGGCGGAAGTTTCCGTGGCGTCCGCCTGGGTCGATGTTCCATGCGCGTTGATATAGTCCACATCTTCCGGATTGATGCCGGCGCTTGCAAGCGCCCGCTTCATGCACCGGGCGGCGCCTTCGCCTCCGGGCGACGTTGCGGTGATGTGATAGGCGTCTCCGTTCAAAGCGTAGCCAATGATCTCACCGTATATTTTGGCATTGCGCTTCTTCGCATGTTCCAGTTCTTCCAGGACCAAAACCCCGCTGCCTTCGCCAATGACGAAGCCATCACGGTCCCGGTCGAAAGGACGGCTGGCCCGTTGAGGATCATCATTGCGCTGGGACAGGGCGCGGGAAGCATTGAACCCGGCCACGCAAAGCGGCGTGATAACGGACTCGGTTCCTCCGGCGAACATGACATCCGCCTCGTCCTCCCGAATCAGCTTGTAAGCCTCTCCCAAAGCGTGGGTGCCGGTGGCACAGGCGGTCACCACGCAGGTGTTGGGCCCTTTTGCCCCCAGATGAATCGATACCTGGCCCGACGCCAGGTTGGCGATCAGCATGGGGATGAAAAACGGCGTGATCTTCTTGGGGCCCTTTTCCAGGCACACGAGATGGTACTTTTCGATCGCCGGGAGCCCGCCCAGCCCGACCCCCACCAACACCCCGATGCGCTCGGCATTGGCCTCGGTGACCTCGATTCCCGAATCTTCGTGAGCCAGTATGGCGCAGGTCAAAGCGTAATGGATAAACGTATCCATTTTCTTGACCTCTTTGTGGCTGATATAGGCTTCGGGGTCAAACCCCCTGACCTCACCCGCTATGGTGACTGGAAAATCCGAACAATCAAACCGGGTGATGGGCCCGATTCCGGATGTGCCGGAGCAGACCGCTTCCCAGTTTTTTTCGAGTCCAATACCCAAGGGCGAAATGACTCCGATACCGGTAACGACAACTCGCCGGGTCATGACACTCCAGTGTTGGAATTAATGGGGATTAATTGGTGTGATTATTGATGTAGTCGACTGCGTTTTGAACCGTCGCAATCTTTTCTGCATCTTCATCCGGGATCTCGATATCAAACTCCTCTTCAAGAGCCATCACGAGTTCCACCTGATCCAGGGAATCCGCCCCCAGGTCGTCGATGAATGACGCTGTCCCATTTACCTGTTTTTCATCGACACCGAGCTGATCGACGATAATTTCCTTAACACGCTGTTCCACCGACATAGTCGTTGCACTCCAATTGAGGTTACATCAACATTCCGCCATTGACGCTGATGACCTGCCCCGTGATGTAACGGGCCCGGTCGGAAACCAGAAAACCAACGCAATCGGCGATATCCTGAGGTTGTCCCAGACTGGCCAGAGGGATCTGCTGAACCAGCATCTCCCTGACCTTTTCATCCAGTTGACGGGTCATGTCTGTATCAATAAAACCGGGAGCGATGGCATTGACCCGAACATTTCTGGACGCCACTTCCCGCGCCAGGGTTTTGGTCAGACCGATCAATCCCGCCTTGGAGGCTGAATAATTGGCCTGCCCCGCATTCCCCATCAAACCGACGATGGAGGCGATGCTCACAATCACCCCGGACCTTTGTTTGAACATCTGTTTGACCGCCTGCTGCGAACAGAGGAAGCTTCCCTTGAGGTTGATGTTGAGAACCAGGTCCCAATCCGCCTCTTTCATCCGCATCAGCAGACCGTCCCGCGTCACCCCGGCATTGTTGACCAGGATATCCAGCGGTTTGTGATCCTTTGAGATTTTATCAAATACCGCGGCCAGTTGCCCGGAATCTGTAACATTTAATTCCATTCCAGAGGCGGTTCCGCCTTCAGCATTGATTTTACCGGCCGCCGCCGCCGCACCGTCCGCATCCACGTCACCCAGCAGGACATGCGCTCCGTTCCGGGCCAGTTCCTCTCCGATACATTGGCCGATTCCCCTGGCCCCTCCGGTCACCAGTGCAAGTTTTCCTTTTAACTCCATCCCGTAAATTCCCCAGTCAAGCTTTCTTCAAAGCCGAAACGGTCGCCTCCAGAGACGCCGGGT
>JAGQJZ010000126.1 GCA_020430445.1 Nitrospina sp.
AGGGTCAGCCCCGGTTTTTTGATGGAGGTGGAGAAGTCGAACAGGCCGGTCATGGACAAACTTTTTCCCGCGGAGGTTCGGATCTTTTTCCCCGCGTACATCAGGCCGCCGCATTCCGCCAGCACGCCTCCCGTGCGGGCGAAGCGTTTGATGGAGCGGAGCATGCTTTTATTCTGTGACAGTTCCTCCGCGTACAATTCCGGATACCCGCCGGGGAAATAAACCCAGTCCAGCTGCGGCGGGAGTTTCGGGTCGTTTACCGGAGAGAAAAAATGAACGTTTCCTCCCAGATGCCGGATCAGGTCGAGAGTGTCCTGATAGCAGAATTGAAAGGCGGGGTCGCGGGCGATGCCCACCTGGAATCCCGTGCCTTTGAATCTGGGCCAGCGCGAAGGGGGAGGAGGCGTCCCGGGAGACACGATCTCTTTTTTCCTCCAGCCGGCCTGCCGCAATATCCGGTCGAGGTTCACGTGTTGTTCGATATGATCGGCCCAGCCTTCGTACAGCCGGTCGGATTGTTCGACGCTTTGGTGCAGGCCGAGGTGCCGCTCCGGAATGTTCAGGCTGGCGTTGACGGGCAGGTGACCGAGCAGGGGGATGCCGGTGTGGTGCTTCAGCGCCTGTTCGATCAGGCGGGCGTGCCCCGGGCTGCCGACCCGGTTGGCGATGACGCCGAGAAAGCGCAGACGGGGGTCGAACTCCGCGAACCCTTTCACCAGAGCCGCCGCCGAGCGGGCCATCTGGCTGCCGTCTATGACGAGGAGGACGGGGAGGTCGAGCAGGCGGGCGACTTCCGCCGTGGTCCCGGTTTCCCGCGTCGCGTGAGCGCCGTCGAACAGTCCCATGACGCCCTCGACCACGGCGAGGGATTTCCCCTGCATGACATCCTGGAATAATTTTGCAAGGTAGTTGCGGGAGCACATCCAGGAATCCAGGTTGTAACTCGGGACTCCCGCCGCCAGGCTGTGGTGCGCCGGATCGATATAATCCGGACCCGCCTTGAAAGGATTTAAAGCGATTTGCCTGCGCTTGATCGCCCGCAGGAAACCGAGGGTGATCGAGGTTTTGCCGACGGAAGAATGCGTGCCGGCAATAACGAAACCGGGGTGAGTTGGGTTGTCCGTTTTCATCGGCTTTTTTCCAGCAGGTTGAGGATATAGCGGGTGTCGAGATGCTCTTCAATCAGGGACGCCAGCGTGTCGAATTGTTTTTCCCTCAGGCCGGAAAAATTGAAACCCTCTTGCGGGGCCGGCAGACCGCGCATTCGCCGTAGCCGGTTCAAAAATGCTTCGCGGAAAACGTCCCCGTCAAAAATCCCGTGGAGGTAGGTTCCAAAAACCGTTCCCTCGCGATTGGAGACTCCCAGCCGGGACGCGGGCTGGGCGGAATTGTCCTGAAACAGGGCGGTGCAGGAGTCGTCCCATTCCGTTTCGCCCATGTGGATTTCGTAGCCGGCGACGGGCAGGCCTTCTTCAAAGAACCCTGTGCCGGCAGTGGAGGCGGTGACCTGCCGCGTTTGCTTTTCCCGGTTGAGGGTGGTCTGCAGATTGAGGAATCCCAGTCCGTCGGTTTCTCCGAGATCGCTTTCCACCTTCCAGGGATCGCGGAGCTTCGTTCCGAGAATCTGGAATCCCGCGCAGATACCGAGGAGAACCGTTCCCGCCGAGTGACACGCCGTCAGGGCCCGGTCCAATCCCTGTTCCCGGATGAAGGCGCGATCGCCCAGCGTGTTCTTGCTTCCGGGAATGATGATGAGGTCGGGGTTCTGGATTTGAGAAGGGTGCCAGACGTAACGCGCAATCACATTCGGGTCTTCAAACAGGGGAGTGAAGTCCGTGAAATTGGAAATACGCGGCAACCGGAGGATGTCGACGCGCACTGTTGACGGTCCTGGAGTTTTAGCCGCCTGAGCGGCATCCGGAATGGCGTCCTCTTCATCGACGAACAGTTCGCGCTGGAATGGGACAACACCCAGGACCGGTTTCGGCACCAGCGCTTCGAACATCTCGATGCCGGGTTTTAACAGGTCGAGGTCGCCGCGAAATTTGTTGATGATAAATCCGGCGATACGCGCCTGTTCCTCCGGCGTCAGCAGATCGTACGTCCCCTTCATCCATGCGAAAACGCCGCCCCGGTCGATGTCGCCGACCAGCAGCACCGGTGCGTTCGCCATCCGGGCCGTGGCCATGTTGACGATGTCGCGCTCGCGCAGGTTGATTTCCGCCGGACTTCCCGCGCCCTCAATGATGATCAGGTCGTGCCTTTCTTGGAGATAATCGAACGCCTGGCGCACCGCCTGCATGTGTTCGTCGCGGTTGGCAAAATAATCCTGGGCGTTGGCGTTCCGGAGCGGTTTTCCCATCAGGACGACCTGGGACAGGTTGTCGCCGGTGGGTTTGAGCAGAACCGGGTTCATGCAGACGTGCGGCTCAATGCCGCAGGCCTGTGCCTGATACGCCTGCGCCCGGCCCATTTCATCCCCGTCGACGGTGACATGGGAGTTGAGGGACATGTTTTGCGCCTTGAACGGGGCGACGTTCCATCCCCGGTTGCGGAACCAGCGGCAGAGGGCGGCGGTGAGAATGCTTTTGCCGACGCCGGACCCGGTGCCTTGAATCATGAGCGAACGCTTTTTTTGCAATCGGGGTCCCTTCAGTTGTGTTTGCGTTTGAGCAGCCAGATGAAAAACGGGCCGCCCAGCATGGCGGTGATGATGCCGACGGGGATTTCGACCGGGGCCATGAGCGTGCGCGCGACGGTGTCGCACAATACCAGGAAACTCCCTCCAAAAAGCATGCTGGCGGGCAGCAGGAGGCGCAGATCGGGACCGACGATCAGGCGCACGATGTGGGGGACGATGAGCCCGACAAATCCGATCGGTCCGCTGATCGCCACCACGGCGCCTGTGACCAGCGACGCCATGATGAATCCGGTTTTCTGGGTGCGGTCGACATCGACGCCCCGGCTCATGGCCGATTCGATCCCGGTGCTGGTCAGGTTCAGGTCGCGTGCCCGCCAGATGAGGACTGCCGCCCCGGTCAGAACCAAGGGCAGGGTGGACAAAAAGTTTTCATAACGGGAAACGTCAAGTGTTCCCATCAGCCAGCGCACGATCTGGAACGACTGGGTGAAGTCGGAGAGGTAGTGCAGGAACATGACCAGCGAGGCAAAGAAAAAGTTGGCCGTGACCCCGGCCAACAGGAGCGTGCTGGTGGAAAACTGGCCATGCGGCGTGCGCACGAGGTTGAACACGAGCAGGACCGATCCCAAGGCCCCAAGGAACGCGGCGAGGGAAACCGTGGAGATTCCGAGAAAATGAAATTTCCATTCCAGGCTGATGGCGATGACCGCGCCCAGCGACGCGCCACTGGAGACGCCGAGTGTGAACGGGGCCGCCAGGTCGTTGCGCAGCAGGGCCTGGAACACGGCGCCGGCAAGCGACAGAGCCGCGCCGGCAAGCGCGCCCATCAGCACGCGCGGCAGACGCGCGACGAACAGGATATTGGCGTCGACATTTTCCGAAAAATCCCGGGAGCCCATCAGGGCGTTGTGGAGGTCGATATGGGTCGGCCCCACGAGCGGCGCGAAGAGGAGTGTCCCGATAAACAGCAGGCCGAAGGAGGCCAAACTGATGGAATAGCGGCGGCGGGTCAGGATCGCGGTGCGGCTCATCACGCCTCCGGAAAAATGAGCGGATGGCCTCCGCCCGGAGGCGTCACCAACTGGATTTTGATTTCATACACCTCTTCGAGCGTCTCTTTTTGCAGGACAGATTCCGGGGAACCGTCGCGCACGACTTTTCCGTCTTTCAGTAAAACCAGACGGTGACAGTAGCGCGCCGCCAGGTTCAGGTCGTGAATGGCGAGGACCAGGGTGATGCCGCGCTGCAGGTTCAACCGGTCGAGAAGTTCGAGGACCTGCACCTGGTACTTCAAATCGAGAGAAGAGGTGGGTTCGTCGAGGAGCAACAGTTCCGGCGATTGCACGATGGCGCTGGCGATGAGGACGCGCTGTTTCTCTCCCCCGCTCAGTTCCGAAAACCGCCGCGTTTTAAACTTCAGGGTGGAGGTGGTTTCCATGGCGCGGTGGCACAACTCGAAATCCTCCGGCCCTTCGAACTGGAAGGGTTTCAGGAAAGGGTGCCGGCCCATCATCACCATTTCGAAAGCGGTGAAGGAAAACGGGGTCGCGGCTTCCTGGGGAATCCAGGCGATCCTGCGGGCCAGTTCCGGTTTGGAATAGAGCCGGACGTCCCGCGCGCCGAAGTGAACCGTGCCCGGCGGTGATTGGAGCAGTCCTCCCATCAGTTTGATCAGGGTCGATTTGCCGGAACCGTTTGGGCCGATCACGCCCACCCATTCACCGGCGTTCACTTGCAGGCCGACCTGGCGAAGGACGGGAGCCTCGTCATAGGAAAAGGTCAGGTTCTGCACGGTGAGCAGGGGAGAGGGAGTCTCCGGAGTCGTTGCGCTGACCGGGCGGACCGGCTGTTTTATTTCGCTCATTGGTCTGAGCCGGTAGTGAACAACTCCGGGTGAATCGCCTCGGCAAACCTTCGCAGGATCAAATGCAGGCGCGGACCGGGGAGAACGGCATAGTCCTCTCCAATGAAATAAATCTGCTTGTTCTGCACGGCCCGGATGGAAGGGTACCGTCCCCACTCTTGCATCCTTTGTTGATATTCCCCGGGCGTCACGTTCGATTTGGGACCGGCTTCGATGATGACCTGTGGGGATTGCGCCAGGATGAACTCCTTGGAAACTCTGGGGTAATCGATTTCCGTGTCTTTCAGGATGTTGTCGCCGCCGGCAAGAAAGACCAACTGGCCGAGAAAAGTGGAAGGCCCGACAGCGTACAGGTCGCGCGCCGGATCCGAACTGTCGCCCAGCAGCAGGAGCGTTTTTTTCCGGTCCGATTTTTTGATGCGGGCCTTGATGGATTCGATCTTTCCCCGGACGGAGCTGATGAGCGACTGCGATTGATCCGGTATCCCGAGAGCATCGCCCATTTGTTCCCAACTGGTGAAAATGTCCTCGATCCGGTTCATGTTGACCATCATCGTTTTGAGTCCCAGACTGCGCGCCTTCTCCGCCATCCGGTCGCTCGTTTCGAGAAATATGATGAGGTCGGGCCTGAGCTGCACCCAGGTTTCTGTGCTGGGGTTCAGCATGCCGCCGACGTTGGTGCGTTTGCAGGCTTCTTCCGGCCATTTGCAGAACTCGGTCCGGCCGACGACGCGGTCACCCGCGCCCATGGCGAACAGCGACTCGGTGATGGACGGCGCCATGGAGATGACACGCTGGGGAGGCGTTGCAGCCGCCGTTTGAACCGTACAGAAGATTGAGAGAAGGGCGATGGCCACCAGCCCGGCAAGCCGGACCCGGGGCGTATCGTGGACGTTTTTTCTGGAATGCAGCAGTGGATTCTGGGATGGCATCTTCACCTCTTTCAGTCCCGAAGAGTGTGTGAAGCATAATCAGGCAGGCCTTCTGGCTTCCGGATCGGTCTACTCGCCACGCCTTCCCGCGATTTGTTTTCGCAGTGGTCGATTGCGGCTTTCGTCCCCGGTTACAGCGGCGGGTCCGCGACGGATTCGCACCGTCTTTCCTACACCTGATTATAACTTGGTTTAAATTCGACTCATCTTACCAGACGCGATACCCCAGTCAATACAATTCAAAATTGAGCAATGGTTGGCCGGGATCGATCCGGAACCGTTCTTATCCGAAAAACAGGGCGATCTCCCGGAGGTTTTCCGGCGTGACCTCATGCCCCTGCTGCGTTTCCAGAATGCGGACGGCATGGCCCTGATTGCGGATTTCATCCAGAGCGTATTCCGCAAGAAACGAAGGCACGACGTCGTCGTTCAATCCGTAAATGCCGAGAATGTTCCCCGGATTTTTTCCGTTTGCATCGGACTCGGGCATCTCGGGAAGAAAACCGCAGATGGAAGCGGATCTGTGAACCGTCTGGTTGCCCAGAAGTGAATAAACCAGGGCCGCCGCCCCTCCCTGGGAGAATCCCCACAGGCAGACTTCGATCGAGGACGCTTTGCCTGCCGCCCACTCCAATGCGGAGGCGAGGGTGGCTTCGGTGAATTGCAGAAACTCCCCGACGGTCTCCTTTTGTTTGGGACCGTCCATCCACCAGCTCCACAACCCTTTGCCCGCATCGATGGGCGCTTCGGGAATGACCTGGAGCGCATTGTTGAACGTGGCCCGCGTGGCGTGAACGAGCATGTTCTCCGGAGTGGATTCCGCCCCATGAAAACCAATGACAAGGCGGGCGGGTTGTTCCGGATCGAGTTCCGGTTCTCCCAGGATGACTTTTTTATTGTTCCATTCCGTTGTGGTGTAGTTCATGGGAACCTCAGATAATGGGGTAGTGTCAACTCCGGCAACTCACGGGTTTTTAAAAATCAGGACCCGTTCGCGCCCAGGGGCGATGTTTTGGGGGCCCTCACGGCAATCCGTTTGCGGCCGGGTTGTCGAGGATTGTGCGTGTCAGTGTTTCCGCCTGCTCGCGGGTTTGAATGTCGCCCAGAACCCGGGCCTCTTCCAGCCGGTTCAAAATGGTCTTGAACAGGGGAGAGGGACGCAGGTTGAAAGTCTCCATCAGGTCATTGCCGGTCAACAGGGGCTCGAGCTTTGATGCCGGAATATACCGGTTGGCGTGAAAATCGTACAGCGTTTCCAGAAAAACTTTCAAGTCCCGCGGTGGATCGTCCCCTTGCGGATGCGCCAGCAGGGCCATGAAAAGGGCCGGGACGATCGAGGGGCCGTGCTCCTGGCACCAGCGAAACATTTGAGAAGGAGAGGGCGGTGCGCACGGCGCGTTGCGGGTCAGGCCGATAAAGAGCGAGGCGAGGCTGCAGCACGCGGCGACACAATGGCGCTGCTGATTGCTGAACCGGTAATGCTGCATGAATTTATCCGCAGGGTTTTCCTTTAATAGTATGGGATCTGTTGCAGCAATGTCCGTTGCCGGTCTGGGGACGACAAGCCCGGCGATCCCGAACAGGGAGCGGTGTTTTCCTTGCGCAAAATAGTTTTTATACGATTCGCGGTGTCGGCTGAGAGGCGCCGCGTCGTCGTCCCACCACTGTTGCCCGCGTTTGCAGACCGTGCTGGCATCGATCAGGTCTGCCTCCTGCAGGCCCGCGCCGGTACGCAACTCCGCGAGCAGTCCCGTATTCGCGAGCAGGTCCACGCGCGGGTCGGGGGTGCCAAACAGTTTCAGCAACTCCTGGGAAACGCGTTCGCCGGAAACCCGGGCCATCATTCCGCACAGTTTTCGAATAGCGTCCAGGGTGCCCGGTTCCATCTCGAAACCCAGAAGCGCCGCCAGCCGGAAGGCGCGCAGCATGCGGAGGGGATCGTCTTCAATGGGGGTGCCGGGGAGCAGGCGGATCACGCGGTTTTTGATGTCTGCCCGGCCCTGATACAGGTCGATCATCTCCG
>JAGQJZ010000127.1 GCA_020430445.1 Nitrospina sp.
ACCTTCTTTCCCAAATGGCTCGGGTGGCTCACCGGTCTGGAACCGTCGCTGGGCTGGTGTCCGCTGGGCGGGCAATACGTGGTCTTCGGCGAGAAACCGGCAGGCCGCTAGCGCGCCGGAAACCCCTGTTCCAGGGAGCGGGGATTGTAGCCGAGCTTCTCGCGGGCGTTTGCGATGTCCGACTCCTTTTCACACAGCAGGCGCGGGATCTGATCCGGCACCATGCCGCCGAGTCCGCAGGCCGATAGGACGGACACCACCCCCTGCATGAACGCCGCGGGCAGATGGATTTTGCAGGGATATTTTTTCCGGACGGCGCACAGGCGGTCGGCGAGGTGGTTGAAGGTCATCGTCTCCGGTCCGCCGAGGACGAACGTCTCGCTCGCAAGGCCGGGCAGCGTGACGGCCTGTACCGTGGCGGCGATGACGTCCTCGACATGCACGGGGCTCATGGTGTAGTCTCCGCCGCCGATGATGGGGAGGACCGGCCAGCGGTCGATCCAGCCGGCCAGTTGCGCGATGCCTTCATTCGACCCGCCGCCGTACACCTCAGCCGGTTTCAGGATCGTCCACTCAAGCGATGAATCGCGGACCGCTGCGTCTGCCTGCCATTTGCTTTCCGAGTACGCCCCGCCGTTCTGGTTTGCCGCGCGCGAGCTCATGTGGAAGAAGCGCCGGACGCCTGCCGCCTCGCAGGCGTTCAGGAGGTTGCGCGTGCCCTCGGTGTTGACGGTGAAATAATCGCGGGCGTGCCGCGAATGGGTGAGCGCCGCCAGATGCAGGACGGTGTCGATATTTTCAAGAGCCGGGCGCAGGGTTTCCGGCCGGGTGACGTCGCCGGTCGCGGTTTCGATATCCGGTCTGGGGGGCGCGGAACGGCGTGACAGCAGGCGCGGGTGGAGGCCGGGCTTTTTCAGGAGTGCCGGGAGGAGTTGACGTCCCAGCGTGCCGGTGCCGCCGGTGATGAGCAGGTTCATTTTAGGGGCCCCTGATGATTCGATATTTTGTGTTCCGGCAGCCCGCGGCAGCAGGCGATTCCCGCGAGGCGTTCTTTATTTTTTGCCGGGAACGAATTCCTTCAACCGGTAGGCGATGAGATTGCCGATGAATTCGAGAATGGCGCCGGGTTTGACGAAAGAGGGCCGGTCGGTGAGATTGCGGAACACGCATTCCACCTCGCCCACTTTCATGCGGTGGCGCCGGGCCTGAATCATGATCTCGGCGTCGATGAACCAGTCGTCCGATTGCAAATCGAGTTTGCCGAACGCCTCGCGTGTCATGATCTTGGGTTTTGAGTTGATGTCGCGGCTGTTGAGCCCGGGGAAGAGGACGGTGAACACCAGGTTGTAGACCGCCGAGATCAGCCTGCGGTAGGTGCCATCGTCGCGGACGGTGCGAAACGTTTTGGCGAGGTCGAGGTGTTTTTCTTTCAGTTTCCTGTACACCCGGATGACGTCGCCGTAGGGCATCTGGTTGTCGCCGTCGATCACCGCGATCGTTTTTCCCGTGGCGCGGTTGAGGCCGGTTTTCATATCCCATCCCATCATGCCTTCCTTCGGCTGGGTCACGGCCGCAATCCGGGGATGGCGGTCCGCGATGGCGGTGACCACCTGCGGCGTGGTGTCGCCCGTGTCCGGAAAATAATTTCCGACGAGGATCATTTCCCATTCCGGTTCCTCTTTGTCCAGCAGGTCCTTCAGGGGATCGACAAAGGAATGGATCGTGTCTCCACTTTTGTAGCAGAGCACCACGACGGACAGATTGGGGACCGGGGTATTCAAGGGGTTTTATTGGAGTGGGAGGATTGCAGGTTTTTGGCTTCCTGCCAGTAATGTTCCATTTCCTCAAGCGGCGTGTCCTTGAGCGTTGCGCCTTTTTCCGCGACCCGTTGTTCGATGTGCTGGAACCGGCGGATGAATTTGTTGTTGGTGGCTCGCAGGGCTTCCTCCGCGTCGATTTTCTTGAAGCGCGCGATGTTGACCATGACAAACAGCAGGTCGCCCATTTCCCCGGTCATGTCCGCGATGTTTCCACTTTCGAGCGCCTGCTTGAACTCTTCCACCTCTTCGTCGAGTTTGCCCACCACGTGTTCGATCTGGTCCCAGTCGAACCCGTTGCGCGCCGCTTTTTTCTGCAGTTTCTGCGCCCGCGCCAGGCCGGGGAGCGCCTTGGGGATGTTGTCCAGCACCGACTTTTTATCCTGGTTGCCCTTTTCCCGTTTTTTGATTTCCTCCCACTGGTGCAGGACCTTGTCCGGCGTGTCCGCCTCCGCCGTGTGGAAGACATGCGGGTGACGCCGCACCATTTTCTCGCTCAGGTTGTCCAGAACGTCGACGATGCTGAACTCTCCATGGGCTTCGGCGATCTTGCTGTGGAACAGGATTTGATAGAGCAGGTCGCCCATTTCGTCGACGATTTTTTCCGGCTGGTTGCTGTCGAGGGCGTCGAGGGTCTCGTACGTCTCCTCGACCAGGTAGGGTTTGAGCGATTCGCGGGTCTGCACCCGGTCCCAGGCGCAGCCGTTCTCACCCATCAGGGTGTCGATGATCGATGCGAGTTTTGCGAAGGCTTCTCCAGGAGTTTGCCGGGGTGTGTTCATAGGGACCGTCAGGAAATGAATTCGAGGATAACGGAATCGGCGAGGAACAGCCCGTCTTCCGTGAGGGCCAGGTGACCGCCGTCCAGTGTGACCAGGTTCTGTGCGAGGAGGCGGTTCAGCGTGTCGCCGAAGACACTCGCCAGACCGACCCGGTAGCGGCTTTCGAACCCGTCGAGGTCGACGCCTTCCTTGAGCCGCAGGCCCAGCATGAGGTGTTCCCCCATGGCCTGGCGCGTGTCCAGCCTCTCGGAAAACTCCGCTGGGTTGTGGCCGGAGGTGACCGCCTGCGTGTAGCGCGCGGGAGACTTGATGTTGCGTGACCGCACGCCGTTCACATAGGAAGACGCTCCGGCGCCGAGTCCGAGGTGGTCCCCGTTCAGCCAGTAGAGCCGGTTGTGCCGGCATTGTCGGCCCGGTTGCGCGTAGTTCGAAATTTCGTACCGATTGTATCCCCGGCGGGTGAGGGTTTCGATAGTCCGCCGGTACATTTCAAGCTGCAGGTCCTCATCCGGCAGGACGAGTTGGCCGGCGTCGAACGTGATCTGGAACGCGGTGTTGGGTTCGATCGTCAGGTTGTAGCAGGACAGGTGCTCCGGTTCCAGCGCGAGCGCACGGTCGAGGTTTTCGAGCCAGCGCTGCAGCGTCTGCCCCGGCAGGGCGAACATGAGGTCGAGCGACAGGTTGTCGAATCCCGCACCGCGTGCGCGGTGCACGGTCTGTTCCACCTCGTCCGGCGTGTGGATACGCTCCAGCAGGCGCAGTTCCCCGGGATCGAACGACTGCACGCCGATGCTGATTCGGTTGAATCCCGCTTCCCGGAGCCGGGGGAGGTAATCCGGGCGGACGGTGCCCGGGTTGGCTTCGAGGGTGATCTCGCAATCCGCCGACAGGGAAAAGTTGCGCCGCAGGGCGGTGAGCAGTCCGGTGAGCTGGGAGGCTTCGAGCGTCGTCGGGGTGCCCCCGCCGAAAAAGATGGAGGTGATTTCCTGTTCCACGCCGCGTGAGCGCGATTCGATTTCGCCTGTCAGCGCTTCGACATAAGGACGCGTGTCGGTATCCCCCATGGGATGCGAGTTGAAATCGCAATAACCACATTTGTGGATGCAAAAGGGGATGTGCAGGTAGAGACCGAAGGGAACCATATTGGGAAACGGGGCTTGGTTTGACGTCCAACCTATAATACAATCAATCGCCTCCTGCGGGGGACAAATTTGGCGTGTGCGGTGAAAATGGAGGGTTTGAGGCTGGAACAGGAAACAATGGGGTTCAAATCGGGTTATGTGACCCTGGTGGGCAGGCCCAACGTCGGCAAGTCCACCCTGCTCAACCGGCTGGTGGCCCGCAAGCTCGCCGCCATGTCCCGCCGCCCGCAAACCACCCGCAACCGGATCACCGGTGTCTGCCACGTGCCCGGCGGGCAGATCATCCTGCTCGACACGCCGGGGGTGCACAAGACGGACCAGCCCCTGAACCGCAAGATGGTGCAGACCGCGGTTTCCACTTTTGACGACGCGGACCTGATCCTGCTCCTGATCAGCGCGCCGGAGGGGTTCACGGAACTGGACCGGTTCGTTTTCGAGGCGATACAAAAGTCGAAGACGCCGGTGGCGCTGGCGATCAATAAGGTGGACGCGGTGGGCAAACCGCCCCTGCTGGACTTGATCGCTCAACTGTCAAAAGAGTTCGACTTCAGGCAGATCGTTCCCATCTCGGCCTTGAAGGAAGACGGACTCGAGTCGTTGAAGCGCGTTCTTCTGGACGAACTTCCGGAAGGGCCGCCGTATTTTCCCGAGGACCTGGTCACCGATTGTCCGGAGGAGTTTTTAACCGGGGAGATCATCCGCGAGAAGATCATCAAGCTGACCCACCTGGAAATTCCCTACTCGGTGGCGGTGGTGGTGGAGGCCATGCGCGAAGGGCGGCAGGAAGGGGTGACGTTGATTGATGCAACCGTCTACGTGGAAAAAGCATCTCAAAAAGGAATACTGATTGGCGCACGGGGACAATTGATCAAAAAGGTGGGCACGCAGGCGCGTAAGGAACTGGAAAGGCGTCTGGGAGGAAAAGTGGTGCTCAGCCTGTTTGTCAAGGTCAAGCCTGGCTGGCGCGGAAATGAAAGATCGCTCAACGAACTGGTCTATCCCAATGATTGATCTCAAAACAGACGAAGAAATAAACGAAATGCGGCAATCCTGCCAACTGGCGGCGGAAGTGCTGGTCATGATCGAACCGTATATCAAGCCCGGAGTGACGACTCAGGAGTTGAACGACATCTGTCACGAATACATCCTGGCGCACGGTGCGACGCCCGCTCCCCTGAACTACAAGGGATTTCCCAAAAGCATCTGTGCCTCGATCAACGATGAAATCTGTCATGGAATTCCTTCGGAGCGGAAGTTGAGGAACGGCGACATCGTCAACCTCGACATCACCACCATCCTCAACGGCTGGCACGGCGACACCAACAAGACGTTTTTCGTCGGCGCTCCGCGCAAACAGGCGCAGAAGCTGGCCGACGCGACCCGCACCTCTCTGCAGAAGGCGATCGATGTGGTTCGGCCCGGAGCGCATCTGGGGGACATCGGCGCTGTGATCCAGAATTATGTGGAACCGTTGGGCTACAGTGTGGTGCGGGAGTTTTGCGGTCACGGTATCGGACGCAATTTCCATGAAGAGCCGCAGGTCCTCCATTTTGGGAAACCCGGGCATGGACCCGTCCTGCAAAAGGGTATGACGTTCACCATCGAACCGATGATCAACCTGGGACAACCCCACCTGAAAATTTTGCAAGACAACTGGACAGCGGTGACCCTGGACGGCTCCCTCTCGGCGCAGTACGAACACACTTTGTACGTGACAGCAAATGGGTGTGAAGTGCTGACCCGTTTGGATGGAAAGACCGATTTTTAAAAAAAATGCGGAATATATTGAAAACCGTTGTCAAAAATTCGATTGATAAAAAAAATCTCCCCTTTTAAAGCCTTGCAATCACTCAAGGTTTGATGTTCTTCCCTCGTAAGAGTTGAGAATAGGAATCAAAGTTGAGTATCGTTGTAAATCTTTATTTTTAAAGGTGTTGAAACCTTTTTGAAAATATGACATCTTAATTTTCAAGTAGGGCATGCGGCGTTGTCCGCGGGCCCGGTTTTCAATTCAATTGGAAAGGAACAGGCCCATGAAAGGTGACAAGAAAGTGATTGATGCCCTCAACGAAGTGTTGACCGCGGAATTGACGGCGATCAATATCTATTACCTGCATTACAAGATGCAGGAAGACTGGGGATACGAAAAGCTGGCCGCCCACGCGAAAGAAGAATCGATGGGCGAGATGAAGCATGCCAATAAAATCATTGAACGCATTCTGTTTCTGGACGGCGCGCCCAACATGGCGCGGTACGATGAAATCCTGGTGGGTAGCAACGTCGAGCAGCAGTTGAAAAACCAACTCAAAATTGAAATGGCTCATGTGGAGCGCCTGCGCAAGCATATCAAGTTGTGTATTGAAAAGAACGATTACGCCACCAAGGAAATGCTGGATGAAATCCTGGTGGAAACGGAAGAGTCAGTGGATTGGATTGAAACCCAGTTTGTCCGCATCAAGGATGTCGGGATCCAGAATTACCTGGCCGAACACATGAAGGCAGACGAATAAAATACGGAAAGCATTTTTAAAACAGTTAAAGGCACGCCCAAACGGGCGTGCCTTTTTTTTTTATTGGCCTCCGGAAGAGGGTGGGGCGGGAGAACCGGGGAGAGGAATTAAAGATAAAGCCGGGGACTGAGAGAAAGGGGCCGCCTTTTTGAGATAAAAATGAAAAGAAATTTTAACGTGCACGGAGACCTGGAATGAAAAGCATTTTAATTCAATGATTTGCTTGTCCCGGGGAGGAGAAAAAAAATGTTGACAAAAACGAAAAGGAGTAGCATACTGAGAATGGTTATCAAAATTAACGGGAAAATGAAATGCCTAGAAATAAAATCAAAAAAATCAAAATCTGTACGGGAGCCGGGTGCAAAGCCTGGGAAGCCGACCAAATTCCGGTGCATCTTGGAAGCTTGCGGGAGTTGATCGAAAAGGAAGGGTACGAAGTTCATCTTGTGTCCTGCATCAATAAATGCGGTGGCGGGGCCTGCGTGCAAATGGCTCCGGGTAAAAAACTGTTCAAATTGAGGGAGCCGCAGGAAGTTTGCCGGATCCTGGAAGGGTCCCTGCAGCCGGCGGTTGCCTGAGGGCGGTTTTTTTTGCCTGTTTAAATTTTGAAAATGAAAATCAAAACTAAAATAAACCTGAGATTAGGAGAATCATAATGACTGTCGCCATTCTGGGTGGCATTGACCGCCTCATGCCCAACTACGAGAAACAGGCAAAACGACTCGGCCTGGAAGTCAAAATGTTCCCGCGCCGTGTGCCCAACCTGCCGCAGAGGTTACAGGATGTGAGCGGGATTGTCGTTTTTACCGGCACCATTTCGCACCCTCTGGTCATTGAGGCGGTCAAGGTGGCCCGCAGCCGCGGGATTCCTATAGAAAGAAGCCACACCAGCAGCATATCCGGTCTCAAGCGTTGCCTAGGGGAAATCAGCCGGAGAGGGAGGCTTTCATGAACGATTCGTTCTCAAAGGTCCTCATCATTCATGGAAACAGCCAGGAAATCCTGGCTTCGGCCATTATTCTGAGCCGCATCGGGCCGCAGGTGCATCTGGCGTCCCAGGGGGGAGGCGGGCTGGAAATGGCCGAAACTTATGATTTCGACCTGATAGTGCTGGCAGACGAC
>JAGQJZ010000128.1 GCA_020430445.1 Nitrospina sp.
GAATGCCTGGCGGCCTGCTGCGGCGCGCCGATGATGCGGGTCAACGAAACCTTTCATGAATTTTTGACCAAGGAAAAGATCGACCAGATTCTGGCCTCGCTCCCCTGAGACGCTTATGACGCTAATCCTGACCAAAGACATCGACACCCCCGGCCTGACGGGAATCGACGTTTACGAAAAAACGATGGGCGGTTACCAGTCGCTCAAGAAAGCCTTCTCCCACACACCGGAGGAGGTCGTCGAAATGGTCAAGGCCTCGGGCCTGCGCGGCCGTGGCGGCGCGGGTTTCCCGACGGGACTCAAATGGAGTTTCCTGGCGAAGGACGTGTTCCCGCGCTACTTGGCCTGCAACGCGGACGAGAGCGAGCCGGGCACCTGCAAGGATCGTGAATTGATGGAAAAGAATCCCCACATGCTGATCGAGGGGATGATCCTCTGTTCCTACGCCTGCCGCATCAACACCGCCTACTGTTACATCCGCGGCGAGTTCCGCCACATCCAGCGGATTTTCGACAAGGCGGTGGAGGAAGCCTACGCCAAAGGATATCTGGGAAAAAATATCCTCGGTTCGGGGTTCGATCTCGAAATGCATTCGCACCTCGGTGCGGGGGCGTATATCTGCGGCGAGGAATCGGCCCTGTTGTCTTCCCTGGAAGGGTGTCGTGGTGAGCCGCGCCTGAAGCCGCCGTTTCCTGCGGTCGAAGGGCTTTACAGCAAGCCGACCATCGTCAACAACGTCGAGACCTTGTGCGTGGTTCCGTTTATTGTCAACGAAGGGCCGGAAGCGCACGCGGCACTGGGTACGGAAAAAAGCAAGGGCACCAAGCTGGTCAGTGTTTCGGGGCACGTCAACAAGCCGGGCAATTACGAGGTGGTGATGGGAACCCCGACGTCCGAGATCATCAACAAGCATGCCGGCGGCATCAGAAACGGCAACAAGCTGAAAGCGTTCATCCCCGGCGGATCGTCGGTGCCCATGCTGCCGGCGGACAAGGCGGACGTGCCTTACGATTACGAATCGCTCATGGAGGCGGGCTCGATGCTCGGCTCCGGCGCGCTCATCGTCATGGACGACACCACCAACGTCGTCGCCGAGACCCTGCGCCTGGCGTATTTTTACATGCACGAATCCTGCGGCAAATGCACTCCCTGCCGGGAAGGAACCCGCTGGATGCACCAGTTGCTGACGCAGATCGATAACGGAACCGGCAAGCCGGAACAGGTGGAGTTGCTGAACGATATCTGCGACAACATGAGCTTTAAATGTTTCTGTCCGTTGGGCGACGCGGCGGTTGGCCCTGTTGCCAGCAGCATCAAGTATTTCAGGCAGGATTACGAGGAAATTCTCGCCGGTACGAAAACCGGCGTCTAATCGACATTCGCGGCCCGTTGGGGCCGGAGGAAACAGCCGGGCGTCATCGGCTGCATACAGGTTGAACTTTATGACAACCCAGACGAATACCGAAACTGTCACGCTGACCATCGACGGCAAAACCGTCACCGCCCCCAAGGGCACGGTGGTGGTCGACGCGGCGCGCACGGTCAACATCGAGATCCCCGTCTTCTGTTACCACGAGAAGCTCGGCCCCTTCGGCTGCTGCCGCATGTGCCTGGTGGAAGTGGAAAAGATGCCGAAGATGGCCACGGCCTGCACGCTCACCGTCGCCGAAGGCATGGTGGTGCGCACCAACACCGACAAGGTCGAAAAGGCGCAGCAGGGCGTTCTCGAGTTCACCCTGCTCAATCATCCGCTGGACTGCCCGGTGTGCGACAAGGGCGGGGAATGCCCGCTGCAGGACAACACGTTCAAATTCGGCCCGCCGGAAACGCGCATGCAGTTCGAGCGCTTCAACCGCGACAAGGCCACGCCGCTGAGCCCGGTCATCACCATCGACCGCGAACGCTGTATCGCCTGCCAGCGGTGCACGCGCTACAGCGACATCATTGAAAAGGACCAGGCGCTGGTCATGCTCAACCGTGGTTTCCGCAACACGGTGTCCACGTTCAACGACCGGCCTTATGACACGCGGTTCTCCGGCAACGTGATCGATATCTGTCCCGTCGGTGCGTTGACGAATACCGATTTCCGTTTCTCGGCGCGGTCTTGGGACCTGAAGAATTCCCAGACCACCTGCGGTCACTGCGCCTGCAACTGCAATATGATCCTCGGTGCGCGGGTCAACGAGATGAAGCGCGTCACCAGCCAGCAGAACGCCAACGATGCGGTCGACGATGGCTGGATCTGCGACAAGGGCCGCTGGGGTTACGAATTCACGCGCAGCAAGAACCGCATCGCCGCGCCCTGGCAGAAGGGCCGTACGGAACCGCTGGACGTTCCCGAAGCGGCGGAGGCGGTGGCGGGCGCGCTCAAAAAGATTGTCGAGGAGCACGGTCCCGATGCTGTCGGCTACATAGGCTCTCCCTTCGCCCTGAACGAGGAGCTGTACCTCTATCAGAAACTGTTCCGGCAGGGCCTGGGCACGAACAACATCGACCACAAAACCCATGCGGACACCCCCGGTCTGCCGGTGGCGCACGCGGACATGCTCGACATTGAATCGGCGGGATTCCTCCTGGTGGTCGCTTCCGACCCGACGGAAGAGTTGCCGATCCTTGAGCTTCGCATCAAGAAGGCGGTCACGCGGTTGAACGTTCCGCTGGTGATCTTGAACGACCAGAAAACGGTGCTCGACCGCTTCGCCCAGACGCGTGTCCGCTACAACGTGGGCACCGATGCTTCCGTTCTGCACGCATTGGACAGAGCGATCCAGGGGCAGGGCGGCGCGGCGGATGCGGCCACGGGCGTCAGCGCCGATCAGTTGTCCGGCCTGGCGGACAGGATCAAATCCGCAGGCAAGGTCGTGGTGGTTTACAATCCGGCGGCGCTCACGGGCAACGGGGCGCAGGTGATCAAGCAGTTGCTCAAAACCATTGATGCGCAGGACGGTGTCGAGTGCCGGGCCATGCCTGCGGCTCCGGGCACCAACGCGGTGGGCGCGATGGACATGGGCATTCTGCCGGGCTTCTACCCGGGCGGCCTGCCGTTGAATGATGCGGCAACGATTAAAGAACGGTTCGGCGAAGAGACTCCGCTGAGTCCCGGAGCTTCCGCGCTCGAGATGATCGAGAAGGCGGCGAAGGGCGAGATCAAGGCGTTGGTCGTCCACCGTTGCAATCCGGTGGTTGATTTCCCGGACGGCAAGAAAGTGAAAGAGGCTCTGGCGAAGCTGAAACTGCTGGTGGTGCACGATATCCTGCACACCGAGACGAGCGGCATGGCGGATTTCCTCCTGCCTTCCAACGGTCCGGGTTTCGACGAAGGCACGACCACCAGCGTCGGCGGCCGGGTGCAGTTGCGCACGCGCGGCCTGCATACGGAAACGCCGCAGGATGTGCGCATTCTCACGCGTGTGTTGAAGGCGCTGGAAGTTGAAGCAAACTACAAGGACGCCACGGATGTGCTGAAGGAGATCGCGGAAAAGATTCCGGCCTATTCCGGAATCACCCGCAAGGCGATCCGCAAAACCGGGCAGAACCGCGAGACGATCCACGCCGCCGGGGGCAGCGCGGTGGAACCGCAAAACGCCGGAACGAACGGCGAGGGCCTGACCCTGCGCGTGACCGATGTCCTGTTCCGGCACGACAAGGTGCTCGATGCGGAGTCTCCGCTGGCGCACCAGTTCCAGCAGTCCACGGTGCAGATGCACCCGGACGATGCGGAGGCGCTGGGCCTGAAGGATGGCGCGCGTGTCCGGGTGACGGCTAACGGAGCTTTTGTTGAAGCGCGGGTGGCGGTTTCCGGAAAATGCAATCCCGGCTCGGTGGTCATGCCCCGCGTGTCCGACGAACAGAATTTGAACCATCTTTTAACTCCCGGCGCACTGGCGCGGGTAACGATCACACCACAAGGCTGAGTGTTACGTGTTTGACTGGCTGGACCCTTACTGGTTTTTAATCATCGGCTCCGTGAAAGCGGTGATCATCGCCGTGGCGGTGATGTCCGCCGTCCCGGCGCTGGTCTGGCTTGAGCGGCGGCTCCTGGGACGTTTTCAGGTGCGGCTGGGACCCAACCGCGTCGGCCCGCTGGGACTGGGCCAGTTGATCGCGGATTCGATCAAGTTATTGTTCAAGGAGTCGATCGTCCAGAGTTCGGCGGACAAGTTTCTGTTCCACCTGGCGCCGGCGATCGTCGTGTTCACGTCCATCGTGACGTTTTCGGTGATTCCGTTCGGCACGTCCTACGAATTGGGCGGGGAAACGGTCGGCCTGTGGGGCGCGAACACGAACATCGGCCTGCTGCTGTTTCTGGCGATGTCGTCGATGGGAATTTACGGCATCGTGATGGCGGGGTTTTCGTCGAACAACAAATATTCGCTGATGGGCGGCCTGCGCTCCTCGGCGCAGATGATCAGCTACGAACTGACGCTGGGCCTGGCGGCATTGGCGGTGGTGATCATGACCGGATCGCTCAACCTGGCGGAGATCGTGAACCAGCAGGGCAACATCGCCGGCTGGAACATCTGGTACCAGCCGCTGACGTTCCTGCTGTTCTTTGTCGCGGGCATCGCGGAGACCAACCGGGCGCCGTTCGACCTGCCGGAAGCGGAACAGGAACTGGTGGCCGGGTTCTTCACCGAATATTCCGGCATGAAGTTCTCCATGTTCTTCATGGGCGAATACATCAACATGATCACGATGAGCGCGCTGGTGACGGTCTTGTTCCTGGGCGGCTGGCACGCGCCGGTTGATTTCCTGGACGTGCCGATCATCTGGTTCGTCGGCAAGGTGTTTTTTCTATTGTGTGTGTTTATCTGGATACGGGCGACTTTTCCCCGTATCCGTTACGACCGTCTGATGGCCTTTGGGTGGAAATTCCTGCTTCCGTTATCGCTGGGGAATATGCTGATCTACGGAACGCTCAAGGCGTTGTCGATAATCTGAGGTGAGTCATGATTGAAGCGGTAATGAGTGGAGCCAAAAATCTCCTCAAGGGGATGGGGGTGACCTTCCGCAACATGGTTTCCAAACCCGTGACAGTCTGTTACCCCGAAGTGAAACGTGAAATGCCCGCGCGGTATCGCGGCCGGCATTTCCTCAACCGCGACGAGAACGGACTGGAGCGCTGCATCGGCTGCAGCCTGTGTTCGGTCAACTGTCCGGTCGGGTGCATCCATGTGGTCGCGGCGGAAAACGATCCGAAGAACCCGGTTTCGGCGGGTGAACGCTATGCCGAAACCTACGAGATCAATATTCTGCGCTGCATCTACTGCGGTTACTGCGAGGAAGCGTGCCCGGTGGACGCGGTGGTCCTGCGCGAGCACTACGAGCTGGCCGATTACGACCGGCAGAACTACATCATGGAAAAAGACGATCTGCTGGTCTACCCCGAGCCCAACCGGTTCCGGGTCAATTTTCTGGGCAACACCGAGGTGGTCAAGTCCTGACTCTGCCCGAATGCCGGGCGGCGCGTGGTTTGACGGCCGAAGAGAAACGACATGTTCGATCTGATTGAAAAATACTGGAATGCCGAGTGGGAACCGGCGATGGTGTTCGAGCTGTTCAACCAGGGGCTCACCCTGGGGGTCGGGTTCACGGCCATCCTGGCGGCGCTGGGCGTGGTGGCGTGTTCCTCTCCCATTTACAGCGCGTTGTACCTGATCGGCCACATGGTCTGCCTGGCCCTGTTGTTTCTCCTGTACAATGCCGAATTCATCGCCGCCGTGCAGGTGGTGGTCTACGCCGGCGCGGTCATGATCCTGTTTTTGTTCATCATCGCCCTGCTCGGCGCGAAGAAAGAGGACCTCAAGCTCACCGACATCACCTTCGAGAAGTTTCTCGCCGGGTCTTTCGTGGGCACGCTCTTTTGCGAACTGCTCATGACGCTGGCGGTGGGCGAGACGCGGCCGCCCAAGGGGGAGATCACCCAGGAGGTGCTGCAGCAGGTGGGAAGCGCCAAGGCCATCGGCCTCACGCTGTTTTCCAAACACCTGATCCCGTTTGAACTGGCCTCGGCCCTGCTGCTGGTGGCGACGGTCGGGATCATCTGCCTGGCCAAGTTCCAGATTCCCAAAATACGCCGGAGGTCCGAGTGATGGGCACCACGTTTATCCTGTTCGTCAGCGCTTCCATTTTCTCCATCGGCGCGGTGGGATTTCTCATCCGCAAGAATCCGTTGGTGATGTTCATGTGCGTGGAACTGATGCTGAACGCCGTCAACCTCGTGCTGGTGGGATACTCCAATATCCTGCAGGCGATGGACGGGCAGGTCTTCGCGCTGATTATCATGACCGTTGCGGCGGCGGAAGTGGTGGTGGGGCTGGCTATCATCTTGACGATTTTCCGCACCCGGCACGAACTCAATGTTGACCACATCGACGTACTGAAAGGCTGATTTCTTGTTCGCTCACGCCTGGCTTATTTTATTGCTGCCCCTGGGGGGATTCATCTTTCTGTCCTGGTACGGTGACCGACTGACCAAACGGCTTTCGGGCCTGGTGGCGTGCGCCACGGTGGGGGGCGCTTTCTTCGTCACGCTCACTTTGCTCGCAGGGCTCCTGATCAAGGACCCGGCGGAGCGCGTCGGCCATCTGCAGGTGTTGTATCCCTGGCTGACGATGGAAACCTTCCGTCTCGATCTGGCGATCCTGGTCGATCCGCTGTCCGTGTTCATGCTGCTGGTCATCACCGGTGTGGGATTCCTCATCCACGTTTATTCGATGGGGTACATGCACGACGATCCCGAGTACGCGCGGTTCTTCTCCTACATGAACCTGTTCATCTTCTCAATGGCGCTTCTGGTGCTGGCGGCGGATTTCTTTTTCCTCATCGTCGGCTGGGCGCTGGTGGGGCTGGCTTCGTACCTGTTGATCGGGTTCTGGACGCACAAGACCAGTGCCGTGAAAGCGGCGCGCAAGGCGTTCGTCATGAATGTGATCGGAGACGTCGGCATGGTGATCGCCGCGTTCATCATCTTCAATAATTTTGGAACGATCTCCTATCTGGAAGTCTTCGCCGCCGCGCCGGACAAGTTTCTCGAAAACGATGTGACCATGCTCCTCATCACGCTGTTCCTGCTGGTGGGGGCTTTCGCCAAGTCGGCCCAGTTGCCGCTGCACACCTGGCTGCCGGACGCGATGGAGGGG
>JAGQJZ010000011.1:0-9028 GCA_020430445.1 Nitrospina sp.
GCTCCTCGACCTGATCAATATTCCCAGCCCTACCGGGTTGACCGATTCCGTGGTGCACCGCCTTTGCGATGAACTGGCGGATCTGGGCATTCCCCATGAACTGACCCGCAGGGGCGCGATCCGCGCCAACCTGAAAGGAGAACAGGAAAGCCCCGACCGCGCGGTGGTCGCCCACCTCGACACGTTGGGCGCAATGGTCAAGAACCTCAAGGACAACGGCCGGCTGGAACTGGTGCCGATCGGCACCTGGTCGCCGCGTTTTGCCGAGGGCGCGCGGGTGACGATCTTCTGCGACAACGACCTGACCCTGCGCGGCACCATCCTCCCCTGCAAATCCTCCGGCCACACCTTCAACGATGAAATCGACACGCAACCGATCGCCTGGGAAAACCTGGAAATCCGTGTCGACACCATCTCCAATGACCGCATGGACCTGGAGCGGATCGGCGTCAACGTCGGTGACACGGTCGCGGTCGATCCGGCGCCGGAAATCACTTCAAGCGGTTTCGTCGTTTCGCGCTACCTGGACGACAAGGCGGGCGTGGCCTCCATCCTCACCGCCGCGCGGGTGATGATGGAACACGACATCACGCTGCCCGTGGACTGCCACCTCCTGTTCACCATCTCGGAGGAAGTGGGCGTCGGCGCGTCGCACATTCTGCACGGCGACGTCGCGGAACTGGTCTCGATAGACAACGCCACCGTGGCTCCGGGGCAAAACAGCAGCGAACTCGGCGTCACCATCGCCATGCAGGATTCCAGCGGCCCGTTCGACCGGCATCTCACGCACAAACTGATCCAATTGTGCCAGGAACACGGCATCGAATTTTCGCGCGATGTCTTCAAGTATTACCGCAGCGACGCCGCGTCGGCGATGGAAGCGGGCAACGACATCCGCTCCGCCTTGCTGGGATTCGGGCTCGACGCCTCGCACGGTTACGAACGCGTGCATTTGAGATCGCTGGAGAACCTGTCGAAACTTCTGGTGCTTTACTTCCAGAGCCCACCCACGTTCAAGAGCGACCGCCAGCGGCTCACCTCACCGGAAGAGTTTCAATAGCCTCAGCCACGCAATGGAGGAAGGGGAGTCCTCATCCCTGCGAACTCCGGTCCGGATCTTCTGATTCGTTGTTCAGGGAATTCGACCCCGTGCGTTTCCCGCCCAGCCAGCCGAGCCAGCGAAAATACAGGAGAAACCCCATCGCCACCAGCACCATCAGCCCGAGGGCGAAGGGATAGCCGAAATACCAGCCGAGCTCCGGCATGTTGAACGGGGACTTGCCGGGATCGAAATTCATGCCGTAAATCCCGGCGACGACGCCGATGGGCATGAAGATGGTCGCGATGATGGTGAGCACCTTCATGACTTCGTTCATCTTGTTGCTCACGCTCGACAGGTAGATATTGATCAGGTCGGAGCTCCGTTCCTGGAACGCGGTGAGGATTTCGATGACCTGGATCGTGTGGTCGTAGCAGTCGCGCAGGTAGACGCGGGTGTCGTCGGAAAACTTGTCCTCCGCGCGGGCGAGCGCGTTCAACACGTCGCGCAGGGGCCACACGGCGCGCCGCAGCGCCAGAAAGTCGCGCCGGGACGCGTGGATGAGATCGATCATCGTGCGGTCCGGCTCCGTGATGACCCGGTCTTCATACTGGTCCAGCCGCTCGCCGTAAAGGTCCAGCACCGGGAAGTAGCCATCCACCGCCACGTCCAGCAGGGCATAGACCAGATAGTCCGGGCGGGACAAACGGAGCCTGCCGCCGGATTTCTGCCGGATGCGCGTGCGCACGGGTTCCAGCAGGTCGTCCGCGTTTTCCTGAAACGTGAGGACCACGCCCTTTTCCAGAACCAGCCCCAGTTGCTGCAGGGAAAACTGACCGTCGCGGATGCCCGGCGCGCGCACCACCACGAACAGGTTGGAGTCGTATTCTTCCATTTTCGGGCGCTGGTTGCCGTTGATGATGTCTTCCAGAACCAGGTTGTGCAGGCGGAACTCATGGCCGAGGGAGTTCAACCGGTCGACGTCACCCAAACCTTCCACGCTGATCCACACAACGGGCCATTTATCCAGGTACTGCCGGACTTCCTCCACATGCTGCAGGTCGTGTTCCTCCAGCTTCTCCTGGTTGTAGGCCATCACCCGGATGCGGGTGGGCGAGGCCTGGGGCAAAGCCGCCAGGGTGCCGGGGGCCACGCCGGGAACGATTTTCTTGTATTCCGTTTTTTTGATGATACGGTTTGCGGTCCGTTTCTTTTTCATCGATTGTCCTGTTCCGGCTCTATCGGACTGCTTCCGCGAGCCAAATCTGTCACGAGGTTGGGACGGCGAGGCGGATTAAAACCCGCAAGGATTTTAACACAGCCCACACACCTCCGGCAGGGGCACGGGGCTTTCCACCGGCTGATATTCGCCCTGTGAAGCCGCCGCCAGATTCGCTATACTCAGCACCGGACTGCATGGAAAATCCCGGCAGGATTCCCTTCCCCTGAAAACGGCGCAAGACACCACACCACCCGGCCTGTTCATGAGCGGATTGTTTTTCGGTTTGTTTCTCATTTGCCTCCACAGCCTGGCCGTGGGGGAACAGTTCATTGCCCTGGACCGGATGGAAGTGGAATGCCTCCTGCTGTTTCTGGCGCTGGCCGGACTCCTGCTTTCCCTGCTGGAAAAAAAAACCACCCCGCAGGAACCGCCGCCGGTCTTCATGGGCTCCTTCTGGCTCTCCCTGTTTTTTGCCTGGGGCGCTTTGGGCGTTTTCTTTTCGGTCCGGCCCGAGGCTTCGTTCCCCTTCGTCGCCAAATACATCACCGGAATCACCCTCCTGTTGTTTGTGCACCGGTTTCTGCGCGATTTGGATCAGGTCCGCATGTTGTTCCGGATTCTGGCGCTGGTCGCGGTTTTGGGAGGGATCGCCAGTTGGCTCCTGCAGGCGGCGTTTCCGCAGGCCCCGGGAATCACGCGCAATTTCCTGTTTTTAAATTCCAATTTTCGCGGGACCTACCTGCTGTTCCCACTGGCGGGACTTGCCGCCTTGTACCTGACTCAGGCGGCCAACTGGAGGAAGGGGCTGACCTGGTCCCTCTTCGTCCTGTGCTGGGCGCAATTCGGCTTCATCGGCTCCCGCGGATCCTACGCCGCCGCCGGGGTGGTGCTGTCCGTCCTGCTGTGGGGCCTTTTCCGCCGCAACGAAAAACGGGAAGCGGCCGGGCTGCTTCTGGGCTGCGTGGCGGGCTGGGTGGTGTTCAAACTGGTTTTTCTACTCCTCAGCAGCGGCGGTTCGGACGCAACCCTGGAAAACAGCCTCGCCCGGAGCCCCCTCGCCTCCTCCCTCTACAACCGCGAGTTGTTCTGGGACGCGGCATTGCGGATTTTCCTGGACCATCCTCTGACGGGTTCCGGCTCCTGGACCTTTTCACTGTTGTTCCCCCATCAGGGGCTGCCCCCGTTCATGCTGGAGAACACCCCGCCCCGGCTGGCTTCCGCTCCGCATGTCCACAACCTCTATCTGCAAATACTGGCGGAGACCGGCGTCATCGGGCTGGGCCTTTTTCTTGTCGCGCTGTTTTATTTTTTCAAACGGCTGCGGCCGGTTTACAAAAGCGGAGATTTCATTTCCTTTCACTACGGGTTGTGCCTGATCGCGGGCATGGCGGGTTTTCTCGCGCACAACCTGATCGAAACCATGTGGCCCGCCCCGTATTTCATTTTCACGGTGGCCATCTGGTACGGGATCGCGGCGGTGGTCGCGCCTTTATCCGCACAACCGGAGAGCAGCCCCCTGCCTGTCCGGATATGGAAACGCCTTCCGGTGCCGGTTCTGCTGGCGGGGGCTGTGGTTCTGTGGATCACCTTCAGCTACACGGAGAAAATGGTCGCCATCAAATCCGGCAACTACTCGACAGAGGAACAGATGCGGCTGTCAAAGGAAGCCGCGGGCCTGTGCCCCGCGTGTGATTTCCCTTACCTCCACCAGGCGTTTATTTTCACCCGGAAATATGAGGCGACCCGCGATCCTGAATTCAAGGAGCGCGTGGAACAGGCCTTGAAAAATGCCCGGAGCAAGACCCGTTATATTCCGGAAGCCCTGTTCATCGAGGGCCTTTTATTTGAACTGGACGGCGACTATGCGAAAGCCATGGGGCGCTACCTGCAATACTACCGGGTCGGCAAACAACCCGAACGTGTGTTCGAATCGCTTTACCGCATCCGGCAGAGAAAGCGGCTGCAAAACGCCCGAACCCCGCCCTCCGGATTCAACCGGGCCGAATAAAAACAGCTTACCGGTTTTGAATGCGCCGTGTTTCCAGTACAATATACAAGTTGCAGGATCGCCCTGATGACTTGATCTTTTTATTGCCGCAACCGGCGAGCACGAAACGCCCGTCCTGCCGGCAACCGGCGGCGACTTTTAGAGACGTCCTCAAGTTTGCGGGAAACCGGTTCGATACGATGACCATCACCAACCCTTCCCCCGGGTCCGCCCAATGAAAATCGGAATCACCGGCGCCAGCGGCCAGATCGGCTGGCACCTGAGATGCCACCTGGCAGCACATAAAGAAGAAGAGGTCTGCCTCGCCGGACGCGAAACGTTTTCCGACTCCGGGGCCCTCGACCGTTTTGTCTCCGGACTCGATGTGCTGATCCACCTGGCGGGCGTCAACCGTGGGCCGGAGAACGAAGTCGAGCAGGTCAACCGGGAACTGGCGGACCGGCTCATCGCCGCATTGAACCGCACCGGCGCGCGGCCGCACCTGGTTTTTTCATCGGCCATTTCACAGGCGCATCACGCCGCCTATGGACGGGCCAAGCGCTATTGCTCGGAACAATTCAGCGCATGGTCGCAACACAGTGGCGCGGGATTCGCCAACGTCATCCTGCCGCATGTTTTCGGGGAGCACGGACGGCCTTTTTACAATTCCGTCGTTCACACGTTCTGCCACCAGCTGGCGCACAACGATTCACCGGTGATCGAACAGGACAACACCCTGCATCTGGTCCACGCCCAGGCCGTGGCGGCGGAACTGTTGCGCGCCGGACGGGAACGAGTGACAGGCGATCTGGAAATTGCCGGCACGTCCGTTAAAGTTTCCGAACTGCTGCACCTGCTGGGCCGGCTGGCCGGCGAATACGAACAGAACATCATCCCGGACCTGCGCGATCCGCTGACCCTGGCGCTGTTCAACACCTACCGGTCCTATCTGTACCCGAAACATTTTCCGCTGGACCTGAAACGTCACAGCGACGAACGCGGCGACCTGTTCGAACTGGTCAAGGAACTCAACGGCGGGCAGGTGTACGTTTCCACCACCAAACCCGGCATCACGCGCGGCAACCATTTTCACTCGCGCAAGTTCGAACGGTTCATCGTGCTGCAGGGAAAAGCCAGCATCCGCCTGCGCCGCATGTTCAGCGACGAGGTGCTGGAATTCATCGTCGACGGCGACCAGCCGCAGGTACTGGACATCCCCACCCTGCACGCGCACAACCTGACCAACATCGGCCAGGGCGAACTGCTGACGCTGTTCTGGTCGCACGAAATTTTCGATCCCATCACACCCGACACCATCCGCGCGGAGGTCTGATTCACCATGCCCGGCGAAACCATCATGCTCCTCGGCAGTCAGGGGCAAGTAGGATTTGAACTCGAACGCCTGCTCGCCCCCGTGGCCGAGGTCCACGCCTTCGATCTGCACAACCTGGATTTGCGGGAAACCGGCGCCGTGCGTGACACCATCCGCACACTGCGTCCGAAAATCATTCTGAACGCCGCCGCCTACACCGCCGTCGACAAGGCCGAAGAGGAAATCGAACTGGCGCGCACCATCAACGCGGAAGTGCCGGCGCTTCTGGCCAGGGAAGCCAGCGCTCTCGGTGGCATGCTGGTGCACTACTCGACGGACTACGTGTATTCAGGAAACAAGACCGAACCCTACCGGGAAGAAGATCCCACCGGTCCGCTCGGCGCGTACGGCCGAACCAAGCTGGAAGGCGACCTCGCGGTGGTCACCGAAGGCGGGCCGCACCTCGTTTTCCGGACGAGCTGGGTGTATGGGATTCGCGGCAAAAACTTCCTGCTCACCATGATGCGGCTGGCGAAGGAGAGGCCGGAGATTCGCGTTGTCGACGACCAGCACGGCGCACCCACCTGGTGCCGGTCGATTGCCGAAGGCACCGTGAACGCATTGAAGTCGATCCTCGGCCAGGAACTGAACGGCCCGCTTGAAAAAGCGCAGGAAACCGCCGGCGTGTATCACCTGACCTGCGGCGGCGAGACCACCTGGTGCGGCTTCACTCGCGCCATTGTCGAGGCCATGCAGTTGGACAATCCACCGAAAGTCACTCCCATCACCACCGCCGAGTACCCCACTCCGGCGAAACGCCCCGTCAATTCCGTGCTCGACAACAGCAAGCTTGAGAACGCCTTCGGCGTCCGCCTTCCCAACTGGCACGACGCACTTCTGAATTGCCTGAAAGAATCCCCCGCCGATTGATCCTTTTGCGTGAGAGGAGCGGCTCCCGCGTGGCCACTCGCCGTGGGACCGATCTCCTGGCATAAGATTTTTGCCAGCGGCGTTACGACCGAACCCTGCCGGGTGTTGTGCCGGTAACGCGCAGGTGGCTCAGCCGTTCAGAATCTGTTCCAGTTTTTCGTCCTCGTCGTTGGTTTTCAGTTGAACCCAGAGCGGTAAGTGGTCGGACATTTGATAGGTGAACTCCGTTTTGGTCATGGGCGTCTCAGGGAACAGCTTGCTGTGGTTTCCCTTGTAGAAGTCCAGCACCCCGCCGAAATCGGTGAAGGTGCCGGTCTCCGACGGATAATGCAGGATCTGGTCGTATATCTTTTCGCGTGCGAGGTTGCTGCCGTGGTTTCCCCGCATCGCCCCGGGCACCCGCAACCCCCTGCTGGTGATGGCCTGATAAAGTTCGTCGTCCTCTTCGGGAATATTGAAATCTCCCAAAACAATAAAATCCTTACAGGACACGTGTTTCTCTTTGCGCCGCTTGTCGACCCAGTCGGCCAGCAGTTGGAGTCCGCGCACCCGGCTTTCCTCGCCGCCGGAAGAATCCCAGCGGATATGGGCGGACAGCAGAATGAAATCGAAACTCCCCGCCCTGAACGAAGCCATGAAAGGCGAGCGCCACCACGAAATCAGCGAAACATATTCCTTCACTTTTTTGCCGTTGTATTCGACGGTGATTTTTTTGCGGGGGGTGTCGGCTTCCGCCGCGAGCCCGGTGAAGGTGACAGCGCGTTTATCGTAAACGTAGGCGATCCGCTCCCGGTTTCCGGCCCGGTCGGTATTGTAGTCGGAGTAGATCACGCGCCAGTACGGCCCCAGAATGTTCAGCACTTCCTGCAGGTCGGACAGGTTGTCGCGCACTTCGACCACCGAGATGAGATCGAACTGGCCCAGAACTTCCGCGATCAAATGAAGCGCCAGTTTTTTCCTTTTCTTCTTGCCGAATTCCCGGATATTCCACGTCGCGATGTTGATCGACTCATCCAGCTTTGAGGATGGAATATTGGATTCATCAATCCGTTTTCTGAGTTCCTTGATCCCCTTTGCCATGTTCCTGGTGAGGTTTCCGTGGTTCATCGTTCCCCCTTGCGGCTGAGGTTTTTAGTCTGTCCGTATCCCTGCGCTCCCTTTCACGCCATGCCAGTGTTTGATTATAGTCCCCGGACGGCGTACATCATGGAGAGAAATATTCCGGTGAGGATCAGCAGCGCGACCCGCGGCACGATATTCAGTTTGCCGTGAGGGTCGTCCTCCTCGTCGTCCGGGGAGACCTCGCAGTCCCCGACCCCGATTTTGGCGGCCAGTTTCTGCTCCATGAAAAAATGAAAAGAGGCGATCAACAGGGCCAAGCCTCCCCCGGTCATGATGAAAATCCCCCACCGGCTCTCCGGCAGAATCGTCAAATCGCCTTCGGTCATGATCAGCAGCAGGGACAATCCCGCGATGACGGCGGTGCCGGACAGGATGGAGGCCAGCCGGAACACGCGCGGGAATACGGCATTCATGTACTCCCGGCGCGCGGTTCCCGCCATCTGCGACATCGCGGGGATGAGAATGACATTGAGGACCAGCACCTCGCCAAACCAGGCGGTGGCGCTCATGACGTGAATCCATCGAATTATGGTAACGACTTCCGTAGGCATAAAACCCTTCATTGGTGAGAGGAAACAACAGCCGGAAGAACATGATCCCGGCGGCCCATGAGGTTCCTATATTAATGAATGCACGCTCTCCCTTTCAACCACGGATCGGGACATCCGGCGGCGGCCGGCCTCATCCTGCCTGCTGCTTTAAAGTCAAGCCCCTGGCTCAAAAGGATTCTCAGAACCGGACGGCCCTCTCAATGCTGATGAAACATCCCTTGCGCATGCTGCGCAAGCCGGGTGTCTTATATCAACGGTCTTTCCGGACAACGCCTCGGTCTCTTCAAAATCCGGTAACACGCCCCGGGAGATTTGGTTATAATAGGCCCGGTGCAAGACCCGTCCATCTCATTTCCAAACCCTTCACTCTTCAAAAATTCCAAACCATGACGTCATCCATCAATCTGGCTTTGATCGGAGCAGGCTACTGGGGCAAAAACCTGGCCCGTGTGTTCAACGAACTGGGAGTCCTGCGTTTGATCTGCGACCCTTCGGAAGAAGTCTGCGAACGCAAAAGCAAAAAATACCCCGGCATCCAGGTGACGACCTCGTTCACCGACGCTTTGGCTCATCAGGACATCGACGCAGTGGCGATCGCCACCCCGGCGGTCCACCACTACTCCATGACACGCGACGCCCTCATGGCGGGCAAGCATGTCTTCGTCGAAAAACCGCTGGCCTTGACCGCCGACGAGGGCAGGGAACTGACCCGGCTGGCGAAGGAAAAAGGCAAGGTCCTGTTCGTCGGCCACATCCTCAATTACCACGCCGCCATCATCAAAATCCGGCAGATGCTGGCCGGCGGCGAGTTGGGCCGCCTGCAATACATTTATTCCAACCGCCTGTCGCTGGGCAAATTCCGCCG
>JAGQJZ010000011.1:9127-27890 GCA_020430445.1 Nitrospina sp.
GCCGGAGCAGGTGTGGGCCGTGGGGAGCAACATCCTGCACCCCAACATCGCCGACACGACGACCACGCACATGAAATTTCCCGGAGGCGTCTCCGCCCACATCTTCGTTTCCTGGCTGCACCCGTTCAAGGAACAGAAACTCGTGATCGTCGGCGACCGCAAAATGGTGACCTTCGACGACACCGCCCCGATCGAGCAAAAGGTGATGGTCTACCCGCACAACATCCTGTGGCGCGAGGGCATCCCGATCCCCGAGAAAAAGGAAGGCGCGCCGGTGGACCTGAGCGACTCCTGGGTGGAACCGCTGGCAGCGGAATGCCAGGCGTTTCTCGACGCACTCGGTGGCGCGCCGTTTCACACCACGGGCGACGAGGCGGTTCGGGTGCTCACCGTTTTGCAGCGCTGCCAGAACAACCTGGATGCGGGGAAAACAACTGCCGAAGACCGCGATTTTTTTTTACATGAGAGCAGTGTCGTCGATCCCGGATGCGAGATCGGCGCGGGCACCAAAATCTGGCATTTCTCGCATGTGCTGAAAAACTCGAAGATCGGCGAAAACTGTTCCGTCGGCCAGAACGTGGTCATCGGCCCCAACGTCGCCATCGGCCGCGGGGTGAAGATTCAGAACAACGTTTCGATCTATGAGGGCGTGACGCTGGAGGACGAGGTGTTCTGCGGCCCCTCCTGCGTGTTCACCAACGTGATCAATCCCCGCAGCGCCATTTCGCGCAAGCACGAATTCAAGTCCACTCTGGTGAAAAAAGGCGCCACCATCGGCGCCAACGCAACGCTTCTGTGCGGCATCACCATCGGCCGGAACGCCTTCATCGGCGCGGGCGCGGTGGTCACCAAAGACGTGCCGGACAACGGGCTGGTCTACGGTAACCCGGCCACTCTCCACGGCTACATGGACGATTCGGGCAATCGGGTGGACACGCCACCAAACAAATAAGTTTCAGGAAAATAACAACAGGCCCACGACAAGGGGCGGGAATTACTGGAAGGATTCTTCGGCGGAGCCGGTGTCATCCTCGATGATGAACGGCTGGCTTTCCATAACACGCGAGCCGCTGCTGTTGACCAGGCTCTTCAGGTTGGCTTCCAGGGTTTCCAGCGTGACGTGCCCCACATCCTGATACAGGCCTGCCACACGTTTCATGAACTCGCCGTCCACCTGGCAGGGCGGAATCACCCGCTTGATCTTCTTGTGTTTTGTTGGCCGTTCTTTCTCGCCATCGGCCACCAGTTCCTCATAGAGTTTTTCTCCCGGCCGCAGTCCCACGAACTGGATTTCCATATCGCGCCCCGGCACATAGCCGGAGAGCCGGATCATCTTCTTCGCCAGATCGACAATCTTCACCGGCTTGCCCATGTCCAGCAGGAAGACCTCCCCGCCTTCCCCCAGGGATGCCGCCTGCAGGATCAACTGCACCGCTTCGGGAATCAGCATGAAGAAGCGCTCCATGTCCGGATGCGTCACCGTGACCGGTCCGCCGTTTTCGATCTGGCTCTTGAACAGGCGCACCACGCTGCCGTTGCTCCCCAGCACATTGCCGAACCGCACCGTGATGAACTTCGTCTTGGCTTCCCGCGACTTGTACTGCAGGATTTTTTCACAGATGTTTTTGGTCATGCCCATGATACTCGTCGGGTTGACCACCTTGTCCGTCGACACCAGCACGAACCGTTCGGCGCCGTATTGTTCAGACAGATCCGCGCACGTGGCGGTGCCGAATATATTGTTGTGGATCGCCTCGTCGACGTTGTTTTCCATCAGGGGAACGTGCTTGTGCGCCGCGGCGTGAAACACCATGTCCGGCCGGTATTCCCGGAATACCGCTTCCATTTTCTTCCTGTTGGTCACCGAACAGAACACGCATTGCGTCTCGGTGCCCATCGACTCCAGGCCGACCTTGAGGTTGAGATCGTAGAGGTAGTTCTCGCCCTTGTCGACCATCACCAGTTTCGCCGGGGTGTACTCGAGTATCTGCGAACACAGTTCGGAACCGATCGACCCGCCCGCGCCGGTCACCAGAACGGTTTTTCCGTGGAACATGTTGTGAATGGACTGCAGGTCCAGGTACACCGCGTCGCGCCCGAGCAGGTCGCTGATTTCAATGTTCCGGATCTGCGTGATGTGCACATCCTTGCTGGACGTGTCCTTGACCGAAGATGCGAGTTTGCATTTGACGCCCAGCAGTTGACACTTTTCAACGATCCGGCTGAGGTCTTCCGAGTCGATCTTGTTGATCGCCACCAGAACCTCCTTAACCTCATATTCATGGATCAATTCCGGCAGCCGGTCCATTCCCCCAAGAACCTTGAGGCCCATCAGGCGGCTGTTCCATTTGGTGCGGTCGTTATCGATAAAACCGCGCACGTTGTAATGGGAAGAAAACTTTTTCAGGTGCTTGAGCAGGTAGGCCCCCGTGTCCCCCGCTCCGATCACCAGAGTGTTGCAGCCTTCGCCCGGCCCCAGTTCCTGCTGCTTTTTCAACTTGAGTTCCACCCAGAGCCGCCAGACCAACCGGGCTCCGCCCAAAAATGCCGTCGCCAGCAAGCCCTCGATGAGCAGAATGGAACGCGGGATGAGAAACGCGTGATTGTAGAAAAACAGGGCAGCAACGGCGAGTATGGAACTCAGCACAACGCCCTTCAATATCTGGAACAGGTCTTCCAGACTGGAATATTCCCAGAACCGGTTATAAAAACTGAGGTAAAGGAAGCAAACCGCACGCGAAGCGATGAGGAACGGCAGGATCAGGAGCAGGGAATCCATCTCCCATTTCGGGATGGAGCCATCGAACCTGAGCCAGAAAGCGAGGAAAAGAGTCAGGCCGGTGCTGACCAGGTCAAACAGCAGCAGCAGAGTCCGGTGGGGCATCTGGAAAAATACATTGAACGGGTTGGAGCGCATTGAATTCGACCTGGCGGCACCGGTTGGACCGGCTGCAAAATTACGGGAAAAGGATCAGTTGTAATTTAATTTTTGGATAAAGGATTTTTCAGAGCTTTTCAATTTACCGGGAAACACCCCCCGGCCACGGCCTCCGGAGACAACATTTCCCGGCAGGCCGTTTTTTCGCTCCTTATTATGCCTTAAATTTGATATAATTCCAGCAGTTTCAATGGTCTTGAACCGTCCCACCTGCGTTTTTCCGGGTTTTTTCCAATTTTTTCCTTCATTTCCAGTCATCTGTCATGAAAATTCTAGTCACCGGTGCCGCCGGGTTTATCGGATATCACACTTCTTTGCGGTTGTTGAAAGACGATCATCAGATCACCGGGCTGGACAATTTAAATGCCTATTACGATGTTCAGTTGAAACAGGACCGGCTCTCCCGGCTCCAGAAAAATCCGGAATTTTCGTTCGTCCAGGAAGGCCTGGAAAACCGGCAAGCGCTCGACGCCCTGTTCCGCGATTCGAAATTCGACCGGGTGGTGCATCTCGGAGCGCAGGCCGGGGTCCGCCATTCCCTGGAACACCCCTACGATTACATCGACAGTAACCTCACCGGCTTTCTGAATATCCTGGAAGGCTGCCGCCATTACGGTACGGAGCATCTGGTCTACGCCTCCTCGAGTTCCGTTTACGGGTTGAACAGCCATTTCCCTTTTTCCGGCGCCAACCCCACCAACCATCCATTGGCCCTCTACGGCGCGACCAAGAAGGCCAACGAACTGATGGCCCACAGTTATTCGCACCTGTTCAGGATTCCAACGACGGGGCTCCGGTTTTTCACCGTCTACGGTCCGTGGGGACGGCCGGACATGGCCCTGTTCCGCTTCACCAAGAATATTCTGGAAAACAAACCGATCGACGTCTACAACAAGGGCGAGATGATCCGCGACTTCACCTATATCGACGACATCGTCGAAGGCATCGTCTGCATCCTGAACAAGCCCGCCGAGGCCAATCCCGACTGGGATTCCGGCAATCCCGATCCCGCTTCCTCCAGTGCGCCCTACCGGGTGTACAACATCGGTTGCGGAAAGCCGGTGCCCTTGATGGAGTTCATCCGCGAAATCGAAAAGAACCTCCAGCGCGAAGCGGATATCAATTTCCTGCCCATGCAGCCGGGGGATATCCAGAAAACGCACGCCGACGTTTCCGGACTGGTGGAGGACTTCGGCTACCAGCCGCGCTTCGACGTCGCCTACGGAATCAAGCAGTTCATCGAATGGTACCTCGATTACTACAAGGTCAAAACCCCTTCGGCCTGATCCCATCCGCGCTTCCCTGAACCCGGCGCGCTCGATGGCCGAATCGGCCGGTCTCATGGGCGGGCCCCTTCCGCTAAACCTCTGTTCCCTATTCGCCGATAAATAGCTATAATTCAATCTATTGAAAAACAAGCTGTTGTGTGGCCCTTTCGGTGTCCCCCGGCTTGTTAAAAGGCCCTGACGCGTGCATTGGTCCGACAAAATGATTTGCACCTCCAGACGGCCAACCAATTTGAAGGGTTTCTGATATGGATTGGTCCAATAAAACCGTGCTCATCACCGGAGGCACCGGTTCCTTCGGCCGCGCCTTCGTCGATCATCTACAGAAACACCATCCGCCGAAACGGCTGATCATTTTCAGCCGCGATGAAATGAAGCAGTACGACATGGAGCAGGTCCACAACGAGGACAACATCCGTTATTGCCTGGGCGACGTGCGGGAATTGGACCGCCTCAAACGGACCTTTCGCAACGTGGACATCGTCGTCCACGCCGCCGCGCTGAAAATGGTGCTGGCCGCGGAATACAATCCTTCCGAAGCCATCCAGACCAACATCCTCGGCGGGCAAAACGTCATCGACGCGGCGATCGAGGAAGGAGTTCAACGGGTCGTCGCCCTCAGTACCGACAAGGCCGTGAGCCCGGCCAACCTGTATGGCGCCACCAAACTGTGTTCGGACCGGATCATGATCGCCGGCAATGGCTACGCGGGTGGGCGGACGATTTTCAGTGTCGTCCGTTACGGCAACGTGGTCGGCAGCCGGGGCAGCGTGGTGCCCCTTTTCCAGAAACTGAAAAGCACCGGCGAATTGCCCATCACCGACCCGCGCATGACCCGCTTCTGGCTCACCCTCGACCAGGGCGTGCACTTTGTGCTCAACGCCATCGAAGCGATGCACGGAGGCGAAATATTCGTTCCCAAAATTCCCAGCATGCGGGTGGTCGACCTGGCCCGGGCCATCGGCCCGGAGTGCCGGCAGAAAGTGGTCGGCATCCGTCCGGGCGAAAAGATACACGAAACCCTCATCAGCCAGGACGACGCCCGCTCCACCGTGGATCTGGGGGATTATTTCGTCATCAAACCCTATATCGACTGGCCGGGAGAGGACCCATGGAAACACGGCAAAGCGCTGGAGGAGGGTTTCTGTTACCGGAGCGATAAAAACGACGACTGGCTGACGGTCGAGCAACTGACCCGACTGGTGCAGCCGTGACGATCCGGCGCGCTTTTATTCCACGGCGGCACCGCCGCAACGGCCCGCCGCGCAAGGCGGCCCTCTTCTCCACTTTCTAACCGGCAAAGGCCGATCATGAGCCTGTCACACAAACTCGGCCGGGGATCCTTTTTCTACACCGCGTCCAATATCCTGCAACGCGGCATATCGTTCCTTCTCCTCCCGCTGTACACGCACTACCTCACGCCCGGCGATTACGGAATCCTCGCCGTCGTCACCACCCTGAATGGATTCCTCGCCATCCTGTTCACCTGGTCGATGCCCGCCGCGGTCGGCCGGTTCTACTTTGACTTCCGGGACCAGCCGGAAACGTTGAAGGAATTCTGGGGAACGGTGGTCACCGCCATCTGGGGGCTTTCCTTCCTCAGCGGCGCGCTCCTTCTCGCTGCAGGAGACCACCTTTTAAAACCCGTCATGGGCGAGATCCCCTTCTGGCCTTACTTCGCATTGGGTATCGGAGCGCTGGTCTTCCAGCCGTTTTTCCAGGTGTTCCTGTCCACCCTGCAGGTGAAGGGGCAGGCCGGGCTTTATGTCGTTTTCTCGACCGGACAGTTCCTGGTCAACCTGCTGATGGTGGTGGCACTCGTGGTGCTGTTTGAATGGCACGCCGAAGGCCCGCTGTTCGCCCTACTGGTCACCTCGATGCTTTTCTCGGTGGTGGCGCTGGTGTACTTCAAAAAGGATTTTAAATTCGTTTTCAGGATGCGCTATTTCAAAATGGCGGCGCATTACAGCCTGCCCCTGGTGCCGCATTCCCTGTCGGCGCAGATCCTCATGGTCACCGACAAATTTTTCCTGAACTCGATGGTGGACGCCGCCACGGCGGGCATCTACCACATCGCCTACCTGCTCGGCGCCACCATCGCCATCATCGGCGACAACATCAACCGCGCCTACGTTCCGGTCGCCATGGAAGCGCTGACGGAAAACACGCCGGACATTCTCCAACAGCTGAAACGAAACGGAACCCTCCTCATGTCCGGCTACTGCCTGCTCGGGGTGGGCGTCTCTTTTTTCTCCGAGGAGGTGCTGCGCCTGTTCACCACCGAAGCCTACTTTCCCGCGTTCACCGTAGTGCCCTGCATCGCTTTCGGTTTCGTTCTGGGCAACATCTACTATGTGCTGGTCAATATCCTGATGTACAAAAAGGAAATGACGAAATGGGTGTCCATCGCCACCCTGACCGGCGCGGCGGTCAATGTAGGGCTCAACATCCTGCTGATTCCGTCTTTCGGCATGTTGGGCGCGGCCTGGGCCACCCTCGTGTCCCAGGGAGTGATGACGGCAGTCGTGGGCGCAATGGGCCATCCGCTGGAACCGTTCCGCTGGGAGTACGGAAAAATCGCCGCGGCCTACACCGCCTGCGCCGCCATCGCCCTGCTGTTGCCAGAGCTCGACCTCATCCCGTCTTTCGGTGTGGTTCTGATGAAAGTGCTGGTGGCGTTTTTCATGATCCTGTCGATGGGCTCCTATATGTTCGGCGATTCCTGGTATTTCTTCCGGCTGTTGTCGCGCTGGAAATCCCTGCTCTCCAGGTCCGCCTCCTCCTGACCCGCCGGAACCGCTTCGATCAAGCACCGTGCGCCGTTTGCCCGAAGTGCCCCACTGCCATTAATCTGGACAGTGCCCGTGAGTTGCTATACAGTACGGTCCGGAATTCGACCGCCAACCTCTGAGGCCTTCAGAAAAAATCCGCCTCACTGAAATGAAACCCCGGAGCGTATCAAGAGACCGTTTATGATTGTGGTGCTGGATTACGGCATGGGCAATGTGGGTTCCATTGTCAACATGCTCAAGAAAGTCGGGGAAGAGCCCACCGTGGCCACCCGGGGGGATCAACTGGGTCCGGCGGAAAAAATCGTTCTTCCCGGCGTCGGCCTGTTCGACAAGGCCATCGAAAACCTGACGGAGCGGAATTTCATCGAACCGCTCAACGCGGCGCAGGCCTCCGGCAAATGGATTCTCGGCGTCTGCCTCGGCATGCAGTTGATGACCCGTAAAAGTGAAGAGGGCAAGCTGCCCGGGCTGGGCTGGGTCGACGCGGAGGCCGTCCGTTTCCAGTTTGACAAGCTGGAAAAACACCTCAAGGTCCCGCACATGCGATGGAACCTGGCGGAACCGGCCAAGGCCTCCCCTTTCTTCGATTTTCCCCGAACGCGCGAACAGCGTTTCTATTTCATCCATTCCTATTACGTGCGCTGCGGCCAGGCGGAAGACATCCTCACCCGTACGGTGCACGGGCATTCGTTCGTCTCCGCCTTCATGCGCGGCAACCTCATCGGGGTCCAGTTTCACCCGGAGAAAAGCCACAAATTCGGCATCGAGTTTTTCAAACGCTTCGCGGAGCTGGAACCGGCATGAGGCGCACCCGGGTCATCCCCGTTCTTCTGCTCAAAGGCGCGGGCCTGGTGAAGACCACGCGCTTCGCCGACTCCCGTTACGTCGGCGACCCGATCAACGCGGTGAAAATCTTCAACGACAAGGAGGTCGACGAGATCGCCGTGCTCGACATCACCGCCTCGCGCGAGAAACGCGGACCCAATCTCGAATTCATCCGCGAGTTCGCCTCGGAATCGTTCATGCCGTTCTGTTTCGGCGGCGGCATCCGCAACCTGCAGGATATCGAGAACATCTTCCGCGGCGGCGTGGAAAAGGTTTCGATCAACACCCAGTTGTTCGACAACCCGGACCTGATCACCGAGGCCGCGAAGGTGTTCGGCAACCAGAGCATCGTCGCCTCCATCGACGTCAAGAAAACCCTGCTGGGCAAATACCGCGTGGCCCGGTTCGAGGGCGACAAACTCAAGACCACGCAATGGGATCCGGTCGAGTTTGCTATAATGATGCAAGAAAAAGGCGCGGGAGAAATTTTATTGAACTCGGTCGACCGTGACGGGACCGGGAGCGGGTACGACCTCTCGCTGATCCACCAGGTCTGCGACAAGGTGTCGATTCCGGTGGTCGCCTGTGGCGGAGCCGGGAAACACGAGGATTTCGCCGAAGCGGTGCAGTCCGGCGCTTCCGCCGTCGCCGCGGGCCGCATGTTCGTTTTCTACGGCAAACACCTGGCCGTTCTAATCAACTACCCGGAGGCGGCGGTGCTCGACAACACGCTCCCCTGAACCGGCCGGCAAACCGGCGGCTCCCGCAATCCACCCCTCAGGCTTTCGAAGGATAGTCCGTATCCATCATGCGACTGGCCTACCTCAATCTCACCACCACCAATCACAACGGCCGGTCGCACAGCATCCTGTCGAAAATCGACCAGCAGGCGCGCATCGCAAAAGAACTGGGGCTTCCCTTCGATTTCTACTGGCTGCCGGGGAAGACCCATCCCGGCGACGACCGCTACACGCATTTGAACATCCTCCCCGTCGGCGGCAACACCCTGCCTATCGTGCGCTGGCGGCAGTGCCGCGCGCTGAAAAAACTGATGCGGCGGTACGACCGCGCTCTCCTGCGGCATCCGCTCATCGACCCGGTGCTGTTTCTCTGTTTAAAAAACCGGGAAAGGATGATCCTCGAACACCACACCAAGGAAAAAGAGGAACTGAAGGTCACCGGCGACATCCGTCTGGTTTTTGAGATAACCCTCGGCGGTTCCTGGATTCGAAGCTTTCACGCTCTCACCGCGGTGACTCCGGAAATCGTCGATTACGAAGTCCACCGGTCCGGTTTCTCCGGGCCCACCGGTTTTTTTCCCAACAGCATTGACCTGGACAACCAAAGCGCGCCCCGTGAAACAGCAGATGACCGGGCCGATACTCCCCTGCAGATCATCATGGTGTCGACCTACTTCACCCCCTGGCAGGGACTCGACCGGATTCTCGACCAGATTTCCACCGCCGGCTCCCTTCCTCCGTTTGATCTCCATCTTGTGGGCCGGCTTTCGCCGGAGCTGGAATCGCGCTGCAAGAACTTCTGCCAGATCACCCTGCACGGCACGCTGGACAGCGAACAGGTGTGGAACCTTTACCGGAACATGGACCTCGGCGTGGGCAGCCTGACGATCTCCAGAAAAGGACTGACCCAGGCCACGCCGCTCAAGGTGCGCGAATACCTCGCCGCCGGTCTCCCTGTCGTTCTGGGATACCACGACCCGGCAATTCCACAGGATTTCCCTTACGTCCTGTATCAGGAACAGTTCGACTTTGCAAAGATGCTGGAATTCGCGCAAACCCACCGGCAAACACCCGGGGCCGCCATCCGCGAAGCCGCGCGGCCGCACATCGACGCGCGCGCGATCACGCAACGCCTGTACGATTTCTGCACCACCGCATGACTTTGAAATCGCCGGACTGAATTAATAGAGATGCTCCCGAAACGGTGATAAGATAACTCCCGGTCCGGCGGTACATACCCGACCCGCCCCACCTCCGGGCCCGGACCCGTCATCCGTCGCTATCCGCCAAAGGTCGCCGTGCCCCGGAACTCACTGCTCATCACCGTCAATTGCCCCGACTTCTTCTTGTCGCACCGCCTGCCCATCGCGCTCGGCGCGCGAAGCGCCGGGTACAATGTGGAAATCGCCACGCCGCCGGGGCCGGGTGTCGCGACAATCCGGGAGCACGGCTTCACGCATCATCCCTACCCCCTGCAGCGCTGGGGGCTGCATCCGCTGGGAGAACTGAACACGTTCCGCAGCCTGGTCAACCTGTACAGCAAACTGAAACCGGAACTCGTGCACCACGTTACCATCAAGCCGGTGCTGTACGGCAGCATCGCCGCGCGGCTGACGGGCGTGCCGCGCGTGGTCGACGCGGTTTCGGGAATGGGTTACGTTTTTTCATCTTCCGACACGCGGGCGCGGTTGATCCGCCCCTGGGTGCGGTTTCTTTACCGGACGGCGTTCGGGCATCGCCGCCTGCGGGTGATCGTGCAGAACGAAGACGACCGGCAGGGATTCATCGACAACCGCGTGCTCACGCAAAACCGGCTGGTTTTGATCAAGGGTTCCGGCGTCGATCCCCACGAATTCATCCCGGTCGGCACAACACAGGGCACGCTGCGGGTGGGCCTGCCCTCGCGCATGCTGGTCGACAAGGGCGTCGGCGAATTCATCGAAGCGGTGCGCCTCCTCAAACAGAAGAACATTGCGGCGCAGTTCGTCCTCATCGGCGATATCGAAACGCAAAACCCATCCTCATTTTCCAAGGGCACAATAACGCAGTGGGTCGACGCAGGACTCGTCGAATGGTGGGGGCACCGCAGCGACATGGTCGAGGTGTTTCATAAACTGGACATCGTCTGCCTGCCCTCCTACCGGGAAGGACTGCCGAAGGTGCTGATCGAGGCCGCCTCGTGCGGGCTGCCCATCGTCACCACCGACGTTCCCGGGTGCCGGGAAATTGTGCGGGAGGATGACAACGGCCTGCTGGTGCCGCCCAAAAACGCGCCGGTCCTGGCGGACAAACTGGAAATGTTGATCCGCGATCCGGAACTGCGCCAGCGCCTCGGCCAACGCGGCCGGGAGCGCGTCGTCAACGAATTTTCAACCGACCATGTGGTCCAGCAGACTTTGAACGTTTACCGGAGCCTGTTTCAATGAACCCCGTCGCCGTCACCGGAGCCAGCGGATTCATCGGCCGCAATCTGTGCGATCATCTGCGGGAAAAGGGCGTGCCGGTGCGGGCCATCGTCCGCCGGCCGGCGGACACGCCGCAGGCGGGAGTCGATTACCGGGTGCTGGGCGCGGATTGGGAGGAATCGGCGCTGGTACAGGCTTTTGCCGGATGCGAGGCGGTGGTGCATCTCGCCGGGCGGGCGCACATCATGCGCGACCGCGAACAAAATCCCCTGGAGCAGTACCGCCGGCACAACCGTGATCTGGCCCTCCGTGCGGCGCGGGCGGCCTTGAAGGCGGGAACGCGGCGTTTTATTTTTCTGAGCACGGTGAAGGTGATGGGAGAGAAACCGGGCCATTATTTTCCCGAGCAGAAACCGGAGCCAACCGACCCGTACGGCCTGAGCAAGTGGGAAGCAGAACAGGGGCTGCAGGAAATATTCGTTCCCGGCCAGGACAGCCGTTGCATCGTTTTCCGGATCCCCATGGTGTACGGCCCCGGCAACAAGGGCAACATGCTCCCCCTGCTCGACGCGGCAACACGCGACCTGCCCCTGCCGCTGGCGGCAGCCAAAGGCAAACGCAGCCTGATCTTCTCCGGCAACCTGGTCAGCGCCCTGTTCACATCGCTTACGGAAACACCCGAGCCGCAGCCTTCGCTCGAAACGTTTTTTCTCACCGACGGTCACGATCTCACCAGCGCGGAACTGTACGACGGCCTTTGCCGCGCCGCGTCCGGAAAACCGCGTTCGTTCTGGATACCAGAAGGATTGCTCCGCCTGGGCGGCCAGGCGGGATCGGTGATCAAGCGCCTGAGCGGCGCCGGGATTCCGCTCAACAACGCTGTCATCGCGCGCCTGTTCGACGAATACCGGTTCCAGGCGGAACATTTTTCGAAACGGTACAACTGGCAGCCACCGTTCAGCCAGCAGGAAGCGTTTCAAAAAACCGTCGCGTGGTTGCGGCAGCGGAGCACCCCGGTCCGTGCGGAGGCGAAGGGCTGAACCATGGGCCGTGGACTCAACATCCTTTTCGGACTTTTGCTGTTCCTGCCGCTGGCGCCTGTCATGCTCGCCATTGGACTGCTGGTGCGCCTCACTTCGCCGGGACCGGCGATCCACTGGTCGACACGGATGGGCAAAGACTCGACCCGGTTCAAGATGCCCAAGTTCCGCACGATGCGCACCGACACACCGGACGTCGCCACGCACCTTCTGACCGATTCGGGCCAGTACATCACGCCGCTTGGAAAATTCCTGCGCAAAACCAGTCTCGACGAACTGCCCCAGCTCTACAGCGTACTCAAGGGAGACATGGCGTTCGTCGGACCGCGCCCGGCCCTGCACAACCAGGACGACCTGATGGACCTGCGGCGCAAGGCGGGGGTCGACTGTCTGACACCCGGAATCACCGGCTGGGCGCAGGTCCAGGGACGGGACGAATTGCCCATCCCAAAAAAAGTGGAACTGGAAACGTATTACCTCAACAACCGTTCGCTGATGTTCGACTTCAAGATTCTGTTTCTCACGGTTTCTGCCGTTATAAAAAGCAAGGGCGTATCCCATTAGCAACATTTGCCCGGACAACCCCGGCCCCGGTCCTTCATGAACGCATCGACGCAAAACCAGCCCGCGGTTCCCGACGACTCGGCGATTGAGCGCTGGCTGCCGGCCTGGAACCGGCTGGCCTTTCTCGCCTTCTGTCTGTCCACCGTGTTCATGGTGCTGCTGTCAGTCCTGGCCACCCAGGGCTGGCCTCCGCCGTACAATCATTTTGCGACCGGCCTGGCGGCGATGGGGCCGGTGGCCCTGTCGTGCTTTCCCTTGCTCTACAGGCGCACGGTCTCCCTCCAATGGTTTCTTTCAAGCGCCGGTTTTTTCCTGCTGCTGCTCCTGGCCTGGCTCAACAGTCTGAACAGCCCCGTTCCCATGACGACGCTCAAAGCCATTGGCCTGTTTCTCCTCACCGGGCCTGTGGCCTTTTGGCTGGGCCTTGTTTTTTTTCGTAAAGAAAAGAACCGAAACGTGTTTCTTTGGATGCTGTCGGCAGTTTTATCGGTCCTGCTGTTTCTGGGCTGGGTCGTGGAACGGACGGAAGGCGTCCATTTGAACTTTTCTCCTTCAACCTATGCTTTGACATTTTCCGACTATCACTACCCCGGCTTTTCCTGGTTCCGGTTCATGTTCTTTGAGCGGTACCACAACGAAATCGTGCTCACCCTGTCGAACCCGATTTCCGCCGGATCGTCCTTGTTGCTCCTGATCGCAGGTCCCCTGCTTTTACTGCGCCGGGAAAGGCGAACCCCGTTAAAGGTTTTTCTGGGGTTCCTGCTGGTGGGGGCTGCCGGGCTGATCGTTCTCATCGGAAAAAAAAGTACGCTGCTGGCGCTGCTGGTTGCCGCATTGATTGCGGTGTCGCGGCACCCCGAATGGATCAAAAAAACGGTGGCCGGACTGCTCATCACCAGTGCGTTGGCATGGGCCGCAAAGCCGGCATTGATCGCGGAATACACTCGAGGCTTCACCGATAACGCCTCGTACGGATTGCGACTGGAAAGCTGGAGGTTTGGTGTCGACGTATTTTTAAGTGATCCCTTGCTGGGAATCGGCTTCAACGCCCCGCTCATCGACAGGCTCGAAGGATATGCCCCATCGGGCAACGCGGAACAATTCAAACGCCACCTGCGCATCAACAACACGCTGGAGAACATGCCCCTGACCCTGCTGGCGGAGACGGGATTGCTGTTCGTTCTGGCTTACGGGATGTTTCTGTGGCCGGCTTTGAAGCGCCTGCCGGGGCTATTCAAAACCGATGTATCCTCTCTTCTACTCATCGCCTGCCTCGGCGGTTTTGTAGTTCATTCATTGACGTTCGACAGCCTGCGCAACCCGGCACTCAACTGGTTGTTCCACTCGCTGCTGGCGTTGCTGACTGCTGTGCCCGCGCACGACAAACCCACCTGCAAACCGGCGCGATAGATTTTTCGGTTTCGCACCGGTCACAAAACGCGGTAACATTAAATACCGTTTCAATGAAACGGGTGAATCGAATGAAACACCGCGACGGTTTCTTGCGGATAAAATGCGGTGGACCAAGTTCCCATCCTTTTGAACAACCCTGACGTTCCCAAACACCTTGGAAGAAAAAAACACATCGCGTCCATTGAAAAAACTGAAACTGCTGGTTGCAGCATTGGCCCTGGTGGGCGTCCTGGCCCTGTTCGGCGCGCTGGGCGGGCTCGACCTGATCGGCCAAAGCATTGTGCACGAAGATGCCCTGCAACCGGCGGAAGCCATCGTCGTGCTGACGGGATCCTTTTCCGGCAACCGTGTTGAAGAGGCCGTGCGCCTGTACAAGAAGGGACTTGGCAAGTGGCTGGTGTTCACCGGCTATCCTGTGTATCCGGGCACCTTCACCGACACGTTCATGAAACATTACGCCATCCAGCTTGGCGTGCCGGAAGATAAAATCCTCACCCAGGAAGCACCGGCGAACACCGAACGCAACACGTTCGGCGAAGCACGGCTCAACCTCGACTTGCTCAAGAAGAAGGGGATCGAAAGATTCATCCTCGTCACCTCGCAGTTTCATACCGGGCGTGCCCGGTTTGTGTACCGGCAGGTGATCGCACAGGAACAACCCGGCATGAGCTTTATCACACACGGCGCATTCGATTCCAATTATCCGGTCGAGGGCTGGTGGGAATCGCGCGAAGGACAGAAGGGGATGTTCTACGAAGTGACGAAAAACCTCTATTACCGGCTGACCTACTGACACCGGTCTCAGGCAAACAACCGGTTGACTCCCATCACATACTTGGAACTCCGGGTCAGGCGAAAAGGGAAACAGGACGTGATGTGCTGCGCGGCGTCATCCTGATCCAAGGCGTACTTTAATTCCACAATCGTCCCCCTCTGGGAATACGCCGTGGTTTTCCCGGCTGAAGGCTGCCCGGATACCGGGAAGTAGTGCAGGTCCGTATCCAGCGTCAATCGGAATTGGCCATCGGCCGAAATAAAATATTCCCGGCGGTAACGGTTGACCAACACGGGTTGCACCCCGTCCAAAGCGGGCTGCCAAACTTCCGGTTGAGAGTGCAGCCAACGGGCGAAAGCGGGACCGTACCAACTGGCGTCGCCGACAGGAGGCACGTTTTCCAGCGGCCGGGTTTCCTTGTGGATCACAAAGCCGGTTTTGGATTTGAGTTCCAAAGCCGCCTTCTGCACCCGCCCCGGCTCGCCATACCAGCGCAGGCGGACTTTCAGGCGCTCCCCAATGCCTTCGATGTTTTCCCGGTAATGCGACAGTTCGGGCGTGTCCAAGTAGACATTGTTGATCCACCGCGCGTCATACTGCCGGCAAAAGATGGCCCAATGCCTCTGCACCCACCCCCGCACCTCCCAGGCGGGTACGCCTTCCACCATAAATTTTCGCTCGAACCGGTGGATCATTTCTTTTTTCATTTACTGTGTCACCCTCTCCGCGGGAGGCAGGACCAGCGTGCTGACCTTCTGGTACTTGCCCGGGATTGCATTCCCACCCACCAGCAGGCTGGACCCTTCTTCCACCAGATACATCTGTTCGACCCCTTCCGCTGACAGGGTACCGACCTCCGCTTTTCCGCCGCTGTACTCCGGTTTCTTCTGATACAGCGCAATGCCGATTTCAGAATCCACCAGCCGCGCCTTGTGGAGCATCAACTGGGACCGGTCCTTGACCGCAATGCCGATCCGCGCGCCTTCCGAATCCAGATTCTGGATTTCGATCCGGCTGGCTTCCCCAACGCTGACCCCCTTGTCGCCCGAACCGCGGACCACGATCCGGTTGGCCTGGATGCGGCTTCCGGATATGTCCAGCCCATCGTTGCCGGAATTCGAGAACGATACCTGCTGGATATCGCCTTCGGAAAAGTCCGAGTCCAAAGCATCGCTGGCGCTGTCGACAAATTCCACCCCTTCCATGCGAAATCGCGATCGCACGAGGTTCAGGGCGTCTTCCGACTGAATGCGTTCGAATCTAACCCGCCGGAGATCGACTTCGGATTCAAAGAACGTGACCCCGCCACTGAGGGACCAACCGCCCTGCTGCAGATGCGACAATCCATCGAAGCGCACGTGTTCGAGTGTGCTGAGCCCGTCCGCACGGATGACGGCAATCCCAGAAGCACCGTCTTTGCCGCCCCGCACCCGGATCGGGTTTTCCCGGCTCCCCTTCCACTCCAAGGGCGAATAGGAGATGAGTCCACCGGCCGGCCCAATGCGCAACTCCGTTCCCGGGGAGGCCAGCACGCGGTACCCCGCGGGCAGGACCCAGATGCGATCCAGTTCCCAGGTTCCCGGCTGGATGGAGAGGATCCGGCGGCCTTCGTCAATAGTAATAAATTCGGCTTCTTCAGCGTTGGGCTGCAGATGATAGGGTTCTTCCTCCCGGCCCCATGCGACCACGGAATCCTCCGCAAACTTTTTACCCCCCAGGATGTGCGACACAATTTCGATCCTTGAAGGATCGATCTCGGACAGGTCCATGCCTGGCGGCTTGCGAAATTCATAGGATTTGTATTCCATATTGCCATCCAGTTTTTTTGCCTGCAGAACCATCCGGGTTTTGGGAATAAAGTCCTTGCCGTGCAATTTCAGCTTTTTGATTTCCACCGGAAGGGTGTGCTGGTTGGCCATTTGCAAACGGAAGGTTCCCGCTTCCTTTCCCGCTCCCTCGAAATAAGCCATGACCAGCGACTCGGAATCCAGAACCCGGCGAATCTTCATGATGTTGTTATTCATGATTTTTCTACCGTCAAAACGGTAACTGGGGTAACTGCGGTGGAGGATGCTCAAAGTCCGGTCGGCGTCGGCCTGGGTCGCGGCGTAAAACCCAGTAATGAACCCCTCTTCGGACAAAAGTTCCAGTTTCTCTATATAACGTTCAAAAAAATCGATGTCAGAAAAAGGGTTGTCGGGCCACCGGACGGTCGCATCCGGACGAAAGTTACCGTCCGGACCCGGCGTGTCAAGGAATGCCTTGCCGGATCCTCGCACCCGGTTGTATTCCAAGGACGCAATGACCTCATTATCATAGAGAACGGGTTGCACACGGCCCGAAACCGGTTCGAGATAAAACCGCATATTATCCTCATAGAGGCAATGGTAGTAACCGAAAACATCCATTGCGGCGAAGGCCAACGCCAATTCATCCAGATCAAATACTTTGGACAACGGGAGATTGCCCTGCCGGTAGCCCTCGATCAGGTTTTCTGCCTGGGTCACCAGTTTTTTAAACTGAGGCCGACTGGAATATTTGCTCTCCTGATAGACCTTGACCGGCTTTGCAGGCCCATGAATATAATCCATGAAGGTCTGGAAAATAGGCCCTTCCCGGCGGCCGTTGTTTTCCAGGAGGCGTTTTTCAAAGTTCTCCTCCAGCGCATAAATGGGCATCTTTTTCCCATTCAGGGTCAATTCCAAAAACTCATAGCGCAGACCGATCAACCCGATGTGCTTCAGGAAACGGTGGAGGTACCACTCATTCATATAATCCCGCGTACTGGGTGATTGCAGGGCAAACCGTTTCATTCCCAGGATCGTTTTATTATCCCGGACTTTTATTTTGTAGGACCAGACTTCATCATCCAGCCAGTGCGCTCCCAGCGTTCCCTTCAACCGGATTTTGATTTTGTAGGTTTCGCTCCGGTGCTTCAACTCCGCCGGAACCCAGTCGGTTTCTTTATAAATCAGTCGTTTGCGGCGGATGGCCTCCTGCCGCTTGTAAGCGATTTTAAGGAAATCCTTTTGCTTGATATTGATTGCAAACTGCTCCGGCGTGACGGTGAGCGATTCAAGAAAACTGGTTCCGTTGAGCAGATAACCATAGAGCAACGGTTTGAGATGGTTGGTCCAGACCCGGGCCCGTTGCATATAGGCCCCCGCAAACACCGCGAGGAGCAACGTCAAAACCCAGAACGCCAGCAACAGAACGGGGCGCCGCTTATCGGGAGAAAACACATGCCCCCAGCCCGATGTTTCTTTGATACGCATCAATACACGCCTTCAGTATCCATATAAGTCAGTTGCACCGACTGGCTTCTGCCTCTCAGTTTTTCTCGAACCTGTTCGAGCTGTTCCAGGTGATCCATCGCCACCTTGAACGTCGCCTGGATCGAATCGCCGTCTTCATCCAGCCGCCGCAGCGCCACCTCCGTGCAGGTGTCCTTGAGTATCTGGACCACATCGTCCATCTTCAGCCGGTCCGACCCGCTGGAGACCACCGTCAGGTGCAGGTTTTGCTCCTGGCGGTGCCGATGCATGCGGTTCATAATCATCACCACCCCGGAGATCACAACGAAAGCCAGAAGCGTCACCGGCCCCTGGCTGGCGCCGAACCCAAGCCCGATGGCGATCGCCAGAAACAGGAACGCCAGTTCCTCCGGCTCCTTGATGGCGGCGCGGAAACGCACAATCGACAACGCCCCGACGAGTCCAAGCGACAGCGCCAGCGATGTTTTCACGATGGAAATCACCAACATGGTGGTCATGGTGATGTAGACCAGATTGCGTGAAAACAACTTCCGGTTCGACAAGCTGTTTCCAAAACGGGCATACAAACCGGCCAGCAAAAGGGCCAGCAACGTAGCGCCTGCCAGATTCATCAAAAACGGGAAAAGGGATATGCGCGATGTTTCGTTTACCAGGAACTGTTCAAATGTTTGGGCCTTGTTCATTGAGAGCCGCCTGTCAGACTGGAGGTT
>JAGQJZ010000011.1:27899-47281 GCA_020430445.1 Nitrospina sp.
GCGCGATGTTTCGTTTACCAGGAACTGTTCAAATGTTTGGGCCTTGTTCATTGAGAGCCGCCTGTCAGACTGGAGGTTAAAGGATTCCTGCGAGACGGAGTGGAATGGGCGAAAGAGGGAAACGCCCGGATAACGGAGCGGGGCCTGGGTGCCAAAATCTCCCCTAAAATAAACACAACACTAACCAAAATCAAGGAAAACTCCTGCCGGTTCTATTGCCGAGAATTGTGATACAGTTGGTTTTCCAAAACCTCTTTTGAAAGAGCGGTCCATTATGAAAAACTGGTTCATGGTGACCCTAGTGGGACAGGACAAGCCCGGCATCGTCGCGGCAGTGACACGGGCGCTTTACGAAGGCGGCTGCAACCTGGGCGAAGCTTCCATGGTGCGGCTGGGCGGTATGTTCACTATCATGATGATGGTGGAGTACGGCGGCGACGAGGCAGGCATGGTGGCGCTCACCGCTCCGGTAGAGAGCACCGGCCTGCGCATCCATATCGACGCAGTTCAGGGCACGCTTCACCGGCACATCGAACCGAATATCCGAGTCACCGTCTACGGCGCGGATCAGGCGGGCATCGTCTGCGAGACGACGGAAGCGCTGGCGCGGCTGGAGCTCAACATCATCAACCTGGAAACCGATGTCGGCGGCACCGATGAACAACCGATCTACATCCTGCACATTGAAGGCGTGACCGACACCACGCGGGAAGACATCGAAACCGCGCTGGCGGAACTGGCCCGGCGCAAACACATCGAAACCCGCGTCACCTCCATCAATACCCTCATCGGCTGACCATGGCGCGCCTGGAAATCCTCACCTTTCCCGATGAACGATTGAAACAGGTCTCGCAACCGGTGGAGACGTTTGACGACCGTCTGCGGCAATTCCTGAGAGACCTGGAGGAGACCATGGACGGCGGACCACCTTCGGTCGGCATCGCCGCGCCGCAGGTTGGACGCTTCGAGCGCATCCTGCTGGTCGATGTCTCCATCAAACCGAAGATCAAAAACCACGGCAGGCTGTTTCTGATCAATCCCCGCATCGTCGCCGAGCAGGGGCAGGAGGTCGCGCGCGAGGGCTGCCTGTCTGTGCCCGACTTCACCGGCAACGTTTCCCGCGCCGAGACGATCGAACTGGAAGCGCAGGACCCATACGGCTCGCCACTGAGCTTCACCATGACCGGATTCGAGGCCCGTGCCGTGCAACACGAAATGGATCACCTCGACGGCCTGCTCTTCCTCGACCGCCTCGTCAGCCGCCGCGACCTGTTTCGCAGGAAGAAGTACAAGTAGTTCCGATTCCGGCCGGTTTCCGTTCGATTCTTTTGCCTGGAAATCCCCGGCATGTGCCACGCCCCCTGTTTCCCCTTTCCACAACCTGAACATATAGTGTAAAAGTAAAAGAGAAAACGCCTTGCACTCTGTCTCCGGCAGAGGGGGCCGTGAAAAACCGTCCACACCTGGGGGAATCATGAATAACGAATCGTGGATTTTTCTGGCCGCATTCCTTTTGATACTCGCGCTGATGGTGGGCCTGCGCCTGCGCAACAGCAAGTTTGAAGTCAAGACCACCGACATCATCCTCGCTCTGTTCCCGCTGGTCATTTATCTCCTGCAATCGGGAAAGATCAAGGAACTCAGCTTCGGCGACCTGACGATCAAGACCGCGTTTGTGGAAGCTTCCGGTTCCAAGATCGAATCACAAGTGGCGCCGCTCACCGGCCTGCCCTCGCGCAAAATTTCCATGGACCCCAAACGGGGCGTCGGTGAAATCCCGCAACTCATCGCCAAAAAGACCGAGGGATTGAAATTCTATCTCAACTATCCGGGATACTACGGTCCCGCGATCAAGGAGTACATCACCGAATTGACGCGGCACCCGTTTTTGAAATACCTCATCCTGGAAAAGGAAGACGGTACCTTTTTCGGCCTGGCCGACGCCCGCGCATTCAACGCGCTCATCGCCAACCGTAACGCGGACATCAATCCCAACAAGTTTGCCGACTGGCTGATCCAGGGCAACGAAGACGAACTCCGCACCTTGCCGGGGTTCATTTCACAGAGCCAGGCGGTCTACAGCACCATGGACAAGGGACAGGTGCTGCAAAGGATGGAAGACTTGAACGTGGATGTGCTGCCGTCGCTCAGCGCGGACAAGAAATTCGTCGGCGTGGTCGACCGCTCGCGCCTGACCGCAAGCCTCATCATCGATGTCACCCACCGTCTGAAGAAGGACAAGACGTGAGGTTTTCGCGGGCAATCGAATCGTCTGCCCGGTGGCGTGCCCGGCCCTCTTCGCGCTGCACTGATCCAGCCGATCTAGCGAAAAGAGGCTTTCCTGACCAAATGGAAATTGGCAGACGCTAAAAACCGCTTCAGCGAACTGGTCAACAAGGCTCTCTCCGGAGGACCGCAACAGGTCTCGCGAAGGGAAGACCGGGTCGTGGTCCTCTCCGACAAAGACTACCGGAAACTGGCAGGCAAGCAACCCGACTTCATCGAATTCCTGCTGGAGGGAAACCTGGATACGAATGGAGTGGACCTCAAGCGGGACAAATCACACGCGCGCAAAGTTGACCTGTGAGAGTGTTGCTGGGCAGCTGCGTTGTGTCTTAACTGTGATGCAAAAGCGGTTCCACGAAAGTGCGACAGGCGGTGGCCGGGTGGTTCACAAAAAGATCACGACCGGGGGGTTTTGCGGAGCATCTCGATCAACGGCTGGCCGGAGTTCACGGCATCAGCATACACAGTACCCTGTTCTTTTCCCTGGAACCGCTCGGCCACCATGTCGTAAACCTCACTGGACAAGGGGATGTAACCGACGAAGGGGACCCAGCGCGGGACATCCTTGAGGTAGAATTCCACAAACTTTTTGAGCACTGGTTTTTTTTCCATCGATGCGGTGTTGACATAGATGAACAAGGGACGTGCCAACGGCTTGTAGGTGGCCTTCTTCACCGCATCGACCGTGGGTTGCACTGGCCCCCTGCCGCTGTCGACCGCCAGCGATTTCAGAACCTCCCAGTTGTTCGCGTAATAGCCCAGGCCGAAATACCCCAGTGCGTTGGCATCCTGACTCACCCCGTCCACGAGCACGTTGTCGTCTTCACTGGCGAAATAATCATTGCGGCTCGCTCCCGCCTCGCCCACCACAACCTCGGTGAAATAATCGAACGTTCCGGAATCACGCCCGGGGCCGAACAATTTCAGCGGCCGGTCCGGCCAGGAAGGGCGAACCTGATTCCATCTGGTGACAGCCCCTTCGGACCCGGGTTGCCATATCTTTTTCAACTCGGCCAGAGTGATGTCGTTGGCCCAGTCGTTTTTCACATGCACCACCACGGTCAGCGCATCGAAGGCAACCGGTAATTCCATAAAGGCAACCCCAGCTTCCCTGCAGGCGGCCCTTTCCTTTTCGTTGATGGGCCGCGAAGCGTCGTTGATATCGGTTTGATTGGCACAAAACTTTTTGAATCCCCCACCCGTTCCGGAAAAATTGATCGCGATGGGTCCCTCCTTGAATTTTTTCCGGAACCGCTCCGCCGCTTTTTTGGTGATCGGGTAAACCGTGCTGGAGCCATCGACCGAAATCACCGGTGTACCGGACTGAGTCTCCGAAGAGGACGAACACCCGCTCAAAATAAAAACCATAACCACCGCCGGCACCCATCCGGGCCATCCACAAACCCAACCTGCGCTTTCGCCCCTATATTTGGATTTCATCGTTCCCCCACCTGGTTCAAGTCGTCGAAGCTTGAAAGTTTACTTCACCAATCTCTTCAATTTCTCGCCCAACTCATTCAACACTTTTTCCACCACCTCTTTGAGTTCCTGCCAGCTTTCTCCCGCCACTTCGGAGATCGCTTTGAGGTTGACACGTGCGTTGTCCAGGTGCTCCTCCAGACGATCGATCTCTTCATGCTGAAGCGTTTCCACCGCCTGGTCGCGATCTTTTTTCAACTGTTCCAGTTTCTCCTGTACTTCCTGGATCTCACGCTCTTTCTCTTGGACGTATTCCAATCGTTCGTTCATGTTTGCTTTCCTCTGACAAGATTAGAGAACGGCCGTGACCCCCAGCAACACGCCCGGGACCAGAAAGAACACGCTGACAATATAGGCCAGCGCAATCGATTTACGCTCGCTCGCGATTTCCGCCAGAAACTCGGCCCCTTTCAAGGGGATGCGGGACAGAACCGGAATGAAAAAGATCACCACCACCCCGAGCGTGTTGTAGATGAGATGGACCATGGCGATCTGCAAAGCTGAAACCGCCTCCGCGCCGGAAATTGCCGTTGCCGCCAAAAGAGCGGTGATGCAGGTTCCGATGTTGGCCCCCAGGGTAAAGGGGTAGACTTGTTTCAACCCGAACACGCCCGAACCCGCGAGGGGAACCATCAGGCTGGTCGTTGTCGAGGACGACTGGACGAGGATGGTGATCAACGTTCCGGCTCCGATCCCCGCCACCGGTCCACGGCCGATGGCGGTATGCAGAATGTCCTTGGCCCGGCCGACCATCAACACTTTTAATAACTTTCCGATCAGCGTGATCGTGAGAAAAATCAAACCCACGCCCAAAACAATCAACAGGATGCCATCGAAGGGGTGCGGAAGTATGTGTGCAATTTCCTTGAACACGTTGACCACCGGCTTGGTGGCCATCTTCACCACATTGAACCCTTTCATGCTCATTGAACTGCCGCCGACAAACAGGTCAGCGAAAAAGTGTCCCATCTTTTCCAGAGGATGAAACAGGATTTCGATGGGCAGGAAGATGACGACGCTGAGCAGGTTAAAAAAATCGTGAACCGTGGCTGCGGCGAACGCCCGGCGGAATTCCTGTTTCTCCCCCACGTGTCCCAGGCTGACCAGGGTGTTGGTGACTGTGGTGCCGATGTTGGCGCCCATCACCATCGGCACCGCCGTGGTGACCGGCAGGCCGCCCGCAACCAGTCCCACAATGATGGACGTGACCGTACTGGAAGACTGGATAAGCGCGGTGGCGACCGTCCCGACGATTAAACCGAGAAACGGGTTGGTCGCGAAGGAGAAGAGTTCTTTGGCGTTTTCCCCAGCCGCCATTTTAAAACCCGAACCGATCATTCCCACCGCAACAATCAGGAGATAGACCAGAAACAGGACTCCGCCCCATTTCATCACCGTCCCACCCTGCGGCATGGGTGGACTTATTTCCTGGCTCAATCCTTCAGTTGCAGTCATAGACGGCTCCTTCCAGTGGAGGGGAGGTCTTAGAGGCGGAATCGATCCGTCTCCATCGAACCAAAAGAAACCAAAAATCCGAATGCCGCTATCGTTGAGTTTTTGTGATGGAATCTGATTAGAGTGAGGAGAGCCTATGGTGATTTTTCGCCCAACAAATCGCCGCGTCTAACACCGCTCCCAATCCTGAAAGCGCCGTATATTCGCCAAATCATTGGGAAGACAGTGGAATAAAGGAAAGGAACACCGGTTCGGTAACCTTTCAGAGGGAAAGGAATCAGGGCAATATCAGGCGGGCAATAGAAGGGGCGCTGCTGTTTACAGGAAAAGGAAAAGCGGGAGCCCCGGGGAGGCCTCCGGGAGGATTCAAATTCCCATCAACAGCGTGAGAAACCGGTACCCTGAGCCAGTTCGACAACCAAGGCTCACTTATAATCGGAGGAGGCGTTCCGGCAACTCGCAGGCCCTGAAAAACACAGGCCTGCCAGCGGCCGAAGGCCATTTTCGGAAATGCTCTTGAGTCGAACAGAAACCGATCCTCCCCGGTCACGCCTCCCTCATGCCGGGGATATCTTCACGCTCCATTCGTTCAATTTCCCAAAATCCGCACCGACGCGGTCGGAAATATGCAACCGCCAGTCACCCTGGATATTTTCCCCTTCAAACCGGGCCAGATCCGGAGTGGTGGCTGTGGTGAACACTTTCACAATATCATCGGCGGACCCGCCTGTGCGGTTGTGCAACGGCACTTCCGTGCCCTTCGGGGAACGCAGGGTCACGACCAGATCGCCTATGTAAGTGTGGGTGATGTCCAAAGAGACTTCGATCGTGCCGACCGTTCCGCCTGCCGTGGTCGAAAGGGTGCGTTCGATCCCCGCAAAGTCATTGTCCGGAATGTGCGTCCCCGGCTTCTCCTGCAAGACCACATCCTCCCGGCTCTCGCCCACCGCGGTGAATTCCAGCGCCCAGTGATTGAGCGTGCCTTCGTCCAGTTGCGCAAAATCCTGGATGCGCAGTTTCCAGTCTCCTTTCGTGCTGTGGCCATGCAGGTCGGCCAGAGGCTGTAAACTAGCTTCGTCGTAAGCCTCCTTGATGTCGTTCTCGCTCCCCCCCTGGTGGCGCTGATGGAGGATGACGCCGTCTCCCCACGGCGGCAACAGGGTGACCCGGAGGTCTCCACGGTAGGTGTGGCTGATGTCCAGCGTCACCTGGACCCCGATGATGGTTTTGTCCTCATCGATGGAGATGGTGTCGACGACGCCTTCGGGGAAGTTGTCCGGAATGTCCAGGCTGGGAGTCGATTTGCGGGCGATGCTGGTCGTGGAATCCTCTTCATTGGAAAGCTTCACCTTGAAGCTGGCGGTCGGTCCATTCAGGGCCACGTCAAAGATGTCAAGGTTCGAGGCGGTTCCATCCCACCAGTTGCTGTTCGGCGTGGTGGCGCCTGAGAACTGTTTCACTACGTTGCCGTACAGGTCGGTGGGATCCCCATAGGAATACCTTCTTCCTTCAAGCGTGAAGTTCCCGTCGGCCTGTTCGAGGGACAACTCATAATGCTGGCCGGGCGTCATTTGTTCATTGCTGTTGTCCCCACGTTCATCGACATGCCAGATAGCCAGGCCTCCGCCCGGCAGGGAGGCGTCGCGTCCTCCCCGGGCACGGTGTTCGATGATGAAGTACTCCTGAATATCCTTTGGAAAAATGGCGAATTCATTTTTCCCCGCCTGAAGCTGGACCGCTTCGTTATGACGGATCTGGGTCACGTTGTCGCTCCACCCCGACAACCTTTTCAAATACGCGGAAATCTGGGCGGGGTTCTTCTTGTCGATGTTGCCGCCGGAACACATCAGGCAAAAAGCGCCCACGCCGCTGGACTCTCCACCGTAATCGTACAAATCCGGATAGTCGCAAAGCATGTGACCGTTTTCATGACAGAATGTTCCCAGGGTGAGCTCATGCGTCATGTCGGTGAACTGGTAATCGTAAGCCTTCATCCCCGGAGCCAACTCGAAGGGAACCCCCAGTTGCCACGCGTGCGGCCACAATCCCTCCTGCCAGTTATTCACTCTCGTTCCTGCATAGTAGACATTGAGGGCGTAAGCATATCCCCCTGCATCAACCGAAAGAGGAGAGAAATCAAAACCCTTCGCTTTCAGACTCGTGAGCGCCTCGACGATCAATTGACGCGCACGCACGCCCATCTGGATATTCGGATCCGTGTAGTGCGACCGGGGGTGCTGCGCTTCATAATACTCCGCAACCAGATTGGTGTAGCGGCACCGCCCTCCGGAATTGTCAAAAAAGTAATCGCGGACGGATCCGTTGTTTCCAAACCCTGAATAGTTTTTCTGGTTGCAAAACCGCTCGACTTCATCGCGGGGGATCGTCCCCTTTTCATCCGGGAACTCGATCAGAAGACACAGGCCGGTAAAATCCCCCGTGGTATCGCGTTGCGGCGGGGCCATCATCGGCCCTTCCATCAACGCCGCAGCCCGGATGAAGTTACTGCGGTTCCGGCGGCGATCGTCGCACCGCCGGCCGCCCATCCGGAAAGCCCCTTCCATGCCCTGCGCCCGTGCCGCCTCGCGGTTGATACGCACCCCGGCCCGGATTCCCAGACTCCTCCCATCCAGGTGCCCCCGGGGCCCCGGCACCGTCTCCAACAAGGTTCCATCATCCGACACTTTCGCGATTTCAAAAAAACCATTGCCTGGATTCTTGGACACGGTATAGCCATCAAGGGTCTCGAAAACCGCATAATGCTGATCGCCCCAGCCCCGCAGTTCGACTTCGGTGCCGTCCGGTTGCTTGAACTTAAAATGGTCTCCCATGAAAGGTGAAGACATGGCGGAATCCTCCCGTTGACAGCTTTTGTTGAATACCCTTTCTCGCTGAAAGGGCAGTGAATGGCCCGGAACACACCCCTACATCACTGAATTTTTTCCATATTAGCAAAGTTTAAATTCCACCCGTAATAAAACCTGAAAACGGAGTGTAAATCTACCAATGACATGGAAAACCCCCTGCCCTCATCTTCCAATACGAATCACAACCCGTCCGGCAACTCCTCAAACATTGGAGCACTGTGCAGACTTTCGTCCCAAAGGGCCTTGTCTGACATGAAAATATGAGCCGTGGGGTTCACCCAAAAATCACCGTCAAGACTCCCGGCCGGAACCATGAGCAGCGTTCCCTCCATTTGGAGATTGGGCATGGCGGAGCCACAGGTCGTGCAAAAACTTTTCATGTGCCTGCTATTGGGGAGGTGAAACGTCGTCACAGCCCCCTGCCCTGAAAGCCAATTCAGGCGTGCCGTGGAGGAGAACAGGTTCGCCGCATGCGCCGAACCGCTGTCCTTGCGGCAACGACTGCAATGGCACAGGTAAAAGCTCTCAAAATCCCCATCGATTTCAAAATTGACCTTGCCGCACAAACATGAACCCGTTTTTTTCGCCGCCATTGAAAGCCTCCGGTTTTATCCTGATTGAGCCCCATTCTAGCATCAACCTTTTAAGCGCCTCCGTCCCGGACAGAGCATTGACTCAACAAACCAAAGTGAAGTCTCATCTACCATCAATTGTCTTAAATCAAGAACAGAATCCTACTGCAACTCGACCTTCATTTCCGGAATCCCCTGGCCCAAGAGTTTATTTAGCGAAACCTTAAACAGTTTGAGCATCCGATTCACATAGCCTATAATATCTGCACTTCCAATATCGCTTAATCCTATACGTTGTAATTTCTCAAAGGACTGGACCATGAGTCGTTTTTTCCAGGCACTCACCCCTCCGAAACTATACGGTCCATATTATCTTCTGGATCTGATCCAGCTTCTTTAACCACTCCAGCCGGCCCCCTTCCAAGAAAAGTTTTTAATTTCAAAATCAAGGCCCAACTTTTCAGGACTGCTTTTCAATGAATGTTAACGGTTAACTGGAAAATTCCGGACTCAAAGGACCTTCTACATGAAACCCCTATTGCGATTAACAACTATGTTGTTAGGTTTAATAATGCTTGCCGGCAGCGGGCCTTCCCAAAGTGCGCCCTCTTTGTCCGTCGACTCAACACAGACTGAAGAGGCCTTCTATGCAGGTACAACGGAAGGAGAGTTTCAGGTCAACGGCAATGGTGGCGCCAATTATACGATTCCCATAGAAGTTCCTCCGGGCAGGAATGGCATTGAACCGCAGCTCAGCCTTCAGTACAACAGTCAGCAGGGGAACGGATTACTGGGAGTGGGCTGGAGCCTTACAGGTCTGTCGGCGATTGCACGCTGTCCAAAAACCATCGCCCAGGATGGTGCAGTAGGTGGAATCGATTTCCATTTCGATAACGATGACCGCTTTTGCCTGGACGGACAGCGGCTGGTGGCGATCAGTGGCCAATATGGGGAAAACGGAACCGAGTACCGTACCGAGCGGGAAAGCTGGATGAAAATCGTATCGCACGAAAGGTATGGTAATGGACCGAAATATTTTACCGCAGTAGCGAAAGATGGAAGCCGGCTCGAATTTGGGAACACGAGCGACTCCCGAATAGAAGTTGGAAATAAAACTTCAATCCGTGTCTGGAGTGTGAACAAGGTCACAGACAGAAATGGAAATTACCTCACAGCCGCTTATACAAAGCCTGAAACAGATCACATAAGGGATGGAGATTATTATCCTTATGAGATCCAGTATACCGGCCATACCAATGGACATTCCCCTCAAAGAAAAGTGCAGTTTTATTACGAAGCCCGCGATGATAAGAGCGAAAATTATATTGCGGGTTTCATAGTAAAAAACGCCAGCCGGCTTAAGATGATAAAAACTGTGGTGATGGAAAATGGAAATGAAAGCCTCGTGAAGAAATACCGGCTGGGTTATGAATATGGTCAAGCAACGGGAAGGAGCCGGCTAAAAACGGTGCACGAATGTGATGATGAAAGCCATTGTTTCCCGGCCACCCGATTTGAATGGGGTAACAATGGGGACACTGCAAAATTTCTACCCGGTGTGCCCAGTGATATGGGTGACTGGACGGATATTGACGCAAACAATGCACATCAGTTTTACCCTATGGATGTCAATGGAGACGGGATTGCAGACTTTGTTGAGCTTTACGAATGCCCACGAACAGACCCGTATAGAAGAACATGCGTCAAGTCCTGGATGAGTGGGGGGGAAGGTGTTTTCACACAAGGAAAAGCAGACCAGCCGATTGGAGGCTGGGTAAACTTTAATTCACCGGAAGCTAATCGCTTTTATATCATGGATGTCAATGGAGACGGCCTCAACGATATTGTAGTGGTTTATAAAGATGACCTGGGCGCTACAGTCACTTCCTGGATGAGCAACGGCGATGGAACCTTCCAAAGAAGCTTTGGCTTTGACCAGATTGGACCTTGGAAAGATATAAATGCAGCGGATGCCCATCGTTATTACTCCATGGATGTGAATGGAGACGGGCTCAGCGACCTTGTTGAGCTTTACGAATGTCCACAAACAGACCCGTATAGAAGAACATGCGTCAAGTCCTGGATGAGTGGAGGGGAAGGTGTTTTCACACAAGGAAAAGCAGACCAGCCGATTGGAGGCTGGGCAGACTTTAATTCACCGGAAGCTAATCGCTTTTATATCATGGATGTCAATGGAGACAGCCTCAACGATATTGTAGTGATTTATAAAGATGACCAGGGCGCTACAATCACTTCCTGGATGAGCAACGGCGATGGAACCTTCCAAAGAAGCTTTGGCTTTGACCAGATTGGGCCTTGGAAAGATATAAATGCAGCGGATGCCCCCCGCTATTACCCCATGGATGTCAACGGCGACGGGAATACAGACTTTGTTGAGCTTTATGAATGCCCACATGATCAACCTAGAAAAACATGTCTCAAATCCTGGATCAGCAAAGGGGAAGGTGTTTTCACACAAGGGAAAACAAGTTGGCAGGTTGGAGACTGGGTAGACTTTAATTCATCGAAAGCTAATCGCTTTTATATTATGGATGTCAATGGCGACGGGCTTAGCGACCTTGTTATGGTTTTTGCAAATGATAATGATTCCGCAGAATCTCGATCCTGGATCAGTGATGGGATAGGTAATTTTTCACGTGGCCCCGAAAGCGTATTGGGTTCTTTTACGAATTTGGATTCGCCTAGCGCGGAAAGATACTACCCGATGGATGTTACCGGTGATGGCATCAGTGACCTGGTCGACCTCGCAAAATGTTCCGATCAAAATAATCGAGCCCGCACATGCGCCTATTCCTGGATCACAGATTCTCATCCTGAATCTGATTTTATCTCATCCATTACCGATGGCCTGGGCAGTCAAACCGAAGTCGAATACAAACCCATTACGGATAGCAGTATTTACACTAAGGGTACTGGCGCCGCGTATCCTGTTGTTGATGTTCAAGAACCCATCTATGTTGTCTCACGCCACACTGTAAAAGAAAACGGATCTAACCCTTCAAACATATTCAACTTCGATCATAAATACAAGACTGCCCGCACCAACCTTACAAGGGGTTGGCAGGGGTTTGAAAAAACCATTCTGGTCGATCCGCAAAATAAAACTGAAACAACCACAACGCATTTAATCGATTTCCCTCTCAGTGGAATGATTGCGAATCGAACCATAACAGACCAATCGAATACTCCCAAAATACTTGGCGTGACAACCTGGGATTATGGCTGGGAAAAGGATCAAGCTATACAAGGCAGCTATGTTTATAAAATATGGCTGGACAATACGACAACCGATCACTACACCCTGGGAACCTTCAATTACACCCTGGGAACGGTATACACTTATGATCCTGATTATCGCAACGTCACACAAGTGTGGCACCAGGGGGATCGATCTGAAACGGAGGAGGAAGACGATTTCTATACCTGCACTCGATATTATAGCGGCGAAGGGGATGACTGGTGGAAAAACACCTTCCCGATTGCAACGAAACAGGTCAGGACAATGACTGCCTGCAATAACTGGCAATCATGGGATTCTACAAACGACCTGAGTTGGCAGCAGTTTCACTACGATGAAAACTCCATGAATCTCACCTCTCAACAGGTCTGGGATGACAGCAAACGAAAACAAATCGAAACCCAGATCGGATATGACCCCTATGGCAACGTTACCCGTGTGACCGATGCCCTGGGCCACACGTCTAACATTACCTACGAGTCCACCTATAAAACTTTTCCTGCCACCCGAACCACTCCTGGCACAGACAACGCTCCACACGGTTTAACAGTCACGACCGAGTTTGAACCCAAATTTGGAATCAAAACTAAAGTTGTCGATGCCAACGGTGTCACTTTGATGAAAGTCGACACGGAAAAGGGGCTTGACGGTATGGGCAGAATCACACAAATCAAAAGCCCGGATTCAAACGGAAAAACCCATACTGTCAGCCTGACCGAGTTTTCTTCTGGAAACAATGGCGCTGGAATGAAGACCACCACGTATCATCGCGCATCCTGGGGGGATGACGGCAAGCCGCTTAATACCTGGCTGTGGACCGATGAGTATACGGACGGATTGGGACGCACCACGAAGACAATAAGTCCTGGGTATGAGTCAGGGGTTGACCTGATTTCAAACGAAGTGGAATTTAACGCCAGGGGGCAGGTCGAAAACTCATACCTGCCCTATTACGTCCGTACTTCCGACAATTGCATCCATGTTGAACCCGATGGACAACATTGCGTTTCCAAACAATACAACTTTCACGAATATGATATTCATGGACGGCTTCACAAGACGACTGCTCCGACTGGCGCCATCGAGGAATACGATTACAACCTGGATGATGACCGTCAGGTAATAACCAAAACACCCGACCCCACGCAACTGGAAGACGGAAAGGATCAGGTCGACTGGACAGAGCATTACACCAGCCGGGGCCGAGTGGAAAAACGCATTGCTCCGGACGGAAGTACGGAGATGTATCAATACGATCGTCTTGGCAGGCTACTCAAGGTTACCGATCCGCTGGGGCAGACAAGCACCACCACCTACAACTCGCTGGGGCAAGTCACCAGCGCAACTCAAGTGGACCAGGGCACCACAACTTATACGTACAACGACAACGGCAACCTGGAAACACGTATTGACGCGAAAAAACAAAAAATAAAATTTACTTACGATGCCCTGGGACGCATCCGGAGCAAAGAGGTTTATAAAAATGAAAACGATGCCAGTCCCATTTATACGACGAACTACACCTACGATGACCCGGGTAAAAGCTACAGCAACGGCCGGTTGACCCGGATTGACAGCCCTAAGATCACTCGTGAGTTTGCTTACGATGCAATGGGAAACGTCCGGGAAACAAAGGTTCTTCTTGATATTGATGGCGATGGCACAAAAGGGACTGACGGTAATGCAGAAGAAACTTTAATCAGCCGTTCCACTTACGATGCGGTCAAGCGAATAGATAAAATCACCTATCCGGACAATTCCGAAGTCCTTTATACCTATCGTAGCGTGGATGGCACTTTGGAATCACTTAAGTTTAGGAGCTCCGAGGGATCCTCCCGGAGCACTTATGCTACGTACGATCCTCTGACCGCACTGGGTGCCCAGAGCAGGGTGCAATATGGCACAGCTCACAACACCGAAAAAAATATGGTGTCGGAATTTCACTATGCCCCTTTCGGACGCTTGACAGCAAACTCATTAAAACCTGCCGCCCCAGAAGAGGCGCCGGCCATCCGGAATTTCAATTATCGCTGGAATCGTGCAAACAAATTATTGGAAATCATAGATTTCACCAACCAGGGGATCGGACAATCTTTTCAAAATCCTTCCAATTCCGCGTATGACAGTCGTGGGCGGCTCCTGCAGGCAAGGAGCGAGTTCTACGGAGATCGCGATTACGCATACGATGCCACGGGCAACCTGACACGGCAAAGTCCCTATTGGTATGTGACCGATCCGGACAAGAAGAACCAATTACAAACGGTTTGCAGCATTCAGCCGACTAATGGCACGTGTCCACAAAACAAAATCCAGGAAACGATCACCTATGACGACAACGGAAATATGTCTACCAGGGTGGCCGGAACTGACACCACCAACTACACCTACGATGCAGAAAACCGTCTTATCGAAATTAAAAAGAATAATGTTTTAGTCAACACCTTCACTTACGATTCCGGAGCCGATCGTATCAGCAAAACGGATTACGATGAAACGGGCACCAAAACATTGACTAGTTTTTATCCTTTTAGCTTGTATGAAATTGTGAAACCAAACAGCGGCAACGGCGTCCACACCAAATATCTTTTGGGTCCTGAAGGACAGATTGCCGCTATCAGTGTAAAGAGTTCACAAAGCCTGGATAGCTGGCTGGCGTACAACACAGGCACTCTGTTGGCCTCCATGTCTAATCCTTTAGGGTCGGTTGACGGTTTTATTCAATATTTCACCGGGAAAATAGCGCAGTTTTCTTTTTACCCCTTTGCACACGAGGCTTTGAAAACAGGATTGGGGTTTGGCTATCTTGCTTTAGTCTTTACAGGGTTTCCTTATATTTTCGTGCGCAGCTCAGGCCGGATACGCAGATTTGCCCTTCGGAGACTGCGCAATATCGGCGTGATTCAAAAACAAACTGCAGAACATGAGCCTTCTACCGGCGGCGAAAAAAAACCGCTGCGTATGTGGACCAGTTTTTTTGCGTTGCTTTTTTCCATCAATGGCCTCGTACTGGCTCCCACTCTTGGGTTTGCAGAAATGGCACCCGGAGGCAACGGTCCGGGAGTGCCGGTAGCAGGCAACACTCTATTCTTTCACCACAACCCTCTCGGCAGCAGCACGGTAATCATCAATCAAGAGGACGAGACGAAAACACAGGTGTACTACGATCCTCACGGGCAAATGATACAAAGCAAAAACACCGGGATCGATAATTTCCGTCCAAAATTTACTGACAAGGAATGGGATTCAGCAAGCGAGCTGAATTATTTTGGAGCCCGCTACTACGACCCGCAGTTAGGACGTTTTTTAACGCCCGACCCGGCGGGACAGTTCCACAGTCCTTATATGTATGGCTCCGGCGATCCCTTGACGGGAGTGGACCCGGATGGAAGGTTTTTCATTCAGTTGGCTATCATCACCGTGGGTTTGCTTGTGGGCGCCTATCTAGGAGGAGCGGCGATGAACCACAGCGGTAATCCGGCAACCTGGAATTGGTCATCAGGAAAAACCTGGGCCGGAATGATTGTGGGAGCGGTTATCGGCGGACTGACATCAGGTGCTGGTCTGGCCGCCACTGCTGGAGTTACGACCGGAGTTGCGGCAGCCGGCTTGACAGGAATGGCTGCAAATGCCGTCACGATCGCGACCGGGGCACTGGCTCTGGGAGCCATTGGAGGCACAGCAAACGTTGCTTTTTCGGCAATAGGGGGCGCGTCTGGGAGTGATCTCGGAAAATCTTTTCTGATGGGTTTTATGGCCGGGCTCGTATTGTCCATTCCAGTTATCGGAGAAATGTCGCTGGCAGGAATGGGGGGATACGACACCTATCAGTTGGCGATCAATCCTTCCGTTGAAAACGGAATTGCTTTGGGATTGGATATCCTGTTTCTTGGCATGACTGCGACAGAAAGTTTTGGCGGCGGGAGAGGAGAAGGTGGAGGGTGCTCATCTTCTTTTACCGAAGACACCACAGTGGCCACAGAAAATGGCATGAAGAATATTGAAGATATAAAAGAGGGCGACAAAGTCTGGTCTTACAACGAGGAGACGGAAGAGAACGAACTGAAACCGGTCAAAAATATTTTTTCTCGTGTAGCGGCAGCGTTGACTATTCTCGCATTGGGGACCACCAGTGTAGAAGCGACACCTGAACATCCCTTCCATGTCCCAGGCAAAGGCTGGGTGGAAGCCCGCGACTTAAAAACCGGCGATGAAATCAAGCAGCTCGATGGAACCGTTGCCGTTGTGCAAGGAACCAGTCAACGCAATGGGCTTGTACGGGTTTACAACTTTGAAGTCGAAGACACGCATAATTATTATGTATCAGACAAAGAAGTCCTGGTGCATAACGTATGTAAAAGGCAAACCAGAAGTCGAACAAGGCGGGCGAGACGGAGTAATGTGGATGAAGTTAACCTTTTACCTGACAGTGCTCGAAGAATAAGAAAAGCGCCGCCTAGAAACACAAGAGATCGCCGACATCCTGATTATTTGTTTATGCCGGGTAATTATGCCGCAGAACACGTTCCTGCTTCTGGGTACACAGTTTCCAGAGCTGAAAGCGAAAGGATTCAAGTTTTAGCAGAAAGGCACGGATGCCATTCATGTGGCAGAAAACCTCAGCCCGACGAGGTCTATGTGGGCGATCATCAACGTGTTAGTGCGTTGATCGATGGGTATGGACTCAGACTGTATCCTCAATGCCCCGCCTGCAGCAGCAGACAAGGTGGATTGACCATTAGAATTTTAAGAAGGCTTAGCCCGTCTCCTCCTGGTTATCCTCCCATACAGTGAGCCTGTGGCCTCATTTTTAGCTTTTTGAACGCAATTTTTCGAACCGCTGGAATCCCGCTCTCCATCAAGCTTTCCGCCGATTTTTCGAAGCGTGAGTTGATATGGGGTTTTCTCAAAAGCAGGTTTCGAAGCGGTAAATTTTTGGCCTGCCCCCCGAAAACTGGTCCAGGTGTTGTGTTAGGATTTGGGCCAAAAACCTTGGGCTGTTTAAGGAGGATTTATGGGCAGGAAACGGTTTCAATGTGTAAACCGCAAAGCGGTTTTCCACAAGCCCGCAGGCCATTTGAATCCGGAAAATCAGCCTGGTAAAATTGAAACGATGTGTACGAACTTTACACATTGAAGGACCAAAAGAACAGGCGACGGCCATCATCCTGATTGGTGATTGCTTTGAGGAAAATGACACTATGGCGGAATGCGCCGCTGTTTTACTCAAACACAAAGGCATCAAAATATTCAGCTTTATCGAAGGCTATGACACCACCACCCTTCCTGTATTCAGACGGCTCTCCGAAATCACCGGCGGCAAGTTTGCAATGTTTGGCAACGAACTGCCTCTTTCGGACCTCTGTGAAGGCGTTGCTCTGCTGACCTCCGGCGGTGAGAAAGCGCTGACCCGCTTAAAAAACAAAAAGGTTCAGAAATTACTCCTCGGCCCCGAAAAAGGCTTGAAATGAGGAAGGAATATTTAGCTTCCCTTGTCCTCAAAACCTTCGAATTCATCCTGTACGATTTTTTCAAGAGAAAGGACTTCTCCATCTTTAAGAGCGGCAAATTCCTTCTGGCGGCGCTTTTTGGACAAGGTTCCTTTATTTTGCCGGATGAACATTACCAGATTTTGAGCTAACCGGTCCGGCATCTCAACAACATCCATAATCCGCCGGACGGCCTTATCGTTTCTGCGCAGATATTCGATCTCGCGTGGGAGATCGTGTTCTACGGTCCGCTGAACGCAGGCAAACAGAAACTCCGTTGCGTCCGTGCAGTCAAAATAACGATACAAATCCGCTGTATCGTTCAGCACTTCAACGTTATGATCTGCCGTGGCGCGCCAGTCGATAAATTCCATTAACGGCCTGGAATGGCCTTGCAGCGTTTCCCTGTATTGATCAATCCGGTCGAATATGACGGAGGACACAGGAAAGACCATGCCCGGCGGCGTGAACTTTCTTTCCGCCAAAACATGATGAAAAAGATAGCGGTGCAAACGCCCGTTTCCATCCTGAAGCGGATGGATATAAACAAAACCAAAGGCCGTTGCCGCCGCCTGTAATACAGGGTCCAAACCATCATTGCCCATGCGGTTGTTCGCGGCAATCATTCCTGCTACCAGATCAGGAAGGTCTTCCTGCCGCGCCCCTATGAATTCTGGTAGCGGGTTGTTTTCGGTGTCGCGGTCGCCCAGGAAAACGCCATCCGGACGCAAGCCGACATGAACGAACCGCGTGTCCGCTATCAGAATGCCGTGGAGGCGGACTATTTCTTCCAGAGATAACGGATTTTTTCCAGCCTGAGAAACGGCGTGTCCCCACCGCTCCAGTCGATTGCGCGGCGGCCGCTCGCCTTCAATCTCAAAGCTGGCCCGGCTGTCGGCTAAAAGCATAAAGCTTGCCGCCCGCGCAATGAGGTGAGCACCGACTTTTCCTACAATCTCTTTGGCTTTTTCAGAAAGATTTAAATGAATGAACGATTCCAGAGCTTCCGTTCTGCGTATCACCGGGCAAAACTTCTCTGTGCCGAGCAGATTGTTCCGCACGCGGTGGCGTTTTGACAGCACCGATTTGCCGGTGAAATAACCATCTGAAGGGAGGAGATCGACCGCCGTAAGGTCTCCTGCCGTGTCCGGCAAATCCAGGGCGCGCCCTGTAAGAAACTCATATAAGTACCAGGCGCGCCGTGCCAGCGTCCCGGTCGGCGTGGCGCGAACAAAATCCTCGACAACGGTCTGCGGAACGGCATCAAATACCCGCTTCAAAATTAGAAGATCTATATCCTCATGGCGCAGGGCAAAGGTTAGATGATCTCCGAACTCATGACCGCTCCCGTACCTTTTATCAAAAACAGTCCAGTTACCCTCTTTTCTGTGGCTGCCGCTGACATGTTTAACGGAAACGCAGCAGGCACGGCGCACGGGGGCCTGAATGGACAGCGTGTGAACAAGCGCCGACCAACCGATAAGCCGTGTGCCGGAAGGAACAAGGTGGCCCTGAAAGCTGACGGGCGTTTCTGAATCAAGTAACATAAGTCGAAAACCCCTTCTTTTTAATCGAAAAACACCCTATAAATCAGAGCATCATCGAAAACAACCATATCATGCCTGGATGTCGAAATCCATTTGTTTTTGTCGAAAATCAATTCGAATATAATCTTATCGTCGAAAATAAAACCAATACTAACCAGGTCAAGGGTTTCCCTGTTAACCTCCGGCGGTGAGAAGGCGTTGGTCACTTAGAAAAAAAGATTCAGAAATTGTTCCTCGGCCCCAAAAAAGGGCCTCAAACATGTTGGGATATAACTTACTGAAACCATTAACGTTTCAACGGCTTACAAAGCGGCCTTCAAAGCGGCCACCATGGGTATTATTTTAACAGTTTAAATAATATAACTATATGTTATTATTACAGTTATGAACGAAACAGAAGCGGACATAAAAGCGGCCAAAGAACCGGACGA
>JAGQJZ010000129.1:0-4995 GCA_020430445.1 Nitrospina sp.
CAGCGGATAGGTGACCTGGTCTTCCACAATCTGCGGCGCCTGTCCGGGAAACTCCGTGAACAGGATCACCTGCACGTCGCTGAGGTCCGGAATCGCATCCAGAGATGTGCGGCTGACGGAATACAAGCCCCAGGCGGCGATGAACAACGCCATCAGCAGAACAAGCAACCGGTTTTTCAGGCAGAATCCGATCAGATGTTTCAGCATGCCGTTCCTCCGGCGTCCCGCCTGATCTTCCCGCGATCAATGGGCATGCCCGCCTCCCGGATTCATTTTCGGAGCCGTGGGCGCCTCCCGGAGGATGATCTCCTTTTCAGGCGACCGTTCCATCGCGCCTCCGGGCTTCACAGCCGAGGCCTCCCTTTTCATTTCGGTTCCCACTTTCCCCAAAGCCTCCTTCAACCGGCTTTCGGAGTCGATCAGGAAATTGGAGGACGTGACCACGCGGTCTCCTTCCTGCAACCCTTTCAGAACCTGCACCAGGCCTTCGGCCTCCGCACCCAGAACCACTTCCTGGTACTCAAAGCTGCCGTCCGTTTTTTGCAGGATCACGCGCGCAGCCTCGCCAGACCGGATCACGGACTCGACGGGAACGGCCACCTCCGGCTTGAGGGGCGAGACGCTCAGGTCGACATCGGCGTACATGTTGGGTTTCAGCAGGCGCTTCTCATTCGGAAATTCCAGGCGGACCTTGACCGTCCTCGTCTGCGGGTTCACCAGCGGATCGATATAAGTGATCTCGCCTGAAAACACCTGTCCGGGGAAATAGGCCAGTTGCATTTTCGCTTTTTGCCCCAGTTGGATGTAGGGAAGCTCATATTCATAAATCTCCGCCTCCACCCAGATGTTGGACAGGTTGGCGATGAGATACAGCATGACACCGGGCTCCACGCGCATTCCGTGCTGGGCCTTCTTTTTGATCACAACGCCCTGCGTGGGAGAATGGATGTGCATGGTCTTTTTGACATCCCGGGTTTTGATCAGTTCGTTGATCTGGTGCTCCGGAATATCGAACAACTGCAGACGCCGTATGGTGGATTCCACCAGGCGGGTGGCGGAATCGCGGAACTCCGGAAACGGGCTCTTCTCCATCGACTCCTGGTACTTCAAGGCCAGCACCAGTTCCTCCTGGGTGGAAACGAGGTCCGGGCTGTAGATTTCCATGAGGACATCCCCCTGCTTCACCTCCTGCCCTGTGAAATCCACGTACAACTTGTCGATCCATCCCCCGTACTTGGTGTGGATATGGTGCTCCAGCCGCTCATCGTGCGTCAGGAATCCCACCGTCCGGATTTGACGGGACAGCGCCTGGCTCCGCGCAAGCGTGGTCTTCACCCCGATGTTCTGCAGCATCGCCGGACTGATGCGAATACCTGCCGCGACTTCATCCTCATAAACCGGAACGAGTTTCATCCCCATGGAATCCTTGCCGGGCTTTTTGGAAACAAAATTGGGATCCATGGGAGAGCGCCAATACTGTATTTTTCGTTCAGACGGCTGCGGCTTTGCAGAGGGCTTCGCCTCAGTCTTCATATTCTGTACGCGGGACCCGGAGCCTTCCCGCTTGACCGTGCCGTCCGGCGGGCGTTTCCTCAGTTGGTCGGCAAACGTCTCGGTTTTCACCTTCGCGGTTTCCCACCAGGGCTTGCCTGTTTCCAAGACCACATTCCAATAGTCACCGAGCGCACGCATGCTCCGCTCCAGCGTGTCCGGCCGCGTGAGGTGGCCCAGAAGAAAAACACCGGCGCCCAACAGCAAAATCAACAAAAGCCGCAACGCTGCCGGCCGGGGCCTGCGGTTTTCCTCTGGAGGGTCCGGGGGAAACAGTATTTCCACGCTCTGCCCTTCTTCCGGAGGAGCCTCCTCCCCGTTTGAAGCATCGGGCACTTCAGGTTCTTTTTCGGGTTGTTCCTGTTCAGTCATTAAGCAGTTCCCATGGTTTGCAAAAGGAATTATGGATTCAGTCCGGTTCCCACAACCTGTTCCATTTCCGCGAGCACCTTTTCATGCCGGACCAGTTCCTCGTGGTACTTGAGCTGCCAGCGAAACAGCGTGACCTGGTTGTCCAGCAACGTCAGGAAGTCGACCTTGTCCACGCTGTAACCGGCCAGCGCCGCCTCCAGCGATTGCCTGGCCTGCGGCAGGATGCCGTGATCGATCAACTCCAGCGTCTGCGTCGCGCGCTTTTGTTCATCCATCAGTTCCTTGATGCGCAGAAAGATGCGGTTGCGCCGGTCCTGGTACGCATCCTGAACCTGGCTCACGCGAAAGCGCTCCTCGGCCACCTTGCGGCTTTGTTTCGTTTTGTACCAGAGAGGAATATTGACCCCCACAAATACCGAAACAAAGTCGGGCCGGTCAAACCGGGGACCGTCCTCCCGCGCCCCGTAACGCACACCTACATTGAAATCCGGATAAAACTCCCTTTCCGCCAATTCACCCGCCAATTGAAACCGCTCCTCGTGAATTTTCAGTTCCTTGAGAAAGGGGCTGTTCTTCTCGGCAAGGCCCTGCAGGTCTTCAATGCTCCGCACAAAAGCCGTCCGTTGCAGGCCGTGCGGAATCGACAGCGGTTCCTGCGGCAGTTTGTTCATCAGGTTATTCAAACGGGCCTGTTCGGTTTCCTTTTTCCGGTTGAGCTGGATCAATTCGTCCATGATCTTTGACATTTCAACCTGGGCCTTCAGCACATCCTGCTGCAGCCCTTTTCCCACCGAGTACTTGCTTTCCGTGATCGATATGAACTGCTCCAGCAGTGTTTTGTTTTCCCGCGTGATATCAAGAGCCGACAGGATGAAGCACAGTTCATAAAAAGAGTGCTTCACCTGGCGGATGAGCTCCAGCTTTAACCCTTCATACGATTGTTCGCTGACGGCCGTGCTTTTTGCGGCGATCCCCTCGCGCAACCCCAGCTTGCCCGGGAAAGGCAGTTTCTGGCTCAGGGTGATCTGCTTTTGGGTCATGTCCGCCTGGTCAAAGGCCAGGGTATCGACCGGCAGATTCATCAGGCCGAATTGCAGCATTGGATCGTCCAGGGAACCCGCCTGCGGCGTGATCTCCTTGAACACATTGATCCTGTTTTGCGCTTCGTGAAGTCCGGGATTCTGTTCCAGCGCGATAGCGATGAATTCGTCCAGTTTCTGGCGAAAATCCGGAGAGCCCTCCCCCCATGCCGGGGAACCTGCCCACAGGCAGACTCCGAGAAGGCACAACAGGGCAAGAAACGTGTTGTTTTTCATAGCACCCCCATAAGAGACAGCAGTCCCTGTCTGAATTAACCGGGACAAGGCACACGAGCCCCGTCCGTTAACAACAGGATAAAAACAAATGCGTCAGATAAATTGGGGGATTACCTGGGAGGGTGGTACAAGAAATGATCTTCGATCAGGGAGTTTTGAACCCGGGCGGCAAGAAGCACGCATATCTGAAAAGGAATGAACTCGGATTCAACAACAGCCGCCACTTCCGGAACCGTGCAGTCGCAGCACTGCATTTTTACCGAACAGTCGCCCATGGCCGCCATTTGCAGTTCCATAGCGCCTGAATGGGTGATGGCAACCGACAGCAAGCCAATGGTCATCACCACCAGAACGATGCATTTTTTGAAGCTGAGTTGTCGAATCATGTACGCCGCCTATGATCGGATACTGACAATTTATCGCAGGCCGGTAGACAAGTCAATTGTTTCAACATCTTTTGAGATACCGAGGGCAGGTCTTTCCCGGGCAGTCACCCGGAGGCCGGGGTCACGCCTGTTCCTGGATGGCCGGAGTTTGCGGCTGTTGCTTTTTTCCGCGAGTCATTTTTTCAGTGAGGGCCTGAATCAGGGCGTAAAAACCGGGAACGAGCAGGGTGCCGGCAACGGCCGAGGCCAGCATCCCTCCAAAGACGATGATCCCCAGAGACTGACGGCTGTTGGCCCCCGCTCCCGTGGCGATCACCAGCGGCAGCACGCCCAGGAGAAACGAAATCGCGGTCATCATGACAGCGCGGAAGCGGAGCTTCGCCGCGGTGACGGAGGCGTCGAAAATGGAAGCGCCCCCTTCCCGCAGTTGCTTGGCGAATTCCACAATCAGGATCGCATTTTTGGAGGCCATGCCGATCAACATGACCAGACCGATCTGAGCGTAGATGTCCAGAACGTGACCGGTTTCCCGCATGGCCCACAGGGCCCCGCCAATGGCCAGCGGCACGGACAGGATGACGCCCCAGGGAATGGCCCAGCTTTCATATTGCGCCACCAGGAACAGGTACACCAGAACGATCGCAAGGCCGAAAATAAGCGGGGCCTGCGATCCCGCCCGGACTTCCTGAAACGTCATTCCCGACCACTCAAACCCCATGCCCAGGGGCAGGGTCTTTTTGGCGAAATCCTCCACCACCGCGATCGCATCGCCCGTGCTGTAACCCGGAGCGGGCGCGCCGTTGACCTTGGCCGAGCGGAACATGTTGAACCGGGTCAGGGATTCCGGCCCCAGTTCAGAAGAAGTGCGTGTCAGCGTACTCAGGGGCACCATGGCCCCGTCCGCGCTCCGGACATAGATGCGCCCGATGTCGTCCAGATCGTCCCGGTAACTGGATTCCGCCTGGATCATGACCCGGTAGACACGGCCAAATTTATTGAAGTCGTTCACATAAAAAGAGCCCAACTGGGCCTGCAGGCTTGCAAAAATATCGGCGACCGGCACGCCCAGGGCCTTCGCCTGGTGCCGGTCTATTTCCAGTGACACCTGCGGGACTTCCGCCGTGAACGTGCTGAACACATTGCTCAACACCGGGTTTTGATTCGCTTCGAAAACAAATCCCCGCATGGCCGAGGACAGGTCCTGCGGGTCGCCGCCCCGTTTGTCCTGCAATTGCATTTCAAATCCGCTGGCAAGCCCCAGGCTGCGGATGGGCGGAGGCTCAAACGCAACGGCGCGGGCTCCCGGAATCTGATTGGTCAATTGCCACACCCGGCCCAGCAAAGCCTTGCTGGACAATTCCGGAGAGGTG
>JAGQJZ010000129.1:5094-7126 GCA_020430445.1 Nitrospina sp.
GCGCGGGCTCCCGGAATCTGATTGGTCAATTGCCACACCCGGCCCAGCAAAGCCTTGCTGGACAATTCCGGAGAGGTGCGCTCGTCCCAGGGCTTGAGCACCAGAATCACGGTTCCCGAATTGGGTTTAACACCGCTGATCAGACCGGTACCGATCAAGGCCACCATGTTTTCGATTCCAGGGAGGTCCTTGATCAGCCCTTCCATTTGCGCAACGACACCGTTGGTCCTGTTCAGGGACGCTCCATCCGGAAGCTGAAGGTCAACAAACAGCACCCCCTGGTCTTCCTGCGGAATGAACCCGGTGGGGGAATCCAGAAAAACGCGGTAACTGCCCCAGCAGATCAGCAGAAACACCAGGCTGACAAAAACAAACCGGTTGACCAGCTTCTTCACGAAAAAGAGATAGACCGCCGAAACCCAGCGGAACACCGCCTCGAACCAGCGAAGGGCGAACCAGGGGCGCGACGTGCTGTTGCGCAGAAAGATACTGCACAGGGCGGGACTCAACGTGAGCGCGTTGATCGAGGAGATCGCCACGGAAATCGCGATGGTCACGGAAAACTGGCGATAGAGCTGGCCGGGGATGCCGGTCATGAACCCGACAGGGACAAAAACCGCCATCAACACCAATGTGGTGGCGATCACGGGCCCAAACACTTCCTTCATCGCTTCGCGGGTGGCTTCCTTCGGGGACATGCCCTTTTCCAGATGGCGCTGGACGTTTTCCACCACCACGATCGCATCGTCCACCACAATACCGATAGCCAGGACCAGCGCAAACAGGGTGAGCGAATTGATGGAATACCCCATGCCCAGAAGCACGGCGAACGTTCCGATTAAAGACACCGGGATGGCCAGTGCCGGAATCAGCGTCGCCCGCCAGTCCTGAATGAACACGTAGACCACCAGAATGACCAGCCCCAGGGCGATCATCAGGGTTTCCACCAGTTCCTTGAGGGACACGTCAATGAACCGCGTGGAGTCATAACCCACAATGTACTGGATATCGTCCGGAAAACTGTGGGACAGCTCCTGCAGAGTCTCGCGGACGCGCTGCGCGACATCCAGGGCGTTGGCCTCCGGTAACTGGTAAATCGCAAAGTTGACGGTGGGGGCCTGGTTCAAGCGGGAAAAAGTTTCAAAAGTCTGCGCACTGAGCTCCACGCGGGCAATATCCCGAATCCGCACAGCGGAACCGTCCGCCTTGGCCTGGATGATGATGTTCTCGAATTCGGAAACATCCTCCAGCCGCCCCCGGGCCTGGATGGTGTACTGAAACTGCTGAGTCTTCGAAACCGGAGCCTGCCCCACCTTGCCGGCGGCGGCCTGCAGGTTTTGATCGCGGATGGCTCCGATGACATCGTTTGTGGTCACCCCCAGGTTGACCATTTTGTCCGGATCGAGCCACATCCGCAGGGAGTAGTCTAGGGCCCCGAATATAGTGACCTGACTGACTCCCGGAACGCGGGACAGGACATCCTTGACGTTGATGGAAATAAAATTGCTGAGGAAGAGCTGGTCGTAAGTTCCCCCGGGAGAAGAAAAACAGATGATCTGCAACATTTCGGGCGACAGTTTTTTAACCGACACCCCCGAGCGTTTCACCTCCTCCGGAAGCGACGGCGAGGCCAGGGAAACCCTGTTTTGCACATTCACCGCCGCCATGTCCGCGTTCGTCCCGATATCAAAGGTCACATCCAGCGTGTAAGTCCCGCTGTCCGTGCTTTTGGAAGACATGTAGAGCATGTTTTCCACACCGTTGACCTGCGATTCGATCGGAACCGCCACGGTGCTCTCAAGAACCGACGCACTCGCGCCGGGGTAGGACGTGGTGACCTGCACCTGCGGCGGGGCAATGGGAGGGTAAAGAGACACCGGCAACTGCGGCAGGGCAACCAGACCGGCGATCACAATGACAATCGATATGACAAACGCGAATCGCGGACGTTCGATAAAAAAGAGACTGAACATGATCAGGATTTCCCGCCGCGGTCCACGGGCACAGACTGGGCGTTGACCGTCACACCCGG
>JAGQJZ010000130.1:0-1614 GCA_020430445.1 Nitrospina sp.
GAATAGTCCGCCGCCAGCAACTCCCACCCCTCTTCGGCGATGAACGCCTTGCGAATTTCCTTGCCCAGGTCCGTGCGAATGGGGATGTTTTGCAAATTGGGATCGCTGCTGCTCAACCGTCCGGTCGCGGCAACGGTTTGGTTATAAGACGTGTGGATTCGCCCCGTCTCGCTGTATATCTCCTGAGGCAGCAGATCGACATAGGTCGACTTCAGTTTCGCCATCTGCCGGTAGTGAAGAATTTTTTCAGGAAGCGGGTGACGCGGCGCCAGTTCTTCAAGCACCTTGACGTCGGTCGAATACCCGGTCTTCGTTTTCTTCACGACAGGCAATTCCAGCTTTTCAAAAAGGATAACCGCCAGTTGCTTTGGAGAATTGATATTGAACTCCTCTCCCGCCAGTTTGTGTATTTCCTTTTCCAGCGACTCGAGGTCCTTCTCCAGCTTTTTGGACAGCTTTGCCAGATGCTGTTCATCCAGACGCACCCCCGCTCTTTCCATCGAGACCAGTACGTCGATCAGGGGCAGCTCGATCTCCTCGAACAGTTTCCGCGAATCCCCCTCAAGCTCCGTTTCCAGCTTCCGGGTCAGTTGCAGGGTGATATCCGCATCCTCCGCCGCGTATTCCGTGGCCTTTTCAACCGACACCTGATCAAACCCGATCTGCTTGGCCCCCTTGCCCGCCACGTCTTCGTAGTGAATGGTCTTGCGGCTCAGCAATTCCAGGGCCAGGGTGTCCATGCTGTAATTCCGTTTCGTCGGGTCGAGAACATAAGCCGCCAGCATGGAATCGAATTTGATACCTTTTAACAACACCCCTTCATTTTCAAAAACGATCTGGTCGTATTTGATGTTGTGACCGGTTTTTTTGCAGTCCGGGTGTTCGAGCAGAGGCTTCAGCTTGTTCAACACGAACGCCTTGTCCAGTTGCTCCGGTGCGCCGTCGTAGCGGTGTCCCACCGGCAGGTACCAGCCTTCATTCGGTTTGATCGAGAAGGAAAGCCCCACAATCTTCGCCTGCACGGGCCTAAGACCGGTGGTCTCCAGGTCCACGGCAAACTCCCCCGCCGATTCGAGTTCAGCCAGCATGTTGTCCAGTTGCTTTTCGGTCAGGACCGACTCATAGGAAACATCCGCCTCTACGGTTTCCACATCCGCACCGCCTTCCGGCAGGTTGGTCAAAAACGAGTTGAACTCCAGTTCTTCAAACAAGGACCGCAACTTTTCAGAGTCCGGCTCCCTTGCCTTCATATCCTCAAACTTGCATTCCAGTTTCATCCCGGTATCGATCGTGACCAGTTCCCGGCTCAAGAAGGCGTCCTCCCGGTGCGCCTCCAGATTCTCCTTCAGTTTTTTGCGCGTGATGGAATCCAGGTTGTCGTAAAGGCCGGCGATACTCCCGTGCTCCACAATCAATCCGATCGCCGTTTTGGGCCCCACCCCGGGAACACCGGGAACATTGTCGCTGCTGTCGCCCATCAGCCCCAGGACCTCGATCACCCGGCCCGGCTCCACCCCGAATTTTTCTTTCACCTCCTCTTCGCCGATCGTCTTCTCCTTCATCGTGTCCAGCATGACCACGTCCGGAGAAATCAACTGCATCATGTCCTTATCG
>JAGQJZ010000130.1:1713-7068 GCA_020430445.1 Nitrospina sp.
TCTTCGCCGATCGTCTTCTCCTTCATCGTGTCCAGCATGACCACGTCCGGAGAAATCAACTGCATCATGTCCTTATCGCCGCTGACGATCACCACCCGCATCCCTTCCTTTTCACCCCGGACCGCCAGGGTCCCGATGATGTCGTCCGCTTCGTATCCATCCTGCCGCAGGCAAACGATATTGAAGGAGTTCACCAGCGGCTCGAACAATGGAAACTGGGATTTCAAATCCTCCGGCGGCTCCCCCCGGTTGGCCTTGTATTCCGGATACAGGTCATGCCGAAAGGTTTTCTCTTTGCTGTCAAACACGACGGCCAGGTAATCGGGCTTCTCTTCACGAACCACTTTCATGAGCATGGAAGTGAACCCGTAAAGCGCGTTGGTGGGCGTTCCCTTTGAATTGCTGAGGTGATGCTTCACCCCATAAAAAGCCCGGAAAATATAAGCAGAACCGTCTATTAAATAAAGTGAGGGTTTCTTTTTCATCAATACACCCGACCGCCTTTTTATGACTGAATGATGACCGTTAAAATTTGTCTGATTTTATCGCCGAAACTTTGTCATAATAACAAATAAACCTGACTCACATCCGTCATTCACAAAAATTCATGCCCCGTCTCAAAAAAAACAACAGCGCCACGGAAAAGAAAACTTCCATTAAATCCGCCAACAAAACGTCCGCGCCGAGTTTGCCCGATCCCGGGAATCTCGTTCAAATGTTGTCCGAGCCCAGGCCCGGCCGCATACTGGAAAACCTGACGCACCTGCTGATGACTGAATTTTCCTGCCCAGGATGTCTCATCTATACCGTCCCCAAGTCGAACTCCTTCCTGCCGGAGTTGACCTGCGAAGGATTGCCGGGGCCCTTCCTCAAAAACTTTCGCGGGTTGAAGAAAACGGAAATACGCAGCCTGCTGGCCCAACCGGGCAAAAATCAAAATCAGGCACGCGTCACCGGAATCTCCGAATCGCCCGAGTGGATGTCGCTGTATCCGGAAAATCTGCCGCCACAGTTCCGCTACTGCCTCACCTTTCCCGTGCCGGACAAGCAGGGAAAACCCTGGTCCTTCATCGCCCTGTTCACGCGGAAGAAACCGTCCACGGGAAAAGCCCAGCAGTCGCACCTGGACAACGCCGCTCAATTGCTGAACCTGTTAAGAGAACGCCAGCGGGACAAACGCGCCATCAAGTCCATCAAAACCCAGTTGACGGATGAGATGGAGGACCAGACGCAAAAAATGCGCGAAGCCATTCGCCAGTTGCAGGACGAAATCGTGCAGAGAAAAATCATGGAACGCAGTTTAAAAACTTCCAACGAAAAACTGCAAAACCTGAGCAACCACCTGCAAAAAGTCCGTGAAGACGAACGGACCCGGATCTCGCGGGAAATTCACGATGAACTCGGGCAGATGTTGACCACTCTGAAAATGAAACTGTCGATTCTCGAAGAAAGAGCGCTGGAAGAAAACTATCCCATTGAGGAAGACATACAGTCCATGATGACCGTCGCCGAAAGCACCCTGCAAACGGTGCGGCGCATTTCAACCGAACTGCGCCCGGGCATCCTCGACGTACTGGGTCTTTCAGAAGCCGTGGAATGGCAGGCCCAGGAATTCCAGAACCAGACCAAGATCAACATGACGACGGACATCGACCGCATTTCTGAAACCATCGACAGGGAAATCGCCACCACCTTTTTTCGTATCTGCCAGGAGGCCCTGACGAACGTCGCGCGACATGCCCGGGCCAGCCGTGTCATGGTTTGCCTGAAACATGAGAGGGGAAACCTTGAGTTGTTTGTCCGTGATAATGGGAAAGGAATCACAAATGAACAACTGACGCGCATCACTTCGCTTGGATTGATCGGCATGCGGGAAAGGGCGCAGAACCTGGGCGGGGACCTCGTCATCCAGAGAGCTCAACCGAAAGGCACCGAAGTTCGAATTTCCTTTCCCTTGGATTTTGCATCTTAAAAATAAATTTTCATTTCACCACTTTACAGGCTTACAGTGTCATATATAATAAACGTATGATCTCTACTGACACGATTCACCTACTCATCGCAGACGACCACCCCATTTTCCGCCAGGGTCTTAAAACCGCGTTCTCGCGTTTTCCCGAATTTGAAAAAATCGACGAGGCCGAAGACGGTTTTCAACTCCTGGAAAAAATCCGGAAGGAACAGTACAGCGTTCTCCTTCTCGACATCTCCATGCCCGGCCCCAACGGTTTGGAACTGCTCAAGCAGTTAAAAAAGGAACGCCCCGAACTTCCGGTGCTGATCCTGAGCATGTACCCTGAAGACCGTTACGCCATTCGCTTCATGAAAGCGGGAGCCTCGGGTTACCTGACCAAGGAAAGTCCGCCCAGCCAGATTATCGACGCGCTCAGAAAAGTTTCCCAGGGCGGCAAGTTCATGAGTCCCCGCCTGACGGAAAAGATCGCCTACGAATTCCTCGATCACGAAAAAGCGCCTCACGAAACATTGTCCGATCGCGAGTTCCAGGTCCTGTGCATGATCGCGTCCGGCAAAACCGTGACCGGGGTCGCCCAGGAACTCAATCTCAGCGTCAACACGATCAGCACCCACCGCAGCCGCATCCTCAATAAAATGAAAATGAAGAATAACGCGCAATTGACCCACTACGCCATTCAAGCCGGTCTGGTCGAGGATTGATCCTCGACCCGTTTGTGCCTGCCTTCCTCCGCAACGGCTTCGTGTTACCATCCCCTTCAACAGGGGATGCGTGTTTGCCCTCCCTGTTCAAAAGACACCACCCACATCGTTTTTTAAATCACGTTGACAGTTTCATGTTGGAGAAGTCCTATCCGTGAAATGTCCGAAATGCTCCTCCAGCAACATCAAGAGCGAAGGCAACCGCTCCCTCTATTCAAAGTCGGTCAATTTCGATTTTTTTGTTTGTGAAGACTGCGGATTCCAGTTTGCTGAAAACCCCGCAACCCCTCATCCCAGCCCTGAACCGAAAACGGCGCTGCCCTCCCGGGAAGAGTTGCTTGAGAAAATCCGTCAGAAACATCAGGTAGAGGATCTCCGGCAGGAAAAAATAAACGCCTTCGCCGGAGAGGTCGCGTTCCCTCACCCTCCCCTGTTCACAGCACTCAAGGCTTCAATTAAGAATTCACCCGGAGATGTTTCGGCCCACGTCCAGGTTCTCCAGCAGGTTCCAATTTCCGCCAACCGTCTGCTCAACCTGGTCAACTGCCCCGATTTTTTCGACGATAAAACCGCCGACGATTTTTCTGACCTGTTCCAGAAATTTCCTCACGAGGAGCTTCTGCATCTGCTGCTGGCGATCGAGATGGTCGATCTCATCCACCTGCCGCCGGATGTTCCCGTATCGCGGCAGGACTTCTGGCGACGCGAACTGGCCATCGGGCTCTCGGCACACGCCATTGCCCGCTTCCTGGGAGAAAACGGGGCGGAATCCTTTTTTGTTGCCGGCGTGTTCAACCACATCGGGCGCCTGGCCATTGTCATCCGTCAGCCGGAACTCGAAAAAAGAGCCCAGGCACAGTCGCGCAACAGCAGAACTCCTCTTTTTGAAACCGAAGAGCGTTTGCTTGGATTCAATCACTCGCAGGTGGGCGGTGCCCTCCTCCGGCAATGGGAGTTCAAGGAAACACTGATCGAAGGAGTTATTCACTACCGGAACCCCCACAAGTGCCGCCTCCCTTCACAGGAAGCCCACACCCTGCACATCAGTGAAATCATCGCCAGCGATCTCAAACTGGGCAACACCGGGGAACCCTTCCCCCCCAAACCCGACATGAAATCGGTGAAGATTCTGGGAATCACCCGCTCCATGCTGGCAACCATCAAAGAGAGCGTCCTCTCCCGGATCAACGACATTCAGGGGATTTTTCTGCCCTGATCCTCGCCCTTTTTCCATCGATCAACGGGCCACAACGAAAGGCCAGATTCCCCTCCCCGGGCAGGGCCAAATATGCTAAGATAAAGTTTTAAATTTCTCCTTAAAAAACAACACGTTTATGTCGAATTCCGCACAACAGCCTGCGTTGGAACAGAGCCATGCCGTCATTCTCGAAGCCGGGCGGCGCGCGCTCGCCATCGAAAGCCGGGCGCTTCAGGAGATGGCGGACCGCCTGGACGGCTCTTTTACGGAAATCGTGGAGTTGCTCGACAGCATTGTGAGCCGGGGGCAGCATCTCGTCATCACAGGGATCGGCAAATCCGGCATCATCGGCAGCAAAATCGCCTCCACATTTTCCAGCATCGGCCTGCCGACCATTTTCCTGCACGCCGCGGAAGCGAGCCACGGCGACCTGGGACTGCTCAAGCAAAACGACACCCTGATGATGGTGTCCAACAGCGGGGAGACCGCCGAGCTGGTCACCCTGCTGCCCGCCCTCAACCGGCGCAAATGCACCCTGGTGGCCGTGACCGGCGTCCCGGAATCGACTCTCGGCAAACGGGCCCAGTATGTCCTGAATGTGGGGGTCAGGGAGGAAGCCTGCAGCCTCAATCTCGTCCCCACCGCCAGCACAACCGCGGCGCTGGCCATGGGGGACGCCCTCGCCATGGCCCTGCTCGCCAAGCGGGGATTCAAACCGGAAGATTTCGCCCAGTTTCACCCCGGCGGCAGCCTCGGACGCCGCCTGTTGACCACGGTCGAGGACCTCATGCACACAGGCGATGCTATCCCCACAATCAACGCAGAGGCCGGGTTCTTCGAAGTCCTGCACGAAATGAGCCTCAAGCGTCTCGGCTCCACGCTGGTGATGGACGCGGACGGGGCGATCATGGGGATCATCACCGATGGCGACATCCGCCGCCTGATCGAAAAAAAGAGCGACACGGCAAACCTGAAGGCGCGGGATTTCATGAAACCCTCTCCCCGGCACATCGACAAAACCGAACTGGCGGCAAGAGCCTTGCAGTTGATGCAGGAGCACAAGATCACGAGCCTCGTGGTTTCTCCCGACGGCAAAACGCTCGACGGATTCCTCCACCTGCACGATCTGCTGCGGGCCGGTCTTTAAAAACACGTCTTTGGGTTTGAAACCCAACGGGCCTTGGGGTAATCTTGACGCCCGATCAACCATTTTCTGGCAGGAATTATGACCGGAGCGGAAATACGCAAAAAATTTCTGGACTACTTTGAGGAACGCGGTCACGCAATTATTTCAAGCGCCCCGCTGGTTCCCCAGAACGACCCGACACTGATGTTCACCAATGCGGGCATGGTCCAGTTCAAGAACGTGTTCCTCGGACAGGAAAAACCGCCTCAGCCGCGCGCGGCGACGGTCCAGAAATGCGTGCGCGCCGGCGGCAAGCACAACGATCTCGAGATGGTCGGCCGCACTGCCCGCCATC
>JAGQJZ010000131.1 GCA_020430445.1 Nitrospina sp.
AAAGCGGCGACTTCCGCGTGAGGGCCTCCCGCCTTCCGGTGAAACCCCTCCCCCACCACCCGGCCGTTTTTCACCAGCACCGCTCCCACCGGAGGGTTGGGTGATGTCCGCCCCTCCCCTTTACGGGCCAACCCGAGGGCGCGTTGCATCCATTTTTCCTTGTCGGACTGATTCATGAACCTGGAGGGGACGGATATTTAAGCCAAAGTAGCAGGTTTGACGGGAGGAGTAAAGAAAGGGCTTTTCACGACAACACGTTCGAAAACGCTCCGGCTACCGCCTCCGCAGGACGTCGACCATCTTGGAGCGGATGCTGCCGCGCTGATAAACGATTTCGATGCGCCGGTTGATCGACCGGTTCTTGGCCGAGGTGTTGGGCACCTTGGGGCGGAACTCGGCGAAGCCCACGACTGAAAGCTTGTCCGGCGGGAACCCCGCCTCGACCAGCATGCGCGCCACGTCCGCCGCGCGGGAGGCGGACAGCTCCCAGTTGGAGGGGAACTGCTCCGTATGAATGGGGCTGTTGTCGGTGTGCCCTTCGATACGAACATCATAATTGAACTGCTGGAGCAGGTCGAACACCTGCTGGATGGTTTTCTTGCCGGCGAACGTCATCCGCGCCCTCCCCGGAGGGAACAGCACCACATCGGAAATGGTGATGATGGCGCCGCGTTCATCGGAAGACACTTCAACCTGCCCGGCCAGCTTGTTCTTGTAGACAAACTCCTCGACCTCCGAGGCGATTTCCTCAACCTCCTTGGCCACCATGGCCCCGACCTCGTCGACAGCGGTTATGGTGTCCTGATCGAGCTTGGCCTCCAGATCCTTGATGATGTCCAACCCTTCGCGGGTTCCGGCCTCGGGTATTTCCTCGGCTCCCAGGGCGGATTTCAGGGAAGCTTTGATCTGACGCCATTTCTCCTGCTCAATGGTTCCCATGGCGAACAGCAGAATGAAGAACACCATCAGCAGGGTGACCAGGTCGGCAAAGGTCATGACCCATGCCGGCGCACCCTCCTCGCCTTCTTCCGCGACTTCATCATCCTCTTCGGGAGCCGGGCTTTCTTCTGCCATGGGAATCAGCCTCCGGGTCTATTTCTTGCCTTTTGCAGGCGCCCCGCCGTCATCGCCCTTTTTGATCTTTTTACCCAGGGAGTTTTCAAGGAAAGTCTCTAGGGTTTCTTTCATGAAGCGCGGGTTGACGCCCTTGCGGATAAAAATAATTCCTTCAAGCACCAGGTTCATCTCCAGCGCTTCGGCAGCGCTGCGGCGTTTGAGCTTGACAGTCATCGGAATAAAAATCAGGTTGGCGAGCAATGCGCCGTAAAAGGTCGTGATCAGGGCCACCGCCATTTTGGGCCCGACGGTCGAGACATCGTCCAGCGACGACAGCATCTGAACGAGACCGATGAGGGTACCGATCATGCCGAAGGCCGGAGCAAACTTGCCCATCTCGTTCATGATCTCCCATCCGTCCTTGTGCGATTGCTGGATCTGCTTGATCTCGCCCCGGAGCAGGGAGCTGACCGTGGCCTCGTCCTTGCCGTCGACGGTAAACTGGAGCCCTTTCTTGAGGAACTCATTGTCGATTTCATTCAGCTTGGACTCGATGGCCAGAACGCCGCCCTTGCGCGCCACGTTGCAGACCATGACCATGCTTTCGATCAGTTGCGTGAGGTCGGTGTTCTTGGTGGTGAACACCTTGATGAAAAGCCCCGCCACCCGGAACAGTTCATTCATCGGATAGGCAATGCCGGTTGCCGCCAGGGTTCCCCCAAGAACAATGAGCGCCGAAGGGACGTTGATGAACAGATCCAGTCCGCTGTTCAGCAGAATCGAGTAAAGAACCAGCCCGATTCCGAGGACGATACCGATCAGGGTTGTGAGATCCATGAATCCGACCTATTTCCGTTTGACCTTGATGGCCCCGACAATGGGATCCATATTGTGGAATTTGAGGACACGGTTGAGGACCTCCTTCTTCAACACCGTCCCCTTTCTGAGCAGGTTGATCCCGGACTCGGAATAAATATCCGACGCCAGTTCCATGCCTTCCTTCAGCGTGAAAATATTGCATTCGACGACCGCGTGTTTTTCCGGATTCTGTTCCGCGATCCATTCGGAGAGCAGGGCCACGAGTTTCTCATCGAACATGATTCCACTCTGTTGCTCCACCTGGGCAAAGGCCTTGTCCAGTTCCAGACGGTTGCCGGCCATCAGGGCATGATCGAAATAGCTGGCCAGGGAAACAATGCGCGAACCGACGGGGATCTGGTCCCCGGAAAGGCGGTCCGGGATTCCGCTTCCGTCAACGTTTTCATGCAGGTGGCGTATGAGGTTGGACACCAGTTCGAATCCCGGGAACGCCTTCAACAGCATTTCCGCGACGAGAGGATGATTGGTGATTTTTCTGTTCGCGGTTTCATCGACCGCTTCCGTCACCTGTTTTCCGGCGGGCAGGCTCACGATTCCCAGTTCGTGGATCAACGCCGCGGTTTTGATCGTGTGAACCTGCTGCTCCGGCAGCCCCAGTTTTTGGGCGATAAAAATCGAAATAGCAGCCACCCGTTCCGCATGACCGCGGTGTTCCGACTGATGCAGTTCAATGATATTTGAGATCAGTTTGACCGTGGACTCGAAACGCCCGGCCAACTCCTCGTTCATGGACAGGATCTGCGTGTTCTTGGATTCCAGTTGCCGGTTGAGCTGAACCACTTCTTTCAGGTTGTCATTGAGCCGCCGCTTGTCCGACTTCAATTCTTCATTCAGGGCCGTCAGTTTCTGGTAGTACTGCTTGAGCTGGCTGACGGACTGCTCCAACTGGCTGTTCTTGGTCGTGATGGCCTCGTTCAGGCTGGCCAGCCGCAACACGAAATTGACCGCGAAAAGCAGTTCGCCTTTTTTGATCGGCTTGGTCAGAAAAGCATCGGCCCCGGCCTCCCGGGCGCGGATGGCGTTGTCCTCCTCGGCATCGTAGGCGGACATGAGAATGAAGGCGGCGTGAACGCCATGCTGGCGCACCCGTTTGCAGATCTCGAGACCGTTCATCTCCGGCATCTGGATGTCCGAAAGCACGATATCGGGGTGCAGCTCCTGGATCATCCCGATCCCCTTCGAACCGTCCCCGGCTTCATGAATTTCCAGAACGTCCTCGGGAAAGTTTTTCTCGAGAATCTGGCGCACCACCTTCAGCAAGGCGGGGTCATCATCAATGCATAATATTTTTTTGGTCTTGATTTCAACCGCCATTACGCGACCCGTTTCCTGGAATTCCGACCCGGGAATAGGCGCGATCACAACGCCACAACCCCTTCAAGCCCAATAGAAGCCCTGTAGTCACTATCGGAAATAATTCCAAAAAATCAAGATGTTAATTAAGGTGAATTTCAATTATGGAAACCCGGGCACCTGGAGTCAAGGGAAACCTTTACATTTCCTGAAAATGATTGCCGCCACGGGCGTAACTTAAAAGTCTTCTTCATCCTCATCAACCTCGGCCAACTCCGGGCTGACGCACCGCAACCCCACGGCGGGATGGTGTTCCGCCGGATCAAACGAGTTGCGATACACGCATTTGGCGTGGACCATGTAGTTGAGCCAGGACCCGCCGCGCACAATTTTCTGGGTGCTGAAGCGGGACGAATACAACTGGGTGCACCACTCCCAGACATTGCCCGCCATGTCATGACACCCGTAGGGGGACAGACCTTCCTCGAAATCCTCGACCGCATTCGTCCGGGCCAGCACGAAATCGGCGGTGTTGGTGAATCCCGACCGGTACCCGACGGCCTCGCCCCAGGGATAATCCCGTCCGTCGGTTCCCCGCGCGGCCTTTTCCCACTCCTTTTCAGTGGGCAGACGCAGCCCTGCCCACAAGGCGAACAGCGTGGCCTCATAAAAATTGATGCCGATCACCGGCTGGTCGTCGTCATAGGAAAACTCGGGGTACCTGGGAACGGCCCTGGGATCGAATTCCCGCCACAGGGCGTTGGTCACGGGAAATTTCATAATGGAATATTCGCGCAAAGTGATCCGGTCTTCTTCATCGCGTTCGTTCTGGTAGATAAACTTGCCGCCGGAAACCGTGACCCGCTCCCCCCAGCGCTTCAACACCTTGCCGTTGACGCATTCCGGATCGCCTTTTTCATCGAGAAATGTCTTCAACTCCGGCAAGGCCAGGACGGGCGCGAAATCCTGCGCGTCGACAACGTCCGCCCATTGGATCTTGTGCAGCGCGCACAACAACTCAAGGACGCCGTATAAAATCCGCGTGTCGCGGTTGTCCCGTTTGAGCAGGGAGTTCACAAAACCGGCGGCTTTCTCCCGCCCCAGGCTTTTCAAGACCTGCGAAGGCTGGACCAGCCGGTTACGCGAAAACTGGGGATACCGTTCCCGGTCCTGGTATTTCAGCAACTGCCCCACGATCAGGCGGCGCGATTCTGCAAGTTTACCGGCTTCGGGCAGGGCGTTGCCCGCCAGAAACAGGGCGCCGGTCTCGATCAACCCATCGTAGATTTCATCCAGAGCGCCGGATATCGACCCGATACTGAATTTCAGCACGCCCTGCCAGCGGGGGTCGCGCCCCCTGGACTTGAGCGTTTCCAAACGCCCGGGTTCGCGCGCCAGCCGCCTGCCCGCGAAAAACTCCTGAAAAACCGGATGGCGGTATTCCCATTTGTGCTGGGTCTGACGCAGGATGGGATCGAGGTTCCACAGAATCGCTCCATCCCTGACCAGAGACGGGTCCCCTTCCAGCAGGCTGATTTCAAAACCGGTATCGGCTTCCTCGAACCTCTGCAACCGGCCGGCGTTCACCAGTTCCAGCGAAACGGTTTCGAGGCGGGTCAGGATATTGTGACGCTCCTCGACCTCCTCGCTGTCTTCCCCTTCCGGCAACACCAGCGACAGCCAGGTTTCGAAAAACGTGGTCTGGTTTTTGACATCATCCAGGCGGCCGGCTTCCGCAACCGACCGCAGCAGCCGGAGCAGGTAAGGCGTTTCGAACAGTTCGGGGTAGAACAACCGGAGATTGTCGACGAGCGGTTTGTGACCGATCTCACCCAGGTAGGCCCTGCGCTGCTTCTCGTCCGGTTTCTGCAGGGTCATGCGGAAACAGGCGTCCTGTCCGCGCTTGACCACGGCGCTGGTCGCCATGGGACCGAACCCCACGGGCCGCATCGCCATCAGGGCGAAGTTGTCGTGCAGGGCCTCGCCGTCCACCACCACATCGTAGAAAAACTGAAACCGGTCTTCGGCGGTCATGCGGTCGAGTCCGTCGAGCAGAAACATCACCTGGCCGGTGAGCACCATCCGCTTGAGCGTGTTTCGCAGGATGTCCTCGTTGATGGCAAGTTCCGGCTCCTCTTCTTTTTCACGCAGCACCACTTCCGCCACATGGCTGATGAAAAGCGGATAAAATTCATTAAAGCCGGACCCTTTCGGGAGGAGCCCGAGGTCAAGGTAAACCGTCAGCGGATACTCCTCCGCCTCGGTCCGCCTCAACCGGGCTTCCTGATACACCTTGAGACAGGTGGTCTTGCCCATGCCGGCCGGGGCTTCCAGCAACAGCGTGGATTTATTCAGCTCGAGCAGGTCTTCCTGGATGGCGCGCGGGTGTGGAAAAATCTGCTCCTGCAGGCTCTGCCGGTGATGCACGGGGTTGGTGTCCAGCAGATCGAGCGGAATGTAGCATTGCGGTCCGCGGTCTTCTCCAAGGTCCAGGTTCAACTCCTGGGTCAGTTCCTTCAACCGGTGCCGGGTGTAAGTGGCGATGATCCAGTTGAAATCTTCTTCAGGACGGGTGGGGATGGAGGGGGTCCGGGCCTGAGAGCGGATGATGGACGCCGGATTTCGTTCGCTCATGCAGGAATTCCCCTATTCTTTCCTCAAACAGGATTAAGGTAAAATCAGGTAAGTGATTATTCTAGCATAACCTTTCCCACTGTCAGGCCCATGCTTCCCCTGTCCGACGAAAATCCGCGCCGCCGGTTTCCCGTTCTCACGGTGTCGCTGATCGCCCTCAATACGGTTGTGTTTTTCCTGCAGGTGGGAGCGCCCGGCGGCCTGAAAGCGTCCATCGACGAATTCGCCCTGGTCCCCATGCAACTGACGGAAGCCCCGATGACGCATTACGCCAGCCTGTTTTCCTCAATGTTCATGCACGGCGGGCTGGCGCACCTCGCCGGCAACATGCTGTACCTGTGGATTTTCGGGGACAACATTGAGGACCGCCTGGGTTATTTCAAATACATCCTGTTTTATCTGTTGTGCGGGGTGCTGGCGGCGTTCAGCCATATTGCCGCCGCCCCCCATTCCGCCATTCCAACAGTCGGGGCGAGCGGCGCCATCTCCGGCGTCCTGGGTGGCTACCTCGTGCTGTTTCCCTCCGCCCGGGTGAAGACGCTCATCTTCCTCGGATACTACATCACCGTTGTCCGGATTCCAGCGGTGGTGCTGCTCGGCATCTGGATCCTGCTTCAAGTCCTGAATTCCGCATCCGCCGATGCGGGAGGAAGTGGGGTGGCCTGGCTGGCGCACATCGGCGGGTTTGTGGCGGGGGCCGTGCTGATCCGGCCTTTCCTGGCGATCCGGCTATGACGCCCGGTTCACATGGTCAACCAGGACACCGCCAGAATGATGACGAAAACAATGAACAGAACCCACATGATCATGAAGATCTTTCCACCGCCGAAACGGGGATAGTTCGGAATATCCGTGGGAATGGTCACGCCGCATTTCGGACACGTGGTCCCGGTTTCCGGCGTTTCG
>JAGQJZ010000132.1 GCA_020430445.1 Nitrospina sp.
TCAAACGGAATCTGAATTTCGACGCGAACGGAATTTTAAATGGGGCAGACCTCCATTTTCAGTTGAAAATCAAGGGCTTGTGCTCCACAAGGGTTCGGGCAAACCCTTGTGGATACAATATTCCTCAGACACGTTATCGGCGGAAATTATGAGAACTTTAGGGGGAGGTGAAAGTTTTTTTCAGGTGGCGCGCCAGTCTTTTTGCTCGACGTGGGAATTCATCTGGTAAACCTCGGGACGGTTGACCAGGTAAAAAATCACCTGCTCCAGGTCGATGGGCAGGTAGGGGACGTGGAACTTTTCATAAACATGCCGCAGCAGGGCGAGGTCGGCTTCGGTGTCCATGGTGAGCCGCAGGGGCATGTTGCGCAGGTGGAACGGGGCGGGAATTTTTTTGACGGTAAAACCGGATTCGTGATCGTGGAAATAGGAGGTCACATGTTCGATGTAGCGGGGCTCGCGTGTGGCCGCGGCGATTTTCCTGAGAGCGGCGAGGCTGACCATTTCCGTTCCGGTGCCGAGGGGGATGGGATCCCGGACAATCGTGTAATCCGCATGTGCGTGGAGATGGGCCTTTTGAAGCTCCGACATCAGCGGGATGTCCACCAGTGGGTTGTCTCCGCACACCCGCAGAACATGGTCGGCGGAAACGCTCTCCGCGGCCCCGATGAACCGGCTGAGAACGTCGTCTTCCGGGCCACGGTGGCACGGGATTTCCAGACGCTCCGCCAGCTCGGCCAGGGGCGTTTCCGAAGGCCGGTCGGGAATGGCGAGGACGATGGCGTCAAAAACCCCCACCGCCTTGACCCGATTGATGATATGCTCGGTCATCGGCGCGCCGCAGATGTCGACCAACGCCTTGTTGGGATAGCGCGTCGACCCGGTTCGGGCCTGGATGATGGCGGCAGAAATGCTGGACATTGAATCGATCCCCCGTCTAAAAAAAAGTCCATTGTATAACCTGTTCGGATTTTTGCAATGACCCGGAATTTTCGCTGGATTGAACCCCCAAAGTTGAAATCGGGCGACCGCGTTGGCGTGGTGGCGCCGGCGGGACCGCTGGAACCGGGAACGCTCGATAAGGGGCTGGCGGTGCTCCGGCAAATGGGATTCGATCCTGTGGAAGGCCGCCACGTCCGCAAGCGGGCGGGGTTCCTGGCCGGAGGGGATGCGGAACGCGCGGACGACCTGATGACCCTGTTCCGCGACCCGGACGTCCGTGCCATTGTCTGCGCCCGTGGGGGGTACGGCGTGAACCGCATCCTGCCCCTGTTGAAAGCGGAGACGATCCGCAACAATCCCAAATGGTTGGTGGGTTCCAGCGACATCACCCTGCTTCTGGTCTATTTGAACCAGCGGTGCCGCATGGTGGCGGGGCACGGCCCCATGGCGGCGGCGAGCTTCGGTTGCCGGCCCATGCGCTTCTCGCGGGGGCAGCTCAAATGTTTCCTCACGCAGGACTCCCCGATCTCCCTGCACGACAAAAAAAGCCGCACGCTGAACGGCGGAACGGCGGAAGGCCGGCTCACCGGCGGCAACCTCACCCTCCTGTGCCGTTCACTGGGAACGCCTTATGAAGTGGAAACGCGCAATTCGATCCTGCTGATCGAGGACGTGAACGAACCGGCCTACCGTATCGACGGCATGCTGTGGCAGTTGAAACAGGCGGGCAAGTTCAAGGGGATCAATGGCGTCATTCTGGGCGAGATGGTCGGCTGCCGTTTCAACAAGGGACAGAAGGGCCGGTTGGACGATGTCTTTCTCGACCACCTGGGCCCGGCGAATATTCCCGTGCTGGCGAATTGTCCGGTAGGACACGGCAATGAAATCTGGACGGTGCCGATGGGACGGAAGGTGCTGCTGAATGCGGGGCGGCGGGTGCTTACGTTCTAAAGTCAGACGGGCTTGCGCACGTTGATGCCGCGTTCAGACAGGTACTGCTTGGTTTCAGGGATGGTCAGTTCCTTGAAATGGAAGATGGAAGCCGCCAGCACGGCGTCCGCTTTTCCCTCTTTTATCCCATCGTACAGGTGTTCCAGCGTTCCCGCCCCGCCCGAGGCGATGACGGGAATCGTGCAGGCTTCGGACACGGCCCGGTTGAGCGGCAGGTCGTAGCCCTGCTTGGTGCCGTCGCGGTCCATGCTGGTGAGCAGAATTTCCCCGGCGCCGAAGGATTCCATCAGCCCCGCCCAGCGGACGACGTTGATGCCCGTCCGGTTGCGCCCACCGTGGGTGTACACTTCCCAGTGCTGTTCGTGCTCGCCGATGAGGAACATTTCGGGATAACGCGATTTCCACTCCAGGGTGGGTTCCAGCGGAGGCGCGTCGGCTTCGACCCGCTTGGCGTCGATGGCGACGACGATGCACTGGCTGCCGAAGCGTTCCGCCGCCTGGCGGACGAAATCCGGGTTGTGCACGGCGGCGGTGTTGATCGCCACCTTGTCCGCGCCCGCTTTCAGCAGGTTGCGGATGTCGTCGAGCGTGCGCACGCCACCGCCGACGGTGAGCGGCATGAACACTTTCTCGGCGGTGCGGGCGACGACGTCTATGATGATGTCGCGTTTTTCGTGGGAGGCGGTGATGTCGAGAAAGGTCAATTCGTCCGCGCCTTCGGCCTCGTAGGCGGAAGCGATTTCCACCGGATCGCCGGCGTCGCGCAGGTTGACGAAATTGACGCCCTTCACCACGCGGCCGTCCTTGACGTCGAGACAGGGGATGATGCGTTTAGCCAGCATGGCCTTCAATCATCTCCAGGGCTTCTTTCAGGCGGAAACTTTTGTCGTACAGCGCCTTGCCGACGATCATGCCCTCCACGCCGCAGTCGGCCAGCCCGGCGATGGCGGTCACGTCTTCCAGCCGGGTGACGCCGCCGGAGGCGATGACGGGAACCTGCGTGGCCCCGCAAAAGGCGCGGACGCTCTCCAGGTTCGGCCCCTGCATCATGCCGTCGCGGCTGATGTCGGTGAAGATGAACCCGGCGGCCCCGGCGGATTCCATCTGCCGGGCGAGGTCGGTGGCTTTTTTCTCCGACACTTCGACCCACCCCTTGACCGCGACGAGGCCGTCGCGGGCGTCGATGCCGACGAGGATTTTGCCGGGATATTTTTTCGCGGCCTCTTCGACGAAAGCGGGTTGCTCCAGGGCGATGGTTCCCAGGATGCAGCGGTAGGCCCCGGCCATGAAGTAGGCGTCCAGGGCTTCCATGGTGCGGATACCGCCGCCGACCTGGATGTCGACCGTGCTGGAGTAAATGATGTTGCGGATGATCTCCGCGTTTTTCGGCAGGCCTTCAAAAGCGCCGTCGAGGTCGACGACGTGGATCAGCCGTGCCCCTTCTTCGTCCCAGTGGGTGGCCATGGCGACGGGGTCGTCGCCGTAAACGGTTTCACGGTCGGCCTGCCCCTGGACGAGGCGGACGCATTTGCCGCCTTTGATATCGACTGCGGGAATAACGCGCAAGGTGATTTCCTCTGGTTGCGGTTGACGGTTTGAACCGGGCGATTATAAGCGCGCGGGAGGCGGCTGTCAAAGCCACCTGGCGGTGGGGCAATGTTTTGGAGAAAAATAAATTTGGGGCCCCACGACAATGGGGCCTTGTATAACCCTGAAAAACCTTCGAGGCGGGATACTCCTGCGGCGCCGCATGATGAATGGATTAGGCCGTTGCACTCTACGCCCGGGGCCTTTATACTCTAGCCCTCTTTGAGGAAATTCAGGCGATGAAAGTATTCAAAACAAAACTGCAGGACGTGCTCCTGATCGAGCCGAAGGTGTTCCGCGATCCGCGCGGGTTCTTTCTGGAGACCTACAATTCCCGGCGCTACCACGGGCAGGGCATCGATGTCCCGATGGTGCAGGACAACCGCGCCTTTTCGTCCAAGGGGGTTCTGCGTGGCCTGCATTTCCAGAAAAATTTCCCGCAGGACAAGCTGGTCTGGGCTCCCCATGGAGAAGTCATGGACATCGCCCTGGACCTCCGGAAAAGTTCGCCGACGTACGGACAGTGGGAGGCGTATCATCTGACGGGGGAAAACCACCTGCAGGCGTTTATTCCCGTAGGGTTCGCGCACGGTTATGTGGTGCTGAGCGACACGGCGGAGTTCGCCTACAAGTGCTCCGAGTTTTACCACCCGGAAGACGAGGGGGGGGTGGTCTGGAACGACCCGGATCTTGCCATCGACTGGGGGATCGCGGACCCCATCATCTCCGAAAAAGATGCGAAACTCCCCCGCATGCGCGACCTCGATTTCAGTTTCTGATTCCCCGCTTGCGGATCACTTCGCGACGCCCTTCTGCACCAGCGAGAGAAAAGCGTTCAGCGCTTTTCCCACAGACTCCTCGATATTGAAATCCGTGTCTTCCGGATGCCGGATCGAATAGTCCACCAGGGCCTCGTCCAGCCTGTTTTTCAGGATGTCGAGAATGCCCCGGTTGTTTTTCAGTTCGGTCCGGTACATGTTGAAGATGCTCTTCATGATGTCCTGTCCCGGTTTGCTCGCCAGCATCTGGTCGTAGTCGAAGCCGTGTTTGTCCGCGAATTCGATCAGGTGCTGTATCTTGTCTGAAAACTGGGTGTAGGCCTCCGCGCCGATCAACAGCGACACCGAGCGCGCCAGAACCGGAATGACGCTGGGATGCAGTTCGGATTCGTGCAGTTCCTTCTCGATGAGATGGATGAAGAACCGGCCGACGTGTTCCGTTCGCGGGTTCTGCTGGCTCCGCTTGGCCGCGTGGGCCCGGGACTTGATCGCGTCGGTATTGTGGGTGAGGATGCCCTGGTAAACGGAGAGGAGCTGGTCGAACAGGCCGGAGGTCTCGGCTTCCACAACGGAGAGGACCTGGTCCTCCGGCTGGCCCCGGTTGACTTTGGTCAACTTGATTATTTTTTTCAGGACCGCCTTTTTCGCCTGGTGAATGCGGATTTTGTCTTCAGGTCTGAGTCGCACGGTGGGAGGGCTCCCTTGCCGATAGTCTGTTCTGTATCGCTATAATATGGTCTGCCGGGGGCTATTTGTCCAGACCCATCAGCCGGGTGAAGTCCTCGTAAGCTCCCGCGATACAGTCCTCGATGTTGAATTCCTCGCCGGGGTGTTCCCGCTGGTAATGGACCAGCGCCGTGTCGATCTGGTTTTTCAGCTGTGCCTCGAATCCGCTCGTCCGCTGGATTTCCTTGCGGTAGGCCTGGAGGATTTCATCGATGAGGGCTTTGGCGGGCGGGGACTCCAGCATGTCCTTGTAGACGATGCCGTGTTTGTGCGCGATCTCGATCATCTGGCTGGCGCGATCGGAAAAGCGTTCGTAGAGCTCCTGCCCGAGCAGGTTGACCAGCGACTGGCAGAACACCGGAATCAGGCACTGCTTGAGGTAACCCTTGCGCAGTTCGCCGTCCAGCGGGTGGAGAAACAGCCGGCCCACGTGGTCCTTGCGCTGGGCTTCCTGTTCCACCAGGAAATACTGATCGACCAGTTCCCGGGAATCTTCCTCCATGGAGGATTCGACGCAGAGGTCGCACACCTTCACCGCTTCCTGTTCGGCCAGCGCCAGGATTTCCTCGTCTTTTAAATCCGGATTGTTGCGGATGATCTGCAGCGTCTTGCGGATGATGACCCGGCGGTATTGCCGCGTGCGGACGGATTCTTTTTGGAAAAGAGGTTTGTACGAGGGCATTTTTGAGCATCCCGGATAGTGTTGTGAAGCATTCTATCACACTGCGGAAGATTCGGAACTCCTTGAAATAGTTATGCTTAAAAAGGAGATCGCGGGTTAAAAAAAAGCTCAGGTTTTCTTTTTAAACTGCCGAAAAGGGGGTTGAGCCCGGAATATAATTTGGCGGGAAACGGAGAAAAAACATGGAAGTGCAAACCGCAACCTACCCCAATACAATCGTGGACCACAAGGCCGTGGAAGCCCAGGTGGGGTTATTGACCACAGGTGATCTGAATCTTAAAACACGGGAGGGCGACCTCGTCAGCCTGTCGTTCGGCAACGAGTACCGGTACGCGCAATCCCGGCAGGAAACGGTGACAGAGGGTGTGGTGACGCAGGAGATCTCCACGGTGGCGCAGGCCGCCGCCCGTTATTCCCTGTCCATCCAGGGCGACCTGAACGAGGACGAACTCAACGCCATCAAGGCGCTGGCCGAGGGTGTGCAGCCTCTGGCCGAGGAGTTTTTCAAGAGCGGCGAATTCGACTTCAATGCCGCCACCGAAACGCTGACGGCGAGCCTCGGTCAGTTGGATGCGGTCGAGTTGAAGCTGGAACGGGTCATCTCCGCCACGTTTGCGTTCCAGCAGACCCAGGTACAGGAACAACCGCCGAAGGGAAATGCCGTGCAGCCCACGCCGACGGTTCAGCCGCCGGTCGATCCGGAACAGTTCAATTCCCTGAGCCAGAGTGACGGGTTCCTGAATTATCCCAAAGTGCGGGACATCACCGACCTCGTACTCTCGGTTATCGAAACCGAATTTCCCGAGAAGGGGCTGGAGACGTTCGGCAACAAGGCCATCGTCAGTTCGCTCAAGGAATTCCTGGATGTGCTGAAGGAACGGTTGACCGTGGCGCTCGAAGGCGCGCAACCGGCGAATACGGGCAACGCCGAAAATACCGGGGATTCCGAGACTCCTGATACTTCCGGTGAGCCTCAGGACGCAAGCGCCCAGGACCTCGTCGAAGTCTAAAAAATTCTAA
>JAGQJZ010000133.1 GCA_020430445.1 Nitrospina sp.
GCCATCCCGGTCCCGCTGGCGCAGGCCACGCAGTTCGGCGTCATCCAGGTGAACGAAAAAGGCCGCATCATCGGCTTCCAGGAAAAACCGAAGGACCCGCTGCCCATCCCGGGCCGGCCGGACATGGCCTACGCTTCGATGGGCAATTATATTTTCGACCGCGATTTCCTGCTCAAGGTGATCCACGAGGATGCGGAAAATCCGGCTTCCTCGCACGATTTCGGCAAGGACATCCTGCCTGCCCTGTACAAGGACTACCCGCTCTACGCCTACGACTTCGCGCAGAACCGGGTCCCCGGCATCACCGATGAGGAGATCGGTTACTGGCGGGACGTGGGAACGATCCAGAGTTTCTGGGAAGCCAACATGGACCTGAGGAACGTGAAACCGGTGTTCAACCTGTACAACCGGAAATGGCCGATCAAAACCGTTTCCCTCGGCCTGCCTCCGGCCAAGTTCGTCTTCAACCAGGACGGACGGCGCGGACAGGCGGTCAACAGCCTCGTCGGCGAAGGCAGCATCATCAGCGGCGGCATCGTCCAGGACTCCATTCTCGGCCGCGAAGTGTTCGTCGACAGCGGCGCGGCGATCATCAACTCGCTGGTCATGGACCGGGTCATGATCCACCCCGGTTGCAAGATCAATCTGGCGATCATCGACAAGGACGTGGAAATCCCGCCCAACACCCAGATCGGCTATAATCTGGAAGAAGATAAAAAACGGTTCTACGTCGATCCGGATTCCAACATCATCGTCATTCCCAAGGGACACAAGATTGGCTGATCCTCAAGTCATCACCGGCCTGGAACGGCTTCTGGCCAATCCACAGGAGTTTCTCAGGAACAAACGCATCGGTCTGATCGCCAACCAGACCAGCGTCACGCGCGACCTCACTTTTTCGGTCGAAGCGCTCTCGGCCCTGGACGCCTGCAAACTGACGCGCCTGTTCGCTCCCGAACACGGCTTCTACGGCGTGGCGCAGGACATGGAACACGTGGCCCGGGAAACCGATCCCGCCACCGGCCTGCCCATTCACAGCCTCTATGGCGACCGGGAGGAATCCCTCACACCCGATGTTTCCCTGTTCGAGGGGCTCGATGCGATCGTGTTCGATGTCCAGGATATCGGGGCGCGCTATTACACATTCGTTTACACCCTGGCCAACTGCATGCAAACGGCGGGCAAGGCGGGGATCGAGGTGATCGTGCTCGACCGGCCCAACCCGATCACCGGGGTTCATCTGGAAGGCAATGTGGTGGAGGACGGCTTTTTCTCTTTCGTCGGCCAATACCCGCTGATGACGCGGCACGGCATGACCGCGGGCGAACTGGCTCAGATGTTCAGGAACTGTTTCAAGGTGGAATGTGACCTGACCGTCGTGACGATGCAGGGCTGGCGGCGGGACATGTGGTACGACGACACCGGCCTGCCCTGGGTGTTCCCCTCTCCCAACATGCCGACGCTGAACACGGCGGCGGTCTATCCCGGCCTGTGCCTGATCGAGGGCACCCTGCTGTCCGAGGGACGCGGCACCACACGGCCGTTTGAGCAGGTGGGCGCGCCGGGCATCGATCCGTTCCCGTTCGCCAAAGAACTGAACGCCATCGGCCTGCCGGGCATCCACTTCCAGCCCTGCCAGTTCAAACCGGGGTTCCAGAAACACGCCGGAAAGGTCTGCGGCGGGGTGTCGCTGCATGTGACCGACCGGAACCGCTTCAAACCCTGGTGGACGGGCCTGGTGGTGATCGAAACCGCCGCGCGCCTGTTTCCGGAGGCCTTTGAATGGCGCACGGAACGCTACGAATACGTCTCGGACCGCCCGGCGATCGACCTCCTGTACGGCAATCCCCGTTTCCGGGAGTGGATCGACGGCGACCAGCCCTTGTCTTCCGGCGCGCACCTTGAGGCGGCGGAAGGCACGGAATCCTTTCTGGACCGCCCCGCCTCCTGCCTCCTGTACTGATTTCCCACGCCAGCGGGTGTGCGATCAATCATCGTCGTCGTGCCCGTGCTCGCCGTCACCGTCGTGCGAATGGCCTTCCCCCTTGCCCAGAGGCAGGTCTCCGGCTTTTAACTGCGCCATTTTTTCCGCCGAAACGTGAGCGATTGACGCACCGTACTCGTACACCAGTTCGCCCCCGGTATGCCCGGCATTGGCCAGCGGGATGATCGCCAGGAGCCCGGCCACGCTGAAGGCCAGCTGCATTTTTCGCATATATTTGCCACGGCATCCGGCAAGGGCCAGAAGCGTCAGCACACCGGCCACCCAGGGAATGGCTTCCGCCGCTTCTTCGTGATGCTCGATGATGTTCTCGGCCACCACTTTTTCGACTTTCTCTTCATCCACTTCACCCAACTGAACCGCGGCCACGGCGATCAGGGCATACAGGAAGGAGGACAGGACGGCCAGACGCCAGAATTTCTGCTCCACCCAGTTTTTGCGGATGGCGTACCAGAGACCGAACCCGATGAAGGGCACTCCCACGCCCAGGGCAATGGCAAAGTGAACAATAATGGGATGTAAGGGCAAATCAAACATGGTAACCTCCTGGAAAATTGTTGTCCTGCAACCAAAATCGCCCATTTTTCCGGGAAGTTCCATCCGGGCTTTGGCCTACGCAGAAAATTCTTTTTATATCAACTATTTAAACCCTTATTGGGGTTATGGACGATAACGTAAAGCCGTATAAAATCCTCCTGGCCTTCTCCAGTTGCCTCGCGGTCCTGATCGGAACCGACCTGGTCATGGACGCCCGTTCCGGCGGGTCCATACCGCATCTGATAGTCGAGGGCCTGCTTCTGGCGGTCAGCGGCGGATTTTTCATTTTTTCCATCGGCCAGTTGAAACAGGCCAAAATCGAAATCGTCTCCCTGCAAAACAACCTGAATGAAGTGGCCCGGGAGAAAGAAAAATGGAAACAGGAATCCCAGCAGCTCCTGCAGGGTCTCGCGCGCAAGATCGAGGAACAGTTCGCCGACTGGAAATTGACCCCGGCGGAAACGGAAGTGGGCTTTCTCCTCATAAAAGGCTTTTCGCTCAAGGAAATTTCGGACCTTCGGAACACACAGGTTAAAACCACCCAGCAACAGGCTCAATCGATTTATCATAAATCCGGGCTGGCCAACCGGTCGGAACTGTCCGCCTTTTTTCTGGAGGACCTGCTCCCCTCGCGGGAAGATATCTAGAAAACCCACCGGCAATTCCGCACCCGACCGCCCCTCGAACATATAAATCATTGTTTTTATTGCATTTGAAATTGATTTGAATTTATTTACAAAATAAAGCCGTCATCTATTGACAAACCCAGGGCCGGTACCTATATTCCCTTCTTTATTCGCGATTTAAAAACTTATGGATTTAAAGCAGACGCTCCTTTCAGACCTGAAGGAGGCCATGAAGGCGAGGAACTCCCTCAAGGTCGACACCCTTCGTATCCTCAATTCCGAAATTAAAAACCGGGAAATCGACACCAAACAGGATTTGGACGATGAGACCATTCTGGCGTTGGTGACAACCCAGATCAAGCGCCGACGCGAAGCCGCAATTCAGTACGAAAAAGGCGGCCGTCCGGAACTCAAGGAAAAAGAGGAAAAGGAAATCGACATCCTGTCCGCCTACCTGCCGAAGCAGGCCACGGAAGAGGAACTCCGGGAACGCATCTCCCAGGTGATCCAGGAAACCGGCGCCGCCGGCATGAAGGACATGGGCAAGGTCATGAAAACCGTGGTCGCCGAGTTCAAGGGCAAGGCCGATGGGGGCCGCCTCAAGGAACTGGTGCAGGAATCGCTTGCAGGCTGAGCGCCCTCTCCCATTTAAACAAGACGACAGCCGGATCCATTGAAATCATTCATTCCTGAGCACATTCTCGAAGAGGTCAGAAGCCGGGCGGACATCGTTGAGGTCATCTCCGATTACGTTCCGCTCAAGGCCGCCGGTAGAAATTTCAAGGGCCTGTGCCCCTTCCATCAGGAAAAAACCCCCTCTTTCACCGCCAACCGGGAAAAACAGATCTACCACTGTTTCGGCTGCGGCGCGGGCGGCAATGTGTTCCGCTTCCTCATGGAAAAGGAAGACCTGCCCTTCATCGAGGCGGTTCGCAGGCTGGCGTCGCGCTATCAGGTCAGCATCCCCGAATCCTCGAAATCCCTGGGCAGCAACGAAACCTGGAACCAGAAAGAGGTTATCTACAAGCTCAATGCCGACGCAGCGGAATACTACCACCAACAATTGATCGATACCATCGGCTCAAGAGCCGCGCGGGAATATCTTGAAAAACGGGGCATCAACCATGCGTCCGTCGAAAATTTCAAGCTCGGCTGGGCGCCGGATGAATGGCGCGGCCTGCTCACCCATCTGACGGGAAAAGAAAAAGTATCACCCGACCTGCTGGTCCACGCGGGACTCGTCCTCAAAAAGGAAAAACCGGGAGAGGACCCGATCTATTACGACCGTTTCCGCGGACGCCTGATCTTCCCCATCCACGACAACCAGGGCCGGGTCATCGGCTTCGGCGGCCGGGTACTCGGCGAAGGCGAACCCAAATACCTCAACACTTCCGAGACTCCGGTCTACAAAAAGGGCCTCCAGCTCTACGGACAACACCTGGCGCGCGATGCCTTCCGGCAAAAGGATCACGCTCTGATCGTCGAAGGCTATTTCGACGTCATCCAGTGCCATCAGGCGGGAATCGAAAACGCGGTCGCCACCTGCGGCACGGCGCTCACGCCCCAGCAGGGACTTTCGATCAAGCACCACACTCCCAACGCGGTGCTGGTGTTCGACTCCGACGCAGCGGGCAAAACCGCCGCCGACCGCGGGTTCGAGGTGCTGACAGGACAAGGATTGAACATCCGCGCGCTCGCCCTGCCGGTGGGGGAAGACCCGGACTCGTACATTCAGAAAGGCCGGGCGGCAGAATTCCAGAAACAACTCGAAACCGCGCCCTCTTTTCTCGATTACCGGTTGAGACGGGCCGTGGACGAGACCCCGGGCAACACGCTGGACGACAAGGTCGCCATCGTCAATCAACTGCTGCCGTTTCTCGCCCTGGTGGCCAACAGCGTCGAACGCACGGAATGGGTCCGCCGGATATCCGATGAGTTAAAAATCGACGACCGGGGATTCCTCGAACAACTCAAAAACACCCTGGCGCAGAAGCGGACCCGCGTCGATTCACCGCGCGAAAACTCCCGGGCCGCGGGCTCCACGTTTGACACCGAATTTTTCCTCCTGCAACTGATGCTCACCGGGGAGGAATACGCCCGGGACATTCGCAGCCAGGTGAAAATCGAGGAATTCGGCGCTTCCCGCTACCGGGAACTGGCCGAAAAGTCCTACGAAATGCTGGACGAAGGCGAGTCGATCCGCGTCGACCGCCTGCTCGACCGGGTGGAATCTCCGGAGTCCAAGTCCGAATTGTCGCGGCTGGCGCTGGCCCCGGTTGAATTCGACAGCCCGGCCCGGGCCATCGTCGAATGCGTGACGACACTCAAGAAACGCCCGTTTCGCGACCGGCTGAAGTCCCTCCAACTGGAGCGGCAAATCGCCTTCCGCGAGCAAAACACCGAAAAGTACGAAGAATTGAACCGGAAAGTGGGGGAAATCAAGGAAAGCTTGATCCCAGGATGAGTCTCTTGCATCCAATATTAATAGGAACCATATTTAACAGGCGAAGGAGAGAACCAGTCCATGTCCAATGCTGACAAAATTGCCGATGTATCCGAAATCAATCAACTGATTTCCATTGGCAAGGAAAAGGGATATCTGACTTACGAGGAGGTCAACGACGTCCTCCCGGCAAATCTCGTTGCTCCGGACCAGATCGACGATCTGATGCACCTGTTCGGGGAAAACGAGATCGACATTGTGGACACGGCGCTCAAGCCGGGCAAGGCTGTGGAAAGTGACGATGACGACGATTCCGATAAGGACGATTCTTCCTCCGATGAAACGATCACCGAGGCCAAGCCGGAAAATGTGACCATCGACGACCCGGTCCGCATGTACCTGCGTGAAATGGGCACCATCTCCCTGCTGACCCGGGAAGGCGAAGTGGAAATCGCCAAGCGGATCGAGGAAGGGCAGAACGAGGTGGTCTACGCGGTGGCCAACTGTTCGGTCACCATGAACGAATTGAAAAATCTCGTGGAACTTCTGAAAAAGGGCGAGGTCAATGTCTTCCACGTGATCAGCCAGGGAGACCCCGAAGAGAAAAAGGAACCGAACGAAAAAGAAGAGATCAAACGCATTTCGAAGGCGGTCAAGGAACTGATCAAGGCCCACGAAAAACTGGAAAAATCCGTCAAAAAAGCCTCGGCGCCCAAGCTTTCCGAAAAGATGAAAACGAAATGGGACAAAGAGGTCAAGGAGTCGAAGAAAAACCTGGAAGAGGCGTTCTACAAACTCAACCTGAGCCTCGACCACATGGATGTGATCATCGAACGGATTTACGAGATCGCCGCGCACATCCGCGAAGCGGGCAAGCCCGAACGCCTGATCGAAAAAGAACTGCGCGTGCCTTTGGCGGAAATCAAGAAGCTGGCAAAAAACTGGACCAAGCAGAAAAGCGTCAAACTGCCTCGCGGTAAAACGATCACCAAGAAACAGTTCGACGATTACACCAAGGTCGCCCAGGCGGCACGGCGCAAAGTGCGCAAGATCGAACGCGAAACC
>JAGQJZ010000134.1 GCA_020430445.1 Nitrospina sp.
CACGTCGACCGCGCCGGAACGGACCAGCACCTCGGCAATCTCCAGGGTCTGCTCCCCGGTGTCCGGCTGCGACAGGAGCAGATCGTCGAGGTTGACGCCCAGGGCTTCGGCGTATTTCGGATCGAGCGCGTGTTCCGCGTCGACGAACGCCGCCACACCACCCGCTTTTTGCGCTTCGGCGATGATGTGCAGGGTCAGGCTGGTTTTACCGGAGGCTTCCGGCCCGTAAATTTCAATGATCCGCCCGCGCGGCACGCCGCCGATTCCCAGCGCGTGGTCGATAGCGATGGAACCGGTGGGAATCACCGCAATCCCTTCCTGCGCCTGCGCCTTGCCCAGCCGCATGATCGCTCCCTTGCCGAACTGCTTCTCGATCTGGGAGAACGCCAGCTCCAGGGCTTTTTCCCGATTGTCGTCACCGCCCATTGTCTTCTCCTTCTTTCTTGGAATTGCTTGAGGTTTCTGGCCCGTCAAGGTCCAGGGGAATTTCCTTCAATATCGAATAGCGGGAACCCGCCGGGGTCAACTCGCTTTGGAACAACGCCATCCGGCCCACTTCAAACTCCGCATGCGGCAACTCGGGACCGGCTTCCACCTGCCCGCGCAACTCCCGGGCGTTTTTCGGGGATTTGATCCGCGCTACCGTCAGGTGCGGGGAAAACGGGCGGTTTTCCCGTTCAAAACCCAGACTCTGCAGACCGGATTCAACCCGCCGGTGCAGCCGGTCGAGGCATCGACCCGGGTCCCGCACCCCCACCCACAACACGCGGGGATTGCCTTTTTTGGGAAACAGCCCCACTCCCGACAGCGCCAGCGGAAAAGGTTGAATCTCTCCCGCCACTTCGCTCAACACCCGGCCGATTTCCGGCACGCGGTCAGGATGAATGTTTCCCAGGAATTTTAAGGTCAAATGAACGTTTTCCGGCCGGACCCAGGAGGCTTTCAAGTCGAGGGGCTCAAAACGGCGTTGCACCGCGGCGATCACCTTTCGGGCCGGGGGTGGTATTTCGATTGCCACAAACGCTCGGATCGCGTGCACAGTGTACAAACGCCCTATGGGGTTGTCAAACCGAATTCCCCCGCCGCCGGGAGCCCTGTTTTCGCGGCCTCAGGCAGGTGGAAAATCCGGTGCCGTGGATTGTTTTTCATCGTCGGGCCGCGCAATGTGCAGGGTTGAGGTCGGATAGGCAAACTCCGCCCCCACGCCGCTGATGATCTCGATGATCTTCAACAACACGTCCTGTTTCACTTCGTGAAATTCAATCCAGTTGGTCGTTTTGGTGAAGGTGTAGATGAAAAAGTCCAGGGAAGACGGAGCGAAACAGTTGAAGTTCACGATCAGGGTCGCGTTCTGGTCGATATCCGGATGCTCGCGCAGCATCTGCTTCACCCGCCAGATGACTTCCTCCATTTTCTCCGCATCCTCATAGCGGATGCCGATGGTTTCCTTGATGCGCCGGTTGCTCATGCGCGACGGGTTTTCGACGGCAATGCTGGCGAACGCCGAGTTGGGGACGTACAGCGGCCGCTTGTCGAAGGTGCGGATCACGGTGAGCCGCCAGCCGATCTTTTCGATCGTTCCCTCGATTTCCCGGTCGGGAGACCGCACCCAGTCGCCCACGGAAAAGGGGCGGTCGAGATAAATCATCAATCCGCCGAAAAAGTTGGCCAGCAAATCCTTGGCGGCGAAACCGACCGCGATACCGCCGACACCGCCGAACGCCAGGACTCCGGAGATGCTGTAGCCGAGGGTCTGCAGCCCCACCAGGATCGTGGTGATGATAACGGAGATGCGCAACAGCTTCGAGATCGCATCCACTGTCGTGGCATCGAAATCCCTCCCGGATTCGAGCAGGTTGCGTTCCGCCCCGGTGATGACCCGGATCAGGAACCAGGCCAGCGCCGCGACCACCACGAGATCGCGCAACGGTTCCACGGCGGTGAAGATCACCGCCTTGGTGGCCTCCTGCACGATGACCGTCGCCATGTACAGCCCGCCCGCCCAGATCACCAGCGACAGCGGACGCCGGATGGCGCGGAGGATCACATCGTCCCAGCGGTTTTTGGTCTTCTCCAGACGGGACTGGAGCTTGCGCAGCATCTTGCGCTGGAAAAAGTCGAGCACCAGGGCGGCGAAGACGACAATGAACACCTGCAGGACGTAACCGTTGTCCTTGTGGAGGTAGTTCATGACTTCTTTTAAAATATCCTTGGGCATTTGGAGGCAGGTGGTGTTAAGGAGAGCTTTGCATAACCCGAAAAAAAAACCTTCGAGGCGAAACACTTTCCTTGGGCTTTGCTCAGGGCAGGTCCCCTTGCGGTGAACAGCGGCCGTTCAGCATGACAAGGCAATATTCAAATGTCATTCTGAGGACCGTCAGTCCCGGAAAATCTCGCCTTGGACGTTCTCTTGTGACTTTTGCAAAGCTCTCATTATATTAAGGGCGGCCCGGATAATCCGGTATTGCCTGTTCCGGCAACACGCGGGCCCTGATACGCCAAGGCCGCTCACAACCGGTTGCAATTTTCAGAGATACCCTTAAAAACAAGGATATTGATTTTAACAGGGATGGGGAGAAAATAAACGGAGAAATTCCGCAACGGCGCAAAGACACGCGCAACCACGCCGGGCGCGGCTACATGCGTTTGGATTTAAGACGCGCCAGGGCAAACAGTTCTTCCATGTCCAGCGGCCCGGCCTCGTACACCGGTTCGGGATCGTTGACGGGACGGCCGAACCAATTCCGCGCCGATTCCAGCACCTGCGACCAGCGGCTCCTGCGCGCCGGAGCGTGCTGCTTCAACGCCTGTTTCACCATCTGGCGCTTGATCACTTCCTTGAACACCTGCGAGGAAATTTCACCCGAAGCCAGTTTTCGTTTTAAAATACGCAGACCCCTCGGGTCCAGTTGCGAACTCAATCCGTGAGACATGCCGGTCTCCTCAAAAAAAAACGGGGGAATCAAAAATTTGACGCAATTCGGCTGTACCCGATTAAATAGCAAACTCTGTGCCAGACCCGGAAAATCCGGCAAACCCCGATTCGATAAGGGATTCACTCGTTATGATTTTCTCTGCAACGAAAACCGCCAAACGCCTGCTGTCAATTTTTTCCCTGACGGGGGTCCTTTTCTGCCTGCTTCTCCTCCCCGGCACGGCGCAACCGGCGGGCGCGGATGAAAAGAAACTGTGGGAGGCGTTGACCTATCTCAAGAGCGTGCCGGAGATCGGCTGGATGCAAATCGAAGGACGGAACGTTGTTCTCGGCTGGGAGGGGTATCCGGCTCAGTTCGCCCGCATGAACAAAATCGCCGCTAAAAAAGCCAGCAAGCGCGTGCGTGGCGAGGTCCGCATCTACAGCGTGAAGGCGGTCATGAAAGGCTGGCGGCCGGCGGAAAACGCGCCACCCCACCTTTGCCACACGGAAGCCAAGGCCGGGCGGCTGACTTTCAGCAACTGCCGGTAACAGGCGGTCACTTCAACTCTTTCAAAAATTCGGCGAGAAATTCGGTGAGCCGGGCGGTCGCCTGCTTCGTCTGCGCCCGCAGGGAGAGCGCGTGCTTCAGGTCGCCGGGATTCGTCAGCACATGCCAGCCCGCCTTGACGATATCCGGTTCGCCGGTCTCCTTGACCAGATGCGTCAGGTCGGCCAGATGCTGGTCGGCGGTGTCGCTGATGGCCCGGACCGACAAAAAAGGCAGCGCCTCGCGCCGGGCGTATTCGAGCAGATCAAACGTTTCCATGTCCACCGCCAGCGCCCGGTACTGTTTCGCCAGCGCCTGCTTGTCTTCCGGCAGGCTGACCACGCGGTCGACGGTGAGCAGCGCCCCCCGGTGCAGCGCCGTCTCCGGCGGGCAGGACAACACCATCGCCTGACTGACCAGCGCCGGATCGAGCGGCAAAACGCGCAGGGCCTCTGCGGCATCCCCGCCGCCCACACGCAACACCCGTTCGGCGAGGACGATATCGCCCAGGTTGAGCTCCGGATCGGTGGCCCCGGCATAACCGACGGACAGCGCCAGCACCAGCGGGTAATGCTCGCGCGTTTTCCTGAGCGCCTCCAGCGCCCGCCCCGCGCCCACGCCCGTGCGCACCAGGACGATGCCGTACCCCTGCCACTCGCCCTCAAACGCGGTTGTGGGGCCCCACACCTGCTTGCGCACAATCTTCATGCGCTGCTTGATGCCGGCGATCTCGTCGGACACGGCGCCGAATATGCCAATGAACGCTTCCATACGCGCCGATTGTACCGGCCCGGCGGCGGGCTTTGGAATTTATTTTTTCCGCCGGGATTTTATGTTAGTTTTCTGCACACTCTTTCCTCTTTGGAGCGCCCGTGAGCAAAACAGACCGCACCCTGCCCGTTTCCCCCGGCGACACGCTGGAAGCTGCAATCGAAACACTCAACTCCTCCGGCGACGGCATCGCCCGCGTCGAGGGCTACACCGTGTTCGTTCCCAACGCCCTGCCCGGCGACCGCTGCGCAATCGAAATCGTCAAGGCGGGCCCGCGCTGGGGCGCGGCGAAGATCACGGCAATACTCAGCCCGTCGCCCAACCGTGTCGACGCGCCTTGCCCGGTCTTCCCCGACTGCGGCGGCTGCCGCCTGCAACACCTCGACTACGGACAGCAACTGGCGTTCAAGACCGGCGCGGTGAAGGACGCGCTGAAACACATCGGCAAAATCGAATGGGAAGGAGAGATCGGAAGCATCGCCGCCGATCCGGTGTACGGCTACCGCAACAAGGGCAGCTTCGCCTTGAGCGGACGGGGCAAGCACCTCGCCGCCGGTTTCTTCCGCACCGGCACGCACGAGGTGGTCGACTCCACGACCTGCGACACGCTCATGCCGCCCGTCAACGCAATCAAGGAATGGCTGCGGCAACTCATGATGCGCCACAACGTTTCCATTTACGACGAGAAAACCCACATGGGGTTTCTGCGCGGCATCGTGGTGCGGCACAGCACCGCCACCGGCCAGTCGTTGGTGGGGCTCGTCACCACGCGCGGCATCTTCAAGAAAAAATTCCTGCCGGAGCTGACCGGCGCGGCGGAGCTGGAGCGTTTCGGGGTGGTGGGCATTCTGCAGAATTTCAATACCGAACGCACCAACGTTCTGCTGGGCAAGAAAAGCAAACTGCTGTGGGGCCGCGATACTATGGAAGACGAACTCGACGGGCTGAAATTCAAGCTCTCGCTCGGCTCCTTCTTTCAGGTGAACCCGTACCAGTCGGTCAAACTCTATTCGCTCGTCGCCGACTGGGTGAAGGATGAAAGCGGGTTGATCGTCGACGCCTATTCCGGCAATGGCGGCATCGCCCTGTGGCTCACGCGGGCCGGGCACCGGGTGCTGGGCATCGACGAATTCGCGCCGGCGATTGAAGACGCGAAAGAGAGCGCCGAATTGAACGGACTATCGAATTGCCGCTTCGAGGCGGGGACGCTGGAGAGCCGACTGGAAGCGCTTCAACAGGAGAGCATCGGCACGCTCATCGTCGATCCGCCGCGCAAGGGGTTGTCGAAGGAAGTGGTGGATGCGATTCCGCAGTTGAATCCGAAACGGCTGGTGTACGTCTCGTGCAACCCCGCCACCCTGGCGCGCGATCTGGCGCTTCTGCCGCAGTACGCCATTCAGGATATCCAAGTCATCGACATGTTCCCGCAGACACCGCATATTGAAACCGCAGTGTTGCTGGGAAATACTTAAACATTTATTCCCAAATGTTGGCCCCGCTCCGAGCAGGCCCACGGCGAGGCGAGTGGTTAAAACTTCGCGTGTTTGGGGAAACGCGGGAAGGGGATGACGTCGCGGATGTTTTCGACGCCCGTGGCGAACTGCACCATGCGCTCGAAACCCAGCCCGAAACCGGAATGCGGCGCGGAGCCGAATTTCCGCAACTCCAGGTACCACCAGTATTCCTCCGGATCGATCTCCTTGGCCGCAAAGCGTGACTTCAGCACGTCGTAGTCGTCTTCCCTTTGTGAACCGCCGATGATCTCGCCCAGGCGCGGAAGCAGCACGTCCATCGCCCGCACCGTCTTGCCGTCGTCGTTGAGCTTCATGTAGAACGGCTTGATCTTCTCCGGGTAGTCGAACACGATCACGGGTTTCTTGAACACCGTCTCGGCGAGAAAGTGCTCGTGCTCCGATTGCAGGTGGCTCCCCCATTCCACCGGGTAGTCGAACTTGTGCCCGGATTTTTTCAGCAGGTCCACCGCCTCGGTGTAGGGGATGTGCTGGAACGGCGCTTCGCGGACGTGGTTCAGCGTCTGCAGCAGGTTCTTGTCGACGCGCTGGTTGAAAAACTCCAGGTCGTCCATGCAGTGCTCGAGCACGTCCGTCAGAAGGTACTTGATGAACGCCTCGGCGAGGTCCATGTCGTCCTGCAAATCATAAAACGCCATCTCCGGCTCGATCATCCAGAACTCGGCGAGGTGGCGCGAGGTGTTGGAGTTTTCCGCGCGGAACGTGGGGCCGAAGGTGTAGATGAGCGACAGCGCCATGGCGTAGATTTCGCCTTCCAACT
>JAGQJZ010000135.1 GCA_020430445.1 Nitrospina sp.
CACCCGGCAACTCAACCTACCTGTACTCCACCTACCAATTGTTCCTGGGGTTCGCGGTTTCCTTTGTCGTCGGTTATCTGGCCATTCACCTGCTCCTGAAAGTCGTGGCCCGGGTGGGACTCACCCCCTTCATCTATTACCGGGTCCTCCTGGCGCTGGGAATCGGCCTCTTCTTCTGGTGATCGATAGAAACGGGCAAAAAAAAACCGGCCCGCCCACAGGCGGACCGGTCCGTTTTTTTTAGTTATTAACCGCAGGTCACCGCAATCGGAACCGTGCCGGTGTTGGTGATACGGACGAGGCCGCTGATATCACCGATGGAGTCACCACGGCTGAACTCCGTCTGGTGAGTCAGCACCACTTTCTTGGAGCCCATAACGTGCTTGTCTGCCATACCGACATGCCGGTCGCCTTCAAAACCATTGTGTTCCGACGGTCCCAAGGAAATCGGAACCGTGGTGGCATTTGAGGACTTCCATACAACGGCGTTCGCGTTTCCACGATCACCTTCACTGGACGTGCCCTGGGCTTCCAGAGTGATGCTCTGAGCGTTGTTACACTCGGCCTTATCACCCGGGTTGATCGTTCCAGCGTAGGCGGAAACTGCCAGAGTCAGAGCGGCAACGGTTGAGATCAACACTGTTTTTTTCATTTTTTCCTCCCTTACCCAAATTAGTAATAAGACAAGGTCTGATTTGGGTTCAAATTTCCCGTACGGCCTCCCCTCAAGCTGGCCCCGTTGAGACCTGAACCCTGAAACTATAGGTCATTCTCCGGAATCCACTGAACCGGAAACATATAGCCAAGGAGCAAATACTCCGGGCCGGAACAAGTCCTGACACACCGGATATATGCTGTCAGTATACTTTTCGATCAGAACAAGTCAACCCATTTATTCCGTTTTTCCTACGCAAATATAGGAGTTTTTTCCTATGCCTGTCACAGGAAATTCTTTCGGAAGCATTTTTCTGAAAAAACGGGTTTTGGCGGGGGGAATATTATCTAAACAACTCTCAATAAGCGGCTTAAGTCCATAAAGGGACTATCGGGACAGCACTTTGTCTTCAAGCACCTGGCCGCCCTCGATCTCAAGGCTCCCATCGTTGGACACGATTTTCACCCGCCCCTTCAGTTCCACCTTTCCCAGGAAAGTGACATCGCCCTCCACTTCCAGGGTGTCCAGGCCGAGCATACCCGGAGCAACGCGAACCCTGCGGTCCAGCTCCGCTGCATTTTCCAGGGGCCCTCGCAGGATGATCTCGGGCAGCGTTGTGATGGCCCGTTCCGGGTTCAAAATCAGTTTGCCGCCCGATTCGTTATAAACATCCGACCGGACGCGCAGAAGATCGCTGGTGTTTTTCACCGGGGCAAACCGGGTGCGGGGCACCACAAGCCCCAGGGAGTTTTCAAAGTTGCCCAGTCCGGCTCCCATGGCCGTCTCCAGTTGCAGGACCTTGCGGCCCCGGACCACTTTCTGATTGGCCACGAAGCCGAGGTCCAGGGGGCCTTGCTGCAATCGCTCTTTCAAATGCCGTAAATGAATCCAGATGTTGTTGGTATTGAACACGCGGAACTTGTTCATCCCCCGAAATTCATCGAGAAATTCGTCGGGAACGTTTCCTATCTCCAGCAGCCCCAACTTGCCGTCGCGCTGGTACACCGTCCCTCCCTTAACATCAACCGGAGTTTTGGGAGTCAGCTCCATCAGGAAAGGGATGTCACGCTCCAGCATCAAATGCAGGATGCGCTCGTCCACCACGGCTCCGAGGTTGTCCGAGTTGGAGGCAAACAGAATCTCCCTGCCCTCTTGCAGCCAACGGTCGAGCAACCCCTGTTGCCGCAGGCAACCGAACAGGTCCCCATGGCCCGGCGGGTACCAGGCATCCTCCTGGCTGGGATCCGGGAAAGCCGGCAAATGCGTTGCCGTGTCCAGCCGGGGGAAACGGTTCTGCTGGAAGGTGGTCACAGTCACGCTCTTTTCCAGTTCCCGGATCACGCGCGCCGTTTCTTCATGCGTGTAAAAACTGTTCATGAGCACCAGCGGCACAACCGCCCGCTCCTGCAGAACGCGCATCTGTTCGAAAATCAGGTCCAGAAACGTCTTGCCGTTTTTGGCGACCATGCAGGACTTCGGCCCCTCGCACCCCATGCTGGTCCCAAGCCCGCCATTGAGTTTGAGCACCACCAGCCGGCTCAGGTTCCGGACCGCGGCTTCCGCTCCGGGTAGCGCCAGTTGATCATAATCGGCCAGCACTCCTTCCCCGGGAGAGTGGATGGAGTCCCAGTCATCGACCAAAGCAGGACCGGCCTTGAATTTTTCGAACAGGCGGAGAAATTCCTCAAGAACCCCTGCCGGCATTTCCATGCCCGCGCACACCGTCTTCAAATCTGTTTCCATAGATCCCATCCAGCCAGTTTCAGGTTTAAGGTTGCCGTTCCTTTTACGTCCCCGGTCAGAGTCCCAACCCACGGGCTCCAGTATACCCGCTCTTTTAATCCGCTATGATAGGATAGAGCATGGAGTTCCGGCCATCCCCTGAAACGGGTCCGCCGGCGAACGCCCGTTTCACGGTTGTCCACAGGTGAGTGCATGCCATGTTGATATTCAAGAAAAACATTTATTTTATCAATTACGCATTCAACAGGAACAGCCCCTTTAATATAGAAATGGGAGATGACGAGGGACCCAAACCGATCGCCTACAATTTTATTTTTGCTTCACTGGCAAACGACCGGACGCTCTTCCACGAATTGCAGGGAATGCCGGAACCTCTGGCGGCGGAGCGCCTCAAGCTTTTTTTTCCCAATGCCAGCCGCTTCGCCACCCCCGCCATCCTCAACCGCATTTCGAAACGGCTGCTGCGCGGACTGCTCAACCACCGCGTCTGGTACCAGATGAATTGCTACCATTTCTGCTACCTCTACGACACGCTCATGGAACTGGTCGAGGACTACAGCTATGGAGACCGTAACTTTCGTGAAAATGTGATCCCGGAACTCCAGGGGCACCCGATCAATTTCAACCAGTTTCTAAACGAATACTTCTTTCACACCGCCTTCCTGATCGACCCCGGGCGCTACAACCGCCTGTCGCGCAAGGAGCGGCTGCGTCTCGGTAAAATCGATCACAGTCTCCTGGGCGTCCTGCCCCTGCCGGAACCCTGCCCCGATGATGAGGACGAAACCCTGGAAAAGGTGATCAACAAGGTACCGCCCACCGTGGACGAGGTGGAACTGGAAATTTATCCGGGGAACCCGTACCTGCGCTGAACTCAAAAAACGCGGCGTAAACCGGCTCACTCCTGTAAAAAAGCTCCGGCCCCTGCTGAGTCCAGCCTCTGCAGGGCTTCTTGAACCTGTGCCCCGTGGAATGGTAATTTAGAGGTTGGGGAAACACCATGCTGATCTTCAAAAAAAATATTTACGAAGACGACACCCGGATTCCGGTACAGGATGCGGACCCCGGACTTGCACAACTGAACATTCCCGGGTTTCTGCAAAACAGTCTGGAGGAAACGCGGCGCTGCCTTTCAACCGGTGGAAAAGCACAGGAGCCCCCTGCCCCGAACGAACTGGCCGGGAGTTTTCCCCGGGCGCATCGCTTCGGCGATGGCGCCATCCTGCAAGCCCTCTGCCACAATCTGCTGGCGGGGCACCTCGACCCAAATGCGTGGTACCGAATGAACTCCTACCATTTTTGCATTCTTTATGATTCCATTCTGCGTCACGGGTATAATTACAATCACCAGACCGGCGAGGAAAAGTTGAGGCAATATCCGGAACTGTCGGGGAAGCTGCTTCGCGTCGTGCAACTGGTCGACCGTATTTTTTACAATACGGGATTTTTAATGGACGAAGACACATTCGATGTGCTGACTTCCCGTGAAAAGGAAGAAATGGGATTCAACTGCCCTGGCCTGTTCGGAGTCGTTCATGGCTTGGCGCCCGCGCCGGACGAACTGGAACTTCAACGCCAACAGGGATACCCTTACTCCATCGCCGTTTGACTCTGCCTCCACCCCTGCCGGATGACCCTGGACTGACAAAGGAATCGCCTTGAAAAAACTGCTCACCGCGAAACAAATGCAACAGGCCGACCGATCCACCATCCGTGAGGTCGGGATCCCGGGGGTCGTGCTGATGGAAAACGCGGGAGCGGGGGTCGTCGCGGCCATGTCCGGAGTCATCCGGGACTTTGACGCGAAAAAATACCTCGTGGTGTGCGGCAAGGGCAACAACGGCGGCGATGGATTCGTGATTGCGCGGCGTCTCCACCAGAGGGCGATTCCCGTCCAGATCCTGCTCATCGGGCCGCTGGACGATCTCAAGGGGGATGCCCTGACCAATGCAAAAGTGGCCTCCCGGCTCGGCATCCCCATCGAAGAACTCACGCCGCGTAATCTCGGCAAGACCGGACACCTGTTCCGTCACGCGCACGTGATCGTCGACGCGGTGTTCGGCACCGGCCTGACCCGTTCCGTGACCGGGTTCCCGGCCCAGGTGATCCGGAAAATCAACAGCGCGGGGAAGTTCGTTGTTGCGGTCGATATCCCATCCGGAATCGACTCGGACAGCGGCCAGGCCTCCGGCCCCCACGTGGAAGCCGATCTCACCTGCGCCCTGGCGGAATACAAACGCAGCCACTGGCTGTTTCCGGCGGTGGAGGCCATGGGACGTGTGGAGCGCATCGACATCGGCATCCCCACAGCGGTCACGCAAACAATCGAGGACCCGGTGGGGCTGCTGGAAATGGAAGACATCGCCCCCTGTTTTCCCAGGAGAAAGAAGAATACCCACAAAGGAACGTACGGACACTTGCTGGTGGTGGCCGGCTCACGCGGCAAGGAAGGGGCCGCGGGCCTCACCGCCCTGTCCGCCCTGCGCTCCGGGACCGGACTGGTCACCCTGGCCGGCCCCGCGTCCCTGACCCGGCTGGACCAAAAAATTCCCCTGGAGATCATGACCGAGGCCCTGCCGGAAACCCCGGGCGGGGCCCTTTCCGAGGAGGCCGCCCCTGTGGTGCTGGAGTTATTAAAAGCCAAAACCGCACTGGCGCTGGGTCCCGGACTGGGCACGGGACCTTCCACATTGAAATTCCTCGAAACGCTGCTGCCGCGCGTCACGGTCCCCATGGTCCTCGACGCGGACGGGCTGAATCTGATCGCGAGGTCAAAGACGCTCCTCAAAAAACTGCCGCCGGAGACGATCCTGACCCCGCATCCGAAGGAGATGTCCCGCCTGGCCGGAATGAGCACGGCGGAAATTCAAAAGGACCGGATCAACACCGTGCAGGACTTCTGCCGCAAAACACAATGCGTCCTGGTCCTCAAGGGGGCTCATTCCCTGATCGGGCTTGCCGACGGCCGGCTGCGGGTCAACCCCACCGGAAACGCGGGAATGGCCACGGCGGGCGCGGGAGATGTGCTCACCGGAATGATCGGCGGTTTTCTGGCCCAGGGATTGACGCCGGAAAAAGCGGCGATTTCGGGCACCTTCCTCCACGGACTGGCGGGCGACCTGTACCGGCGCGACCACGCCGAGGCCACACTGGCCGCAGGCGACCTGCCGGGCTATTTGTCCCCGGCTTTCAGGATGATCCAATGCTGAAACGCCTGCTGACCCATTCGGCGGAGGAAACGCTGGAACTCGGCCACAAAATCGGCGAGAGGCTGGGCGCCGGGGATTGCGTCCTCCTGTTCGGCGGGCTGGGCGCGGGCAAAACCACCTTCACCCAGGGGCTGGCGCGTGGCCTCGGCCTGCCGCAGGAAGAATACGTGCGCAGCCCCACCTTCACCCTGGTCAACCAGTATCCGGGGCGAATTCCGATCTATCACCTGGACCTCTACCGTCTCGACACCATGGACGAAATGGAACAACTGGGACTGGAGGAGGTCTTCTCGGGTGACGGCGTCTGCATCGTCGAGTGGGCGGAAAAACTGATGGCCCCGACCTGCGAGGATGAATTCTCCCCCCTGTTCGGAATCGATTCCCATCTGCAAATCAGACTGAAAATCGAGGGCGATGACAGCCGAAGCGTTGAAATAACAACCGTTCATCTGAACCCCGAAACGCATCCGATTTTTTCTTTACAATAAAATGGGGCTATGGCATCCTCTTTGCTAGGTATACCCTTTGCATAGCCTGCTTAAAAAAAGTTATGATTAATAAAATCAGGCTGTTACTTTTACTTACAGTGATCGCGGTCGGCGGTTATGCGGGGTATTCGTTTTTCTCCGGTTACGAAGGTGCGGGAACGCCTCTTAAAATCAAAATCAAGGACAAAGGCGTCGACGTTGAAATCGAAAATTTTAAAGTAGAGCATCAAGTTTTAGGACGTAAAGACTGGGAACTTAAGGCCGATTTTGCTCA
>JAGQJZ010000136.1 GCA_020430445.1 Nitrospina sp.
CTTCCAGGTCCAGCCCTTCGGCGAAATACTCGCGCGGGATTCCCACCCGCAAGCCCTTGAGGTCGCGGTCGAGACCGGCCAGGAAATCCGGCACCGCCACGTCGGCGCTGGTGGAATCGAACGGGTCGTGACCGCTGATCACGTTCATCAGGCAAGCCGCGTCTTCCACGGTTTTGGTCATGGGGCCGATCTGGTCCAGCGACGAAGCAAAGGCCACCAGGCCGAACCGCGACACCCGTCCGTAAGTCGGCTTGAGTCCGGTGATTCCGCAAAACGCCGCCGGCTGGCGGATGGAACCGCCGGTGTCCGACCCCAACGCGGCGAGACACTCCTGCGCCGCCACCGCCGCCGCCGAGCCTCCGCTGGAGCCCCCGGCGACACGCGCCAGGTCCCACGGGTTGCGCGCCAGATGAAACGCGGAATTCTCGTTGGAAGACCCCATGGCGAATTCATCCATGTTGACCTTGCCGAGAAACACCGCTCCGGCTTCCTTCAGCTTGCGCGCAACGGTGGCATCGTACGGCGAAACGAAATTTTCCAGAATGCGCGAGGCGCAGGTGGTCTTCTCTCCACGAACGCAGATCAGGTCCTTGATCGCCAGCGGCAGGCCCAGCAAGGGCAGGTTTTCTCCCGCCTTGATTTTCGCATCCGCCTCCCGGGCCTGCTCCAGCGCAAGATCCTGCGTCAGATGCAGATAGGCGCCGACGCGCGAATCGACCTCTTCAATACGTTTGAAAAACGCCTGGGTCAGTTCGACGGACGAAATTTCCTTTTTGCGGAGGCGTTCCAGGGCCTGAACGAGCGTGGCGCGGTGCATCAGCCGATGATCTGCGGAACTTCGTAATGGCCCTTGTGGCAGGCGGGAGCCAGCGAAAGAAAGTCCTCTTCCGGAAAACGGACTGCGGCCCGGTCTTCGCGAAACACGTTCTGCACCGGATGCACCTGCGCCGTCGGCTCAACCTCGGAGGTGTTGAGCGTGTTGAGCTGGCCGATGTAGGCCATGATCTGTTCGAACTGGCGGCCGAGGCGTTGTTCCTCTTCCGGGCTCAGTTCCAGACGGGCCAACCGGGCTATCGAATGAACGTCAAATCCAGAATCGCTCATAGGTGGGGAAAACGGTGACGGAAAACGGCGGGAAAATTATTCCCCGCCGCCTTTCTTTTTCTTCTTCTTTTCTTCTTTCATCTTTTCCATGTAGACGATCTTCGACGCCTTGCGGGAAAGACGTTTCACTTTTTTGCGGGCGCTTCTGAGAGCCGTGTCGTACTTGTGGTTGCCCGCCTTCTCTTTTGCCGCCACGGCCTTTTCCTTCGCACCGGCAATATGCGTTTTCAATTGTTCAAGCGTTGCCATGAATCTCTCTCTTTCAGGTTCAGAATATGGATCAAGCGTTGATATATAGCAGATTTCAAAAGGGTTCTCAACTGCCTGTTCCATAAAAAAAGCCCCCCTTTCGGGGGGCTTCAAAGATTCCGCGGAGCCTCTAGGTTCCCGCGCGTTAACGGGCCTCCACGGAGGCTCCTCGTATACTGTGACTAGACAAGGGATCACCTCCTTTCATCCAGGGGATGAGCAAAAGCGGCCCGGACTCCCCTGGCGTCCACAGCCGCACGCTCACAATTCCATGGTGTCAAAGTTGCCGAAAAAAGTCAAAGCACTTTTCGTTTAATTCCAATTAGATAAACCTTTGAAATCGCTGATCTCATAACCGTCCCCCCCACTTGTCAGGTGAAAGGCGCCCCGCTCCCCCGTGTTCCACACCCGCACCCCCCGGTCCCGGTAACGCCGGACCACATCCGCGTGGGGGTGGTGAAAATAATTGGCGAATCCGCTGGAAACGAGAACCTCGCGCGGCTTCACGGCGTCCAGGAATTCCGCCGAACTGGAGGTGCGGCTTCCGTGATGCGGCGCCTTCAGCACCTGCGCCCGGAGATCCGCCCCGCGGTCCACCAGCCAGCGTTCCGCCTTTTCGGTGATGTCCCCGGTCAGCAGCATGCGGAACCGCCGGTACTCCAGCAGGATCACCCAGGAACGGTCATTGTTCAGCCTGCCCCGGCCGGTGCGCCCAACCTCCCGATTGAATGCCTCGTCCGGATGCAGGTTTTTCAAAACCACCTCGCCCACGCGCAGCACCTCGCCGGCCCCGAAAGGTTTCAACGGCACACCCCGCACCGTGGCGCGGCTGGTCAGGCGTGCATAACGCCGGTCGGCCGACCCGTCCGGCCGCGCCAGAAAATGCCCGATATCGAACGCCTCCAGCACGGATTCCACCCCGTCGATATGGTCCTGGTCGCTGTGCGTCACCGCCAGGTAATCGATTGTGCCCACGCCCCGGTCCCAGAGGAAATCGCCCACCACCCGGGCGCCGACATCGAGCGCATCTTTGAAATAACCGCCCCCGTCGAGCAACAGGTTCTGCCCGTTGGGAAATTCGATGTAAAGAGCCTCGCCCTGCCCCACGTCCAGCATCCAGACATGGAGCCTGCCGTCGCCCCTATCCAAGCCACGCGGAAACATCAGCCCCAGGACCAGGACCACCCCGCAAACGGACAGGCCCCACGGCACAACCCGTTTCCAGAAACCGGACAGCGGCCGGCGTTCGCTCGCATGGCGGCCCCGGAAAAACCGGTACGCCAGACCGGCCACGAACAGGTAAAACAGCATCCGCCAGGCCTCGGGCGGATGCGGCAGTTGAACGGCGATTTCCGGAAGCGCCGCCACCCGGGACGGGGCCTCGACGAATATCAGCTTCGTCAACCAACCGATGGGAACCAGCAGCGCACCTGCCAGCCCGGGCGCAACAAAGCCGGTGAACAGCACCATGAGACAGGCCGGAATCAGAACCGAAGCCAGAGGCACCAAGAATGTATTGAGGAAGGGCGCGGCCAGATTGATCTGATGGAACTCATACAGAATGACCGGAAACGTGGCCACCCACGCCGCCAGGGAGATGAAAGCCGCCGCGACCAGGATATCGACGCCCCTGTCCTTCCAGCCGGCGGGCACTGCTTCCGGCACGGCCCAGCGCCGGTACCAGGGGATCTCCCCCAAGCGCTCCAGCGGGTCCGGACCGGGTTCGGCGATCCAGCGCAAGGCCAGCACGATCCCGAGAACCGCGAGGAAGGACAATTGAAAGCCGAGGCTGTAGACCGCGGCAGGCTTCCAGAGCAGGATCAACAGGGCCGCCAGCAGCAGGGTGTTGAGCATTTCGCGTTCCCGGTGAATCCAGAACGCGATGAGGAAAGCGATCACCAGCACCCCGGCGCGGAGGGAAGACACGCGCGGCCCCACCAGCGCCATGTACACCAGCACCGCCGCCAGCGCCACCAGCGCGGCCCCCTGGCGGGCAAAACCGAACTGCGCCCACTCGGGCCTCAGTTTCCAGAAGGCGTAAAACAGCAGGCGGTGGCCCACCCAGTAAAACGTGAACGCCACAAAACCAATGTGCAGGCCGGAGACCGCCAGAAGATGCCCCATCCCCGTTGTCCGGTACGCCTCAAGCAGTTGAGGGTCCAGGCCCGATTTGTCGCCGAACACCATCCCGCCGAGCAGCCCCCGTTCCCTCTCCGGCAGGTTGTCTTGCAGCAATTCCTGCATCCTGCCGCGCGCGGTCAGGACCTGCGAGACTCCCCAGGGCAGGGCCACCGGCCCAAGCGCCTCGGCCTCCTGCCAGCGCGAGGTGCCGCCGCTGACATCGACTCCCGAGGCACGCATGAACGCTTCATAATCGGACCGTCCCGGATTGCGGAAATTGAGCGGACGCCTGAGGCGTATCCGGGGAAAACGCACCCGTGTCCCCCATTGGAACGGTTCCTCCTGCCCGTACAAATTGATCCAGGCCGTTCCGCTGACCGGGGTCCGCCCCGAACCGTAATCGACCGCCTCCAGCCGGACGGTGTAACGGATTTTGTCCGGAAACTTTTGCGGCACATCGACGACCACCCCTTCGATCCGCGCTTTTTTATCGTGTTGAAGAACATGCCAGACGTGATCAGCGGGAAGGTTTTCCGAACGCAGGAGCACGTTGGCCACAGCCAGGCAAAACACCAGAACGAGAAGAACAGGACGCCACCCGCGGAAAGGGCGGCGCGACAGGACGATGCCGAAAGCCCAAATCGAACAGGCCCCGGCCAGAAACCAGGGAACAGCGCTCTCCACCCGGGGTTGCGCGATCAAAACCCCCGCGAAATAGGCCAGGAACCAGGGTAACAGAGGAAGCAGGACGCGCCCTCCCACGGTGAATCGTGTTGATGGAGTTTATTCGTTCGCCAGCACCAGGTCGATCCGCCGGCGCGGCAGGTCCACCTCGGCCACCCTCACGCGGACCTCGTCGCCGATGCGGAACGTCCGCCCCCGGTGCTGTCCCTTCAATTTGTACTCGTGCTCGTAAAAAAGATAATAGTCGTCGCGCAGGTTGGACACCCGCACCAGTCCCTCGACGAACACCTCCTGCAGTTCGACGAAAAAGCCGAACGCCTGCACGCCCGAAACGATCCCCGAAAACACGCGCCCCACCTTGTCCTGCATGAACTGGGCGCGGCGCAGGTCGTTGACCTCGCGCTCGATACTCTGCGCCCGGACTTCGCGGTCGGTGGACTGGAGGCTGACCTCGGTGGCGGTCCGCCGGAGGTGGTGTTTTTCCTTGCCGGTGAGTTTCTTCCTGCTCATCACATTCTTGACCAGCCGGTGCACCGCCAGGTCCGGGTACCGCCGGATGGGCGAAGTGAAATGGGCGTAATGCTCGAACCCGAGCGCGTAATGACCGATGGGATTCTCCGAATAGACGGCTTTTTTGAGCGACCGCAGCATGAGCGTGTTGACCGCCCGCCCCTCCGGCCGGTACCGCACTTTCTCCAGCAGTTTATTCAGGCTTTTGGAAGGCAGTTTTTTTATCGACGGCAGGCGATGGCCCAGGCTTTCCAGAAACTCCGCGAACACCGCCAGCTTGTCCGGGTCCGGCGGTTCGTGAATGCGATTGACCAGAGGCACGCCCTTCTCCAGCAGGGTGCGCGCCACCACACGGTTGGCGGAGAGCATGAACTCCTCGACCAGCTGGTGCGCCGGATTGCGCTCGGCGATGCTGATGCCGGCGACGCTGTGGTCCGGGTTCATCGCAATCTCCGGCTCGGGGATGTCGAACTCGACGCTGCCTTCATCGAAACGCCGCTTGCGCAACTGACGGCTCAACCGGTGCATGCCTTTCAGCACGGGCAAGGCGTCCGGGAACTCGCCCTTGCTGTCTCCGTTCTCCAACAGGTCCCACACCTGCGTGTAAGTGAAACGGTGGCGGCTTTTGATGACGGAAGGGAACAGGCTGGAACGCATCAACTCCCCGTCTTTGGTGAATTCCATCACCGCCGATACCGTCAACCGCTTTTCACGCGGCTTGAGGCTGCACACCTCGTTCGACAACTCGAACGGCAGCATGGGGATGACGCCGTCCGGGTAATAAATGCTGGTGCCGCGCTCGAAGGCTTCCTTGTCCAGCGCGCTGCCTTCAGTCACATAATGGCTGACATCGGCGATGTGGACCCCGAGCCGCCAGATGCCGTCCTCGACTTCCAGCGAAACCGCGTCGTCGAAATCCTTGGCCCGTTCGCCGTCGATGGTGAACGTCAGCCATCCGGTGAGATCCCGCCGTCCCGCGCCCTCGTCGCCCACGGGTTCGGGGCTGTACCCCCGCGCTTCATCAATCGCTTCAGGCGGGAAATCCCGGTGCACGCCGAACTTGTGAAAAATGGAGCGCAACTCCACCTGCGGGTCGTCCGCCTGGCCCAGTATCTCAACGACTTTTCCGGCGGGCGGCTGGTGGCGCGTCGGGTAATCGGTGATCTCGACGACCACCACCTGTCCCGGCGCCGCCCCCTGGCTCAGCTTGCCCGGCACGAACACATCGTGAAATATGTTTTCATCCGACGGGACCACCCAGCCGTCGCGGCCCAACGGCTCGTACACGCCGACCAGGCTGGGCGTGTTGCGCTGCAGGATGCGGATCACCCGGCCTTCGGGCTTGCCCCAGCCGCTGCGTCCCTTTTCCACCCGCACCACCACCTGGTCCTGGTGCATGGCCCCGTTCATCTGCTTGCGCCCGATGTACAAATCCGGCTCATCCGTGCCGGTGATGAGGAACCCGTAACCGTCCGGATGCCCCTTCAACATGCCGGAGACCAGACTCATCTCGTCGGCCAGCCCGTAACGGCCACCGCGCAGCTTGACCAGCGCCCCCTGCTCCACCAGTTCCTTGAGGCGCGCGCGGAATTCCCGGCGCTGCGGCTCGG
>JAGQJZ010000137.1 GCA_020430445.1 Nitrospina sp.
CGTCGGATTTGTTGCCCGGATGGACGGTGTCAAGACTCATGAAACCATCCGTGAGGCGCTCCACCTGCTTTACCGGCTCGAGCACCGCGGGGCCTGCGGCTCGGACCCGCGCACGGGAGACGGAGCGGGCATCCTCATCCAGATTCCGCATGAATTCTTCAGGAAGGAGTGCGGCAAAATCGGCATCAGCCTGCCGGAACTGGGGCAGTACGGCACCGGTCTGGTCTTTTTCCCGAAAGACGACCGCGCAAAACCCCTCATGGGAATTTTTGAACAGGTGATCCAGGAGGAGGGGCTCATCTGTCTCGGCTGGCGGGACGTCCCGGTCGACAGCAGCCAGTGCGGCGATGTGGCGCGCGAGGTCGAGCCTTTGATGAAACAGCTCTTTGTCGGCGGGGCGGGAGTGGTGCACAGTCAGGACGAACTCGAGCGCAAGCTCTACGTGGTCCGCAAGCGCTCCGGGCAGGCCATCCGCGCTTCCGGACTGGCGGAGCTTTACGAGTCCTATTACATCTGCAGCCTGTCGAGCAAGACGTTCGTCTATAAAGGGCAGCTCATGGCGCCGCAGGTCGAGCATTATTTCAAGGACATTCAGGACCCGGACATGAAGACCGCGCTGGCGCTGGTTCATTCGCGCTACAGCACCAACACGTTCCCCTCCTGGGGCCGCGCCCAGCCGATGCGCATGGTCGCCCACAATGGCGAGATCAACACCATCCGCGGCAACAAGAACTGGATGAAGGCGCGCGAGGACATCATCGAGTCCGAATGGTTTGCGGATGTGGACGTCCTCAAACCGGTCATTCCTCCGGGAGGCAGCGACACCGCCGACTTTGACCAGGCGCTGGAGTTTCTGGTCATGACCGGGCGTTCCCTGCCGCACGCGGTTCAGATGATGATCCCGGCTCCCTGGTCGGGACATGAAACCATGGACAAGGACAAGCGCGACTTTTTTGAATTCCACGCCTCGATGATGGAACCGTGGGACGGTCCGGCTTCGATCACCTTCACCGACGGTGAAGTGGTGGGCGCGGTGCTCGACCGCAACGGGCTCCGTCCCTCGCGTTACGTGGTCACGAAAGACGGCAAGGTGGTCATGGCGTCGGAAGTCGGCGTGCTGCCGATTCCGGAATCGCAGATCGTCAAAAAGGGCCGCCTGCAGCCGGGCCGCATGTTTTTCGTCGATCTCAAGAACGGACGCATCGTCTCGGATGAGGAAATCAAAACCGATCTGGCGAGCCGGCACCCTTACGGCCAGTGGCTGCAGGACAACCAGGTCAACATTGAAGACCTGCCGCAGCCGGGAGAAGAAAGGTCCGCCAATTTTGACGACCTGGTGCGGCGGCAGATCGCTTTTGGCTATTCCATGGAAGACATCAAGATCGTGCTGGCGCCGATGGCGGGCACGGGGCTTGAAGCCACGGGGTCCATGGGCAACGACGCCGCCCTGGCGGTGAGATCGGAAAAGCCGGTGCTCCTGTTCAACTATTTCAAGCAACTGTTCGCGCAGGTCACCAACCCGGCCATCGACTCGATCCGTGAAGAACTGGTCATGTCGATGTACGTCACCCTGGGGCGCGAATACAACCTGCTGCAGGAGTCGCCCGAACACTGCCGCAAGCTGCGGCTCAATCATCCGATCCTCACGCCGGAAGAGGTTGAAAAAATCCGCGCACTGGACCAGCAGGACCTCAAAACGGTGACGCTTTCCACCCGGTTCCCGGTGGCTGAAGGCGAAGGGGGGATGGAAAAGGCGCTGGAGAACCTCTGCGCCGAAGCCTCCGAGGCGGTCAACAACGGCGCGACGATCCTGTTGCTCTCGGACCGTGGCGTGGATGAAGACCACGCGCCGATCCCGAGCCTGCTGGCCACGGCGGCGGTGCACCACCACCTCCTGCGCGAAGGCAACCGCATGCTCTGCGGTATCGCGGTGGAAACGGGCGAGGCCCGGGAGATGCACCATTTCGCGCTGCTCATCGGTTACGGCGCGAGCGCGGTCTATCCCTATCTGGCCTACGACACCATCGCCAAGGTGGCGAGCGAAAACGTGTTCATCAAGGACATTGCGATTGAGGCGGCGATCAAGAATTTCATCACCTCCTGCCGCAAGGGGCTTTACAAAATTATCGCCAAAATGGGCATCTCGACGATCCAGAGTTACCGTGGCGCGCAGATTTTTCGAGGCGATCGGGTTGAACCATTCCGTCATCGACCGTTATTTCACCGGCACCCCATCCAAGATCGAGGGCGTGGGAATCGAAGTGCTGGCGCGTGAGGCGCTGGCCCGGCATCGCGCGGCTTATGAAAGCACCCGGGTGCTCACGCCTTTGCTCGATGCGGGCGGGGATTACCATTGGCGGCGCGGTGAGCAGAAGCACATGTTCAACCCGCAGGTCATCGGCCTGCTCCAGCACGCCACGCGTTCGAACGATTACGCGACGTTTAAACGCTTTTCCAAAATCTCGGACGAGCAAACCACGCGTGCCTGCACGTTGAGGGGATTGTTCAAATTCAAGGAAACGCAGCCGATTCCGATCGAACAGGTGGAATCGGTGGAAAACATCACGCGCCGCTTCTGCACCGGGGCCATGTCCATCGGGTCGATTTCGCGCGAGGCGCACGAAACGCTGGCCATTGCCATGAACCGCCTCGGCGGCAAGAGCAATACGGGTGAAGGCGGCGAGGACAGTGTCCGCTACACGCCCGACGCGAACGGCGATTCGCGCCGCAGCGCCATCAAGCAGGTGGCGTCCGGGCGGTTCGGCGTCAACAGCCACTACCTGACCAACGCCGACGAGTTGCAGATCAAGGTGGCGCAGGGGGCCAAGCCGGGAGAAGGCGGGCAGCTTCCCGGTCACAAGGTCAGCGACTACATTGCGCGTATCCGGCATTCGACGCCGGGTGTCGGCTTGATCAGCCCGCCGCCGCACCACGACATTTATTCGATCGAGGATTTGCAGCAGCTCATTTTCGACCTGCACAATTCCAATCCCAAAGCCGAGGTCAGCGTCAAGCTGGTCTCCGAATGCGGGGTGGGAACCGTCGCCGCCGGCGTGGCCAAGGCGCGGAGCGACGGGGTGCTCATTGCCGGTTACGACGGCGGCACCGGCGCGTCTCCGCAGACGTCGATCAAGCATGCCGGCCTGCCCTGGGAACTGGGCCTTTCGGAGACCCAGCAGGTGCTGGTGATGAACGACTTGCGCGGCCGCATCAAGGTGCAGGTGGACGGCCAAATCAAAACCGGCCGCGATGTGGTCATCGGCGCTCTTCTGGGGGCGGACAGCTTTGGTTTTTCCACCGCGCCGCTGGTCACGCTGGGCTGCATCCTCATGCGTAAGTGCCATCTCAATACCTGCTCGGTCGGTATCGCGACGCAGGACGAGGCCCTGCGCAAAAAGTTTTCCGGCGATGCGGATTACGTCGTCAACTTTTTCCGCTTCGTGGCGCAGGAAGTTCGCGAATACATGGCGCAACTGGGATTCCACACCCTCGAAGAAATGATCGGGCGTACGGACCTTCTGGAAATGAACACGGCGATCGACCATTGGAAAGCGAAGGGACTCGATTTCAGTAAAATTCTTTTCAAGCCGGAAACGCAACCGGACGTCGCCATCCGGAACGTGCAGAAGCAGGATCTGGAGCAGGACATCGGGCCGCAGGTCATGGACCGCACGCTCATCGCCGACGCCTGCAAGGCTCTGGAACACAAAACCCCTTTTGAGGGGAACTACCTGATCCGCAATGTCGACCGGGCCGTTGGCGCGATGCTCAGCAACGCGGTGTCGGCCAAGTACGGTGAAGAAGGGTTGCCGAAAGACACGATCCGGCTGACTTTCGGCGGTTCCGCCGGGCAGAGTTTCGGCGGTTTCCTGGCGCCGGGCATTGCGTTCTATCTTTATGGCGACGCCAACGACTACGTGGGCAAGGGGCTTTCGGGAGGACACATCGTGGTGCGTCCGGCGCTGACCTCCCCCCTTGTGCCGGAAGAAAACATCATCGTCGGCAACGTCGTCCTGTACGGCGCGATCTCGGGCAAGGCGTTTTTCCGGGGAGTCGCCGGAGAGCGGTTCTGCGTCCGCAACAGCGGCGCGCACACGGTTGTCGAAGGTGTGGGCGACCACGGTTGTGAATACATGACCGGCGGCCGTGTTGTGGTGCTGGGGGGCACGGGACGCAACTTTGCCGCCGGCATGAGCGGCGGCATCGCCTACGTTCTCGATGAGGAGGGCAAGTTCGAGATCCAGTGCAACAAGGGCCTGGTCGACCTCTGCCCGCTGGACGAGGAAGAGGACATCGCCCTGGTTCGCGGATTGATTCAGGAGCATGTCCAGTTCACCCAGAGTACGGTAGGAGAACGTGTGTTGCGGGACTGGGAGCAACTGCGTCCGAAATTTATCAAAGTGTACCCGCGCGATTTCCGCCGGGTGCAGGAAGCTAAGAAAAAAGCGGCACTGGCTTTGGAGGAAAACTGATGGGTGCGTTACGGGGTTTTATGGAGTTCGATCGGGAAGTGCCCAAGGGCCGTTCGATTGAGGACCGGTTGAAGGACCAGAAGGAGGTCTACGAACCGTTTTCTGATGAGAAGTACCGCCAGCAGGGCGGGCGGTGCATGGACTGCGGCGTGCCGTTCTGCCAAAGCGATACGGGGTGCCCGCTCGGCAACGCCATCCCGGACTGGAACGACATGGTCTACCGCGACCGCTGGGAAGAGGCGGTGGCGCTGTTGCTCAAGACGAACAACTTTCCCGAATTCACCGGCCGCGTCTGCCCGGCCCCGTGCGAAGGGGCCTGCGTGCTCGGCATCACCTCGCCTGCGGTGACGATCCGCAATATCGAGGAGATCATCGCCGAAAAGGGATTCGAAAACGGCTGGATGGGTCCGAACCCGCCGAAGCGCCGCACGGGCAAGAAGGTCGCCATTGTCGGCAGCGGTCCGGCGGGCCTCGCCGCGGCGGACCAGCTCAACCACGCGGGCCACGAGGTGACGGTGTTCGAAAAGTCCGACCGCATCGGCGGACTGCTCATGTACGGCATCCCACATTTCAAACTGGAAAAATCCGTGGTGCACCGCCGCATCAAGGTGATGGAGCAGGAGGGCGTGATCTTCAAACCCGGCTCGCATGTCGGCGTGGACATTCCGGCGAAGCAACTGGTGGACGATTTCGACGCGGTGATTTTGTGCTGCGGCGCCGAACGTCCGCGTGACCTGCCGGTGGAAGGGCGCGAGTTGGAGGGAGTCCACTTTGCCATGGATTTCCTGCCGCAACAGAACAAGCGCAACGAAGGCGACACGATTCCGGAAGGTGTCGCGCTCACAGCGAAGGACAAGAATGTGCTCATCATCGGTGGCGGCGATACCGGCTCCGACTGCCTCGGCACGTCGCTCCGGCAGGGCGCGAAAAGCGTGCGCCAGTTCGAACTGCTCGGCGAACCGCCGCCTCAGCGTTCGGTGGACAATCCCTGGCCGCAATGGCCGCGCATCCTGCGTGTCAGTTCCTCACATGAGGAAGCGGGCGGCAAGATCACGCAGTATAACGTCATGACCAAAAAATTCGTCGGCGACGAGCAGGGCCGCGTTAAACAGGTGGTGGCCTGCAAGTGTGCCTTCGGCGATCTCGACCCCGCCACCGGGCGGCGTCCGCTCGAGGAGGTGGCCGGATCGGAGTTCACGATGGATGTGGAACTGGTGTTGTTGGCGATGGGCTTCCTCGGTCCCGTGCAGAAGGGGCTGGTGGAGGAACTTGGGCTGGAACTGGACGCGCGGTCCAACGTGAAGGCGGATCAGAACAAGATGACGAACGTTCCCGGCGTGTTCGTGGCCGGAGACATGACGCGCGGACAGTCACTCATCGTGTGGGCGATCGCCGAGGGGCGTGAAGCCGCGCGCGGCGTCGACGAACACCTCATGGGCTACACCTTCCTGCCCCACAGCGAAAAACTGCACGTGTGACGCTCCCGGGTATTTAAAGTCCAAAGATACGTTTCCTTTTTTTTGTAAAAGAAAAAGCGGAAACTCTAAAAGAAAAGCAAAGGCGAGATTCCTCGTCGCTCACCTTCGGTGAGTTCCTCGGAATGACATAATGGGGGGACCATCCGTTGGACAATGGTGATGACCACCAATGTGTCATTCTGAGCGAAGCGAAGAATCCCGCCTTTGTTTTTATGGAATGAAAATGAGTAAGTCGGGTGGGTTGCAGGTTCCGGGTGGCAACGCAAAGGCTCAATCAGTCCGGGTCGTTT
>JAGQJZ010000138.1 GCA_020430445.1 Nitrospina sp.
AGATCAGAAACTTCAGCCCCGCCACCACCCCCGACCCCGGCCAACTCCTGAATCTGCTGGCCTGACCGCTCGGCGGTCCTTGCGGACGGCCAGTGTCTTGTCACGAAGACTTTCGTCAATGGCTTATTGAGCAGAATCTGATCGTGACTTGGTCCGCCGTGCGCCAGCACCGTTAAGTAGTCCTTGCGGACGGCCAATAATTTGGGATCAAAAATTTCTTCGATGGGTTTTTCTGCAAAGTCCTTGCGGACGGCCAGCGTGAAAAACTCTCTGACTCTGCTCAAACAATCACGAATGAAACCATTCACGTCAAGAAGCTGCCCGTCACGGCGAGTGACCGCCAGGCGGTCCTTGCGGACGGCCAATACTTTGGGATCAAAAATTTCTTCGGTGGGTTTTTCTGCAAAGTCCTAGCGGAGGGCTGGCGTAAAAAACTCCCTGATTCTGCTCAAACAATCACGAATGAAACCATTCGCGTCAAGAAGCTGCCCGTCACGGCGAGTGACCGCGCGCAATCACCTGCCAATATCCTTAACAGAGGTGATCTCGCTTTTGGGGAATTTCAGAATCCGCCCACCCTGCATCAGGGTGACGGTGCCGTTCATTTCTTTATAGTATTTGGAAGTGATCGTTTTCCCGGATTTCAGCCTGACTATGAACAGGCCTTTTCGGGGCGGTGACGACGGTGACGTTGTGGATACAGCGTCGCCTTCCTCAGGCTTGCCGCTCACAGACCTCGCCGAATCGCGGGGCTTGACGGTACGCGACCCCAGATGGGCTCCGTAGACCCAGCCTTCCTTCCCGGCGGCGTCTCCGGTCAGCACTCTCACCTTGTACATCGTCAAACGGTGCTCCTCAAGCTCATCGGGCACGAGCGCGTACCCCACACCACCTTCTTCATAGTAACTTGTGGCGGAGTCGCGTTTAGTGGTGAAGGTCTCCTCGTCCACAACCACGACCGTTTCCGCATCGCGCAGGAAAGTCACTTTTTCCATGGCGTAACTGGAGGGAGAAACCGGAACCTTCTGGTATTGCTTCCACATGACCCCTTTCAGATAATTTTCTTCCTTGTTCTTATCGTAGTGAAAAACACCGGTTTCTTTTTTCAGTTTGTAGTAAGCAGAGGTGGCGGACTTCGCTTTCGAAAGCGGGGTCGTCGAGGAAAAACCCGCCAACAGCAAAACAAGGACAAGCAGGAATATCCCGAATCTGGCATTTCGATTCAGGACGAAAAAAGGGGAAGAGCGTCGCATGGTCATCACCGGAAAATGGGATTTAATTTCGGCTCGGATGAGTTCAGTCTTCCATAAAAAACCGGATTCGGCAACCTCAGGAGAATCCAATCCCGTAACGCAACGGGTCTGGCGCGGTTCATCCACCTCCGTTTAAAAAATCCTGCACCTCCGCAAGTTCGCCGGTGCGGCGGCAGGGCGGCAGCGAGGCGATGAACTGTTCACCGTAGCCACGGCGGACAATGCGCGAATCGAGGATCGACACCACGCCTCGGTCGTGGGCGGTGCGGATCAGCCGCCCAAAACCCTGTCTCAACTGAATGATCGCGCGCGGGATCTGAAAATGCCTGAACGGATTGATCCGGCGTTTCTTCAGATCTTCCACCCGCGCCTCGACGAGCGGATCGCTCGGCACATCGAACGGCAGTTTGGTGATGACAACGGAACTGAGCGCGTCGCCGGGAATGTCCACCCCCTGCCAGAACGAGTTCGTGCCGAAGATCACCGACGGTTCCTGGCGGAATTTTTCCAGCATGCGCGAAGGCGACAGGTCGCCCTGCTTGTACAGGGGATAATCGCGGAGTTTCGGGTCGAGCAGGTTGAACACCTTGTTGAGCAGATCGTAACTGGTGAACAGCACAAAGGTCTTGCCGCCGGAAGCGTTGATCAACGCTTCCACGCGTCCGGACAGCGCGGGCAGGAACCTCCGCTCCTCCTCGCCCGGTTCGGGCAGGTCGTCCGGCAGATACAACAACGCCTGCCCGGGATAGTCGAACGGAGAGTCTAGAATCGCCTCTTCCGCCGGTTCGAAGCCGAGCCGCTCCTTGACGTACTCGAACGTGCGCGCGGTTGAAAGCGTCGCCGAGGTCATGACGACGCGCTCGGTCTTGTCGAACACCTGGCGGCGCATCTCCTCCTTGATATTGACCGGCACGCCCTTAAGCGTGGCGCGGGGAAAGCGCTTGCGCGCGGCGATCTCCAGCCAGTAAACATAACCTTCAAGGTCCTGGTTGAGCCAGGCGATGAGACTGTTGTTGTAAGTGAAACAACGCTCCGCCGCCGCCGAGGCCTCCAGCAGGTCCTCGTCGTTGTCGAGGTGCGGCTCCAGTCCCTTGAACATCTCGTGCAGGTCCTTGAGCGGCAGGAACAACGTGTTGTTGATCTGCGGTTTCTGATGAAAACGCAGGGAGCGGTCGCCGCGGCCGAACTGGTCGAACAGTTCGTTGAAGAAGGCGTCCACCGCCTGCCGCGTCTTCACCACCTGCTTGCGAATCTCCACCGTCAACCGGTCCGGCAGGTGCGTCACCCGGCCGCGCTTGGTGCGCGGGTTGTACAGCCGGTCCAGGAAATAGTTCAGCGCCACGTTGGAGACCTCCAGCCCGAGGAACTGGGTCGCCACCTCCTCCAGGTTCTGCGCCTCGTCGAACACAACCGCGTCGAAACGCGGCAGCACCGCGCCCGCGTGGGCGACGTTGGCGAAGAACAGCGAATGGTTGACCACCAGCAAATGCGCGCTGTACCACTTGCGCCGTTCACGGAAATAGAAACACTGCTGGTAGGTTTCGCAGTTCTTGCCCTGGCACAGGTCCTTCTGCCGCCCCACCTCCTCCCACACCGAGGGCAGGGGCTCGAACGGCAGGTCGCTCTTGATTCCCGTCTTGGTGACGCGCGCCCAGTTGAACAGGTCGTTGAGCTGTTCATCCTCCTGCGAATCGTTGAAGAGCCCGGTCTGCGCGGCGCGCTTCATGCGGCGCAGCGACAGGTAGTTTTCGTTGCCCAGGCACAACGCATAACGGAAAGGAAACGGCAACGTCTCGCGCAGCAGCGGAATATCGTGATTGAGCAACTGTTCCTGCAACGTTTTGGTGTAGGTGGAGACGACCACCTTCTTGTTGTTCTCCACCGCCCAGAGGATGGCGGGCACCAGATACGCCAGGCTCTTGCCCGTGCCGGTGCCGGCCTCGACCATGACATGCGCCTCGTCATTCAGCGCCCGCGCCACGGCTTGCGCCATCTCCACCTGCTGCGGACGGCTCTCGAACCGGGACAGGTGCCGCGCCAGGCGGCCATCGGCGGCGAAGTAGGATGTGACGTCATCGAGTTTCATGCGCCGCAGAATACGGGGGTTTTCGCGACAGGACAAGGGGAATCCCCTCTCAATCGGGTTTGACGGGACATTGGGTTTTCATGCCCCGGACATCGACATATTATTTATTAAAATTTAAATAAATTCATATTCCGGCCATTCAAACACAACCCCTTGTTTTTCAATAATTAAAGCGGTAAAATTGACAAATAATAATGCCGGGCCGATTGCGCCCGTTTTCCGGAAATTTCCCAAGGAGAGAGGATCATGCGACTCGCCGCACTCACCATCGGTTTCGTACTTCTTATCACCACCAGCGCCTCCGCCTGGCACACGGAGAAGCACGAACTGCTCGCCGATGCGGTCGAGGTTTTGACGGACATGCAGGGCGCGGCGGACGAACGCATTCCGCAGGTGCTCATCCAGAAAGCCAAGGCGATCATCATCATCCCGACCCTCCTTAAAGGCGGTTTCATGCTCGGCGCGCGCTACGGCGAAGGCGTCGCCAGCGTGCGCGATCCGTACACGGGCAAATGGGGCGCGCCGGCGTTCATCACCTCCGCCGGAGCCAGCTTCGGTTTCCAGGCCGGCGCACAGGCCATCGACCTGGTCCTCCTCGTCATGTCGGAAAAGGGCATCAAGGGGCTTTTGAAAGACAACTTCACGCTCGGCGGCGACATCGCACTGACGGCGGGCCCGGTCGGGCGCTACGCCGAGGCCGGATCGGACATCCTCCTGCAGGGCGAAATCTATTCGTACTCACGCAGCAAGGGGCTCTTCGGCGGCGTGTCGCTCAAGGGCACGGTCATCCAACCGAACGAGGACAAGAACCGGTCGTATTACGGCCTGACGCTCAAGGCGCAGGACATCCTCATGGGCGGGGCGATGAAGCGTATCCCCAAAACCGCACAGATGTTCATCGAGAAGATGAATAAAATCGCGCCGCCGCCACACAACCCGAACACCCGCACCCACATGGCGCAGAACAACACGCCCGCCCAACAACCCCCGGCGCAAAAGATGCGCGTCGAACCGACACATCCCCCGGCATCACCGGCTCAAACCACCCCCGCGCAACAGCAACAACAGCAACAGCGCGTCCAGCCGGCAACCCCTCAACAACCGCAGAAGAAAGAGCCTCTCTGGTAACCGCTAGGCGCGGGGCCAGCGTCTTAGCGCTCCTTGCGGAGGGCGGTTTCTTCACACGCAAAATTTCTTCAATAGATTTTTCTGCAGAATCAGCAGGGATACCACGTTGGCCGTGCGCAAGGTCCTCGCGGACGGCAGCGTCTTCACACGCAAAATTTCTTCAATAGATTTTTCTGCAGAATCAGCAGGGATACTGCGTTGGCCGTGCGCAAGGTCCTCGCCGGACAGCGGCATCTTCACACCTAGAATTTTCTTGATGAGTGTTGGAGCAGAGTCCGGCGGGAGCAAGCAAACCCACTAGAAGTGTCATTCAGAGGGCCAAAAGCCCGAAGAATCTCGTCCTTGCTTTTGACTTTGGGTTTACGCCGCCGACCGCCAGGTCCGCCTTGGACTTTTTTATTTCGCCTTTCCGCTGTCATGCTGAGCCCGTCGAAGCGAGACAGCGGGAACCGGGTTGCCCCCTTTCGACAGGCTCAAGGTGACAACTCAAAAGCTCAACCTCACGACACCACAAAAAGTGTCATTCTGAGGCGTAGCCGAATAATCTCGCCTTTGTTTTTGACTTAGGTTTTCACGATGACCCCGCGCCCTTGCGCGGTCGCCTTTCCTTTTTCCTCAGAATATCTGCAAAAATTTCTTCTACCGTCCGAGAGGGAATTCACCCTTTCTGGCGACTTCTACACGCGGTTTCAAAAACTCTTCTAATTCTTTTAGTTCCTTTTCCCAATCTCCCGAATTCTTCCCACCAATGAATATTCGGTTCTTAATATTTTTCATTCCCCCCCTACACCGTCGTGATCTTTTCCCGTATCCGGGCGCTGATGAGATCCAGCGCGATCACGACTGCGGCTATGGCCCAGAGTGCCGTCGCGGCCTTGTTGTACTGCAACAGGTTGATCCACTGCTGCAGCAGGAACCCGATCCCCCCGCCGCCGACGAACCCGATAATGGTCGACATGCGCACGTTGATGTCCCAGCGGTAAAACGTCAGCGCCAGAAACTGCGGCACCACCTGCGGCAGCACTCCATACAGCACGATCTGCAGCGGCTTCGCGCCGGTGGCGGTGATGGCTTCCACAGGACCGGGATCGATCGACTCGATCTGCTCGGAAAACAGCTTGCCGAGCGCGGCGGTGGAATGCACCGCCAAGGCCAGCACACCGGCGAACGGGCCGATGCCCACCCACACGGCGAACAGGATCGCCATGATGAGCGGTTCGATCGACCTCAATATATTGAACACAAACCGCACGGCATAATAAAGCGCGCGCGGCGCGCGGCCGGTCATCAGGTTGCGCGCGCCGAGGAACCCCAAGGGCGCGGCGAAGAACACGGCCAGCGTCGTCGCCATCAATCCAAGAAACACGGTCTCGACGATCTTCGAAAGCGTCAGCTTCATCGTGCCGCTGATCTTCCACCCCCCTTTGGCGATGAACAACTCCAGCCGCACAAGCTGCTCCGGGTCGCGCGCGGTCTCCGGCACGGTGACGGTCTGCTCGAAATTGCCGGCAGCATCGGTCCTCACCTCCGTCAGGGGAAACTCCTGCTCGACCGAGTTGACCCACACCAGCCGGCCCTGCGTGTTGGCGGTCAGCCCCCTGCCGGAAACCGCCACGCGGTCGCCCACATGACCGGACGCGGGCGCAACAGACAGCGGCCCGGCGTTTGCGCCCGCCGCCGGCGGCGGCGCGCCGAAGCCGAAGCTCATGTCGGTCTCCAGTGTGAACGGAGTCTTCCACACCTTCG
>JAGQJZ010000012.1 GCA_020430445.1 Nitrospina sp.
ATGAACACACCGTAATCGGTGATGTTCTTGACGATCCCCTCGACGATGTTGCCCTCCTCCATCTGCTTGAGGGTGCCCTCGCGTGCCGCCGCGCGCTCTTCTTCGAGCAGGATGCGGCGGGACAGCACGATGTTGCCGCGCTTCTTGTTCATCTTGATGATGCGCATGTGGAACTTCTCGCCGAGGAGTTTTTCCAGGTTGCGCACCGGGCGCAGATCGATCTGCGATCCCGGCAGAAACGCCTTGAGGCCGATGTCGACGGTGAGCCCGCCCTTGGCCTTGGCCACCACGATACCCTCGATGGTTTCCTCCGCCTCGAACGCCTGGACCAGTTTCTCCCAGATCTTGATCTTGTTGGCCTTCTCCTTGGACAACACCACGATGCCGTCCTGGTCTTCAACGCGTTCGAGAAACACCTCGACCTCGGAGCCCTCCGCCAGGTCCTTCTTTTCCGCCTCGGGGAATTCGTTCAAGCTGATCACGCCTTCGGACTTGAAGCCCACGTCCACCGTCACCAGCCCTTTGTTGATGTGGAGCACCCGGCCGGTGATGATCTCGCCTTCGCGAAACTGCTTGAGACTGTTTTCGAAATATTCCTCCATCTCGGCGCGCAGGGCCTTGTCCTCGTCGCTCAACTCATCGAGTTCGTCGAGTTCGTCGTCCAATTCATTCAATGTTTCCTCAACCACGTTGTGTACCCTCCTGATGATGTTTGAAGTTGTTGTATGAAATTCAGTGCGCCCGGGGCGCGAATCCAGAATGCGTTATTTCGTTTTTGCCCCTTCGATGTGGCCCATCATTTCCTCGACCACCTCGTCGACGGACTTTCCCGTTGTGTCCACAGCGACGGCATCCTGCGCCTGCATCAGCGGCGACACGTCGCGGGTACGGTCTTCATGATCACGCTGCTTCACCTGCTCGACGACCTCCTCCAGCGTCAGGCCCGGATGGCCGTCGCGGATTTCCTCAAAGCGCCGGCGGGCCCGTTCGGTCACGTCGGCATCGAGAAAAAACTTTTTCTCCGCATCGGGGAACACCACGGTGCCGATGTCCCGCCCGTCCATCACCGCGTCGCCCTTGCGGCCCATGGCCTGCTGTTTCGGCACCAGGGACTCACGGACCCGCGGATTGGCCGCAACGGTGGCGGCCAGCCGTCCGATGATTTCCGTCTGCAGGCGGCCGGTGAGGTCCTCCCCGTCCGCGAGCAGCCTCTGCCCGTCCGGCCCGGGCACAAATTCAATTTTGAGGTTGAGCGCGATCTCCGCCACGCGCTGTTTGTCCTGCGCGTCGACCCCCAACTGCCGCGCCTTCCACGCCACGGCGCGGTACATCGACCCGGTCTCGATATAACGGAACCCCAGGTGCTGGGCGATGCGCCGGGCCACCGTGCTCTTGCCGCTTCCCGCGGGACCGTCAATCGCGATAATCATTCGTTGATCCCGGCGAGTTTCATCCGGTTTTCATTGGACCGGGAAAACGCGGCGGTCAGGCCCTCGCCGTCGCCGCGTTCGATCAGGCCTTTCAATTCCGCAAGCGCTCCTTCGAATTCATTGATCAGGAGCACAATCTGGTCACGGTTGGTCAGGGCAATGTCCCGCCACATGACCGGGTCCGCCGAGGCGATGCGGGTGATGTCGCGCAGGCCGCCGCCGGAAAATTCGAGCACGTTGTTGTAGTTCGGCGTTTTCACATCGGCCACGGCGTTCATCAACGCGTAGGCGACCACATGCGGCAGGTGACTGACCGCGCCCAGCACGCGGTCGTGTTCGAACGGGTCCATGCAGATCACGTCCATGCCCAGCCGGGTCCACAGTTCGATCACCTTGCTTCCCGCCGCGGCGGACGTGTTTTCGGTGGGGGTGACGATGCACCGCGCCCCCTCGTACAGTTCCTTGAACGCCGCGTCGAGCCCGGACAACTCGCTGCCGGCGATCGGGTGCCCGCCAACGAAGGCCACGCCCTCGGGCATGCGTTCTTCCATCTGCCGGACCAGACCGCCCTTGACCGAACCCACATCGGTGACGTGACAGCCGGGTTTGAGCGCCGCTTTCATTTCTTCCAATCGCGGGAGGAACGTGCTCACCGGGGAACACAGAACCACGAGGTCCGCGTCCTTCACCGCTTCCTTGATATCCACGGACCAATCGTCGACCACGCCCCTGTCTTGTGCCCGGCGCAGGGTCTCGGCGTTTCTGCCGAATCCGGTGATGTGCCCGGCTAGGCCCCGGTCGCGCGCGGCGAGCGCCAGCGAGCCTCCGAGCAGGCCGACGCCGATGAGGGTCATGCGTTCGTACAGCGCCATCTTCACCCGCTCTTCCTGGGGTAGGACCCCATCACGCGCAGGAACAGGCTCCGCTTTCTCAAGGTGTCGAGCACCTTGACGATGCCCGGTTCCTCGACATGGCCTTCGAAATCGACAAAGAACAGGTATTCCCACGGCCGGTTGCGCAAGGGCCGCGACTGAATCTTGGTCAGGTTGATCTCATGCCGCGCGAACAGTTGCAGAATCTTGAGCAGCGAACCGGCCTCGTCCTTGATGGAAAACATGATCGAGGTCTTGTTGTGCTTCGCCTTCTTCGCCATTTCCTTGCCGATGATCAGGAAACGCGTCGTGTTCTTGAGGTCGTCCTCAATCCGCTCGGCGATGACTTTGAGTTTGTAGGTTTCGGCGGCGAGCTTTCCGGCAACGGCGGCGATGTGCTTCTCCTGCCCGGCCAGTTGCGCCGCGATGGCGGTGCTGGATGTGGGAATCTGTTCGGCGTCCGGGTAATGTTCGGACAGCCAGTTACGGCACTGCGCCAGCGCCTGCGGGTGGCTGTGGATTTCCTTCACCTGCCCCGGCTTGCCGGAATGCGACATCAGGCAGTGCGAAATGCCCAGGCGGATTTCGTCGCAGATCACCAGCGGGGAGTCGACAAACGTGTCGAGCGTGAGGTTGACCACGCCTTCGATGGAGTTTTCGATCGGCACCACGCCGTAGTCGGCATGGCCTTGCTCCACCAGGCGGAAAATGCCGTTGATGTGCGTGGCCGGACGGAACTCCGCCGAATGGCCGAACTTCTTCATGGCGGCCTGGTGGGAGAACGTGGTCTCCGGGCCGAGATAGGCAATATTAAGGGGTTTTTCGAGCGCGAGTGTGGCGGAACAGATTTCGCGGAACACCGATTCGATGGCCGAATCGGGAAAGGGACCCTTGTTCTGGGACTTCAGACGCTCAAAAATCTCCCGCTCACGGTGCGGGACGTGGAAATGATTGTTGCGGTTCAGGCGTGCCTTCTCCTGACCGATCTTGATCGCCAGCTTGGCCCGGCGATTCAGCATTTCCAGAAACTTGTCGTCTATCCTGTCGATCTGCTCACGGAGCTGATCAATTTTGCTCAAACGGTGATACCGCCTTTACTTGGAATCTCGAAATTCATGGAACTTCGAAGGGAATTTGATTATTCTCCGTATTTTGCAGGAAATTGCAAGCGATATTTACCCGACCCGGCCCGCCGGGCCCCAATCAATCGTTCACAGGAGGAGGGATCATGGTCCTGCTTCAATTCAGCATGTCACCCATGGACAAAGGCGAAAGCGTCAGCGATTACGTCAGCCGGTCGCTCGACATCATCTCAAACAGCGGCGTCCCCTACCGCCTGGGACCAATGGGCACCTGCCTGGAAGGCGAATGGGACGAGGTGATGGACGTCATCAAGCAATGCTACGAAAAGATGAGCTCCGACTGCAACCGCATCACCTGCTCGATCAAAATCGACTACCGCAAGGGCAAAAGCGGCCGGCTGGAATCGAAAATGGCCGCCGTCGAGGCCAAACTGGGAAAAAAACTGAACACCTAGCTGCTGAGCGCGGAGCCAAAGCCCCGGACGCAAATAAAAAATCAAAATCGAAGTGCTAGCCAAGGCTACAAGTAACAGCGGAAAAGCTGAATACCTAGAATCAAAAGCAAAGGCGAGATTCTTCGGGCCTACGGCCCTCAGAATGACATGGCTGGAGGGTTTGCTCATTCCCTCCTGATTCTGTTCCTACACTGATTGAAAAATTTTTCGCGTAAAAAAAGCCGCCCCTCCGGCGAGTAGTCGGGCACAAGGACTCTGCTCAAGAATCCATCGATGAAATTTTGCGGCAAAGGAGCCGCCCTCCGCTAGGAATCCTCGCCGGTTGGACGACATAACGACCCTCACGATTCTGCAGTAAAACTCATCGACAAAAGTTTTGCGACAAGACGCCAGCCCTCCGCAAGGAGTTAGGACCAGGCCTGGGAGGTGAGGGCGAACACGTGGTCGCGGCGGCCGGGAAGCTCCGTCGCGTTGAGGAGCATGATGGGCTGTTGGTCGAGTTCCTCGAATCCGGAGGCGAGCAGGGTCTCGATGAAATCCCGCCGCTGGTGCGGCACGTCGATGCGTACCGGACCGGCGTGCGACTCCATCAACGCAGCCGCCATCTCCTGCGCGGTGAACAGGTTGAAACCGATCACCGGGCCCAGCAGCAACTGCTCCCCCTGAAGAACGCCCGCGCCGTAACCGAGCAGCGTCTCCTGCCCCTTTTTCAACGCCACCTGCCGGACACACGCCTGTTCAAGGCGGACCTTCAGCATCCGGCTGCGATCGTACCCGTGCACCTGGTGATCGAGTCCGATCATCCGCATCCGGTTGGCGTCGTCCAGCGGGACGAGATCGATCTTGTCGGCGAAACCGGAGCCGGCCACCTGCGTCCCCGGCGGCGCCTGCAGTTTGGAGATGCGTTCCACCGTTTTGAAACCGAAGGGAGTGTAAAACCCTTCCACCTTGCTCCCCGCCACCAGCACAAGCGGCCGGTCCGTGGGGCGGTTGCCCGCGATGGCGTGGCGCATGAGGTCGTGCGCCAGCCCCAGCCGCCGGTTCTTTTGGCAGACGATGAGCATGCCGAGCGCCGCCATGCGCGGGCCGAACTCCGTCACCACCAGAGACGACACCGGCCTGCCCGACTCGTCCCGGTGCCCGTAGGCGGTACCGGCCAGGAGCAGGGTCCGCCAATCCTCCCGCGTGTGCTCCCAACCGGCGCTTTGCGACAGGGCGAGCAGGGCGGGAATGTCGTTTTCGTTCAAAGTGTGAATCATATTTGTTGCCTTGCCGGGTTCCGGTTTTAAACGGAATCAATGATAAACTAATCGCAACGATATGGCGGACAAACTCAACATTTTATTTCTCTGCACCGGCAACTCCTGCCGCAGCCAGATGGCGGAAGGTTTCGCCCGCGCCCTCAAGGGCGGCGTGCTGGAGCCGTATTCGGCGGGGGTCGACCCGAAGGGCATGAATCCCCTGGCGGTGCGCGCCATGCAGGAAGCGGGGGTGGACATCTCACGCGGCACGTCAAAGCATGTTGACGCGTTAAGGGATATTCACTTCGATATCGTCGTCACCGTGTGCGGCCACGCGGATGAAACATGCCCTGCGTTTCCGGGAAAGACACGGGTGGTGCACATCGGCTTCGACGATCCGCCGCAACTGGCGAAGGACGCGAAAACGGATGACGAGGCGATGGTCCATTACCGCCGCGTGCGCGACGAGATCCGCGCCTGGGTGGCCACGCTGCCGGAGAGCCTGGGCTGAGCCATGGCGCGCCTTTTCCTCTGGCTGTCGCCACTGCCGTTGATCGTATTCGGAATCGGCAACTGGTATGTCGGCCAGTTTGAAGGTTGGGGCCGGTGGGCTGCGGCGCCGGTGCTGCTGGTTCCCATTCTGCTGAGCCTGGGGATGGGGATCGCCGGCGGCTTTTCAACGGTGGCGCAGCGCCGTAGCGGCAAGCCCTGGGGGGAATGGCTTTCGGGCACGCTGATCGCAGGCGGCCTGTCGCTTTATTTTCTTGCGGAACTGGTGGCGATGCAATTCGCAAGTAGCTTTTGAAGGAAGCCCCCAATATAAATTCCGGCAACTCACAGGCCCTGAAAACCAGGGGCTCGTTCGCGGCCAACGCAATTTCCAGAGGTGCCCTGCAAAAATCCACCGGATTCTGGATGAACCCAACTCAAAAGGAATTTCTCATGAAACGATGGCCACCCGCATTAATCGCGTTTTTCCTGCTGCTCATTCCCCTTGTCGCCCCGGCGCATGAAGAAGGGCCGCTCAAAATTGTCGCCGTGGGCGACACCGGCATCGGCGAACGCGCCTACCATGCGGGTTTCCTCGCCGTGCAGGAGACCATGCGCCGCCAGGGCGCGGACGTGCTGCTGCACCTGGGCGATTTCGTCTACCAGCCGAAACTGTTTCCGGATTCCTGTCCGATGCAATACCTGCAGGAAATCCGCATGACGCTGGTGCGCCCCTACCCGGTGCGGGTATTCGTCGCGGGAGACAACGACCTGCGCCCGAAGAAATGGAAACCGAAAGCCTCCGGCTGCTGGAGCGGCATCGGGCCGATGGCCTCGCCCTACGACACCCTGCCCGCCGCGCAGCCCCAGCCGCGCGAACTGGAAGGCGCGGTCCGACTCGGGCACGCGCTCATCGCCGTGGTCAACGCCTTCCCGTGGGCGGACCCGACTCCGTGGCTGAAACCGCTCATCGATTCGGCAAAGGAGAAGGGCGACTGGGTGATCGTGGCGACGCACAATCCTCCGATCACCACCATCTGGTACCAGGAACGGCGGCGCGAACGGCTCGACCTTTTGAAAGAACTCGGCGTGGACCTGATCCTTTCCGGCAACGAACACTCCTATGAACGGTTCTCGCCTCCCGGCGGGGCCGATCCTTCCGATGAACCGCGCCGCGAATACGAAAAAGGCGAAGGACCGGTGCTGATCGTCAGCGGCGGCGGCGGAGCGACGTTCAAGCCGCCGGCGGAAATCCAGGGCGATACCGATCACCTGCCTCCGGCGGATGTCGCGGCGCTTTCCGAGGTGCGGGAGCTGGTCAACCATTTCGTGCAACTGGAGATCGACGACCACGCGATCCAGGTGAAGACGCACCGCGTCTGCCCCGGTCCCGATGCAGCAGGCGACCCGCGCTGGAAACCGCGCGCCGCATGGTGGACGAAAATCACCCTGCCCTGCGAAGGCCAGCCGAAAGGCACAAAAGTGTTCGACGAGTTTGTGATCCGGAAAAATAAGGACTGAATTTGATCAAAAAAAACCAAAAGCGAGATTCTTCGTCGCCCGTAACCGGGCTCCTCTGAATGACGTTCTATAGTTTCAGGTGGTGAATAACATAATATCTGGCTTTTCGAATGGCATTTTTCAAAACCAGGGCAAAAACCGAAAAATCGATTAATCCGCAAAAATGTAAGCACGTCATTCAGAGGAGCCTCCCCGGGAGGCGACGAAGAATCTCGCCTTTGCTTTTTCCATGAAAGAATTTTTCATCTACATTCTCACCAATTCTTCCGGGACTCTTTACACGGGAGTTACCAGCAACCTCGAAAGACGCCTGCACGAACACCGGTCCGGCACCGTTCCCGGTTTTACCCAGCGGTACCGCATAAACCGGCTCGTCTTTTTTGAAAAGGCAATAAATGCTCAATCCGCTGTTGAACGGGAGAAACAAATCAAAGGACGGTTCCGGGAAAAGAGGATAAAATTGATCGAATCGGCTAACCCCAACTGGCATGATCTGAGTGAAGACTGGTTTTAAGTTAAATTCAAAAGCGAGATTCTTCGGACCTAGCGGTCGGCGTAACTCACCCAGAATGGCACGTCTGGGGTCCCTGCCTATCCAATTATAGATTTTACTGTAAAACTGTTTAATGAAACTGTTCGTGCCAAAACGCCGCCCCACCGCAAGGCGGTACCTGCGCGGCCAGCGAGATATCTATAGATTCTGCGCAAAAACCCAGAGCAGGGCTCTTCATTTCGCTTCGCCTCGTTCTGAATGACACACAAAGAAAGCCGTGCAGGATAAAAAAAGCCATTTCCGCGCTCGTGTTTTGCGCTCAGGTCAATGGCCTTTTCTCATTACATTGACTTCCCATTTCCGATTCAATAGACTGGGCGGGTTCGGAGCTATTGCCGATGCGTCAACACCTCACCCGTGATTTTTCCGGCGTTTCCCCTCCACCGTTTTTCCCAAGGATTTAAAAATCATGGCAATGAGAACGACCAACCTGGTGGCCGACCTGACGGCGCTTAAAGAATCGCGGTATTTTGTGATGGACTGGTCGCATACCCGGCAAGCGGTGATCAAACACTGGAACTACCTGCGGCAAAACTGGCGGCAGGGGATCGACCGCCCGGCGGACCAGGATTTTGGCGTTGGCGCGGAACCGACCTTCCTGTGCGTGTGCAACCGCACGCTGCCGGTTTACCTGTCGCAGGTGGACCACATCCTGTCGCAAAAGGACATTCCAACGAAAATCATTTTCCGGAGAGTCCTGCCACCGGATTCACCGGGCCCTATCCGTCAACAGTTATTCGTCGACATCGGGGAGGATGAACGGGTTCTCTCAATGGACGCGCGTTACCTCGTGGAATACCAGATCAACCCCGCCCCGGAGCCGGTTGCGCCCCCGCATGCGCGGTTCGGATCCTTGTCCTTTGGAAGCCCCATTGGCCGTTACGGAGTGGAACCACAGACCGGCATCATCGTGGCCTGGATCTGGAACGACACAACCTCCACCGAGGCCAAGGAAATCTTCGAATTCAAGACCTATGCCCACGTCCCCACGTCCTACACCCGGCTGGTGCACGCGGGCGACGACACGTTCGAAACCTCGGTGAAGGATCTTTTGATCAACGACCTGAACAACCTGCAACTCTTGTGCGGTCCCTGCAACACATCCAAGCAGGAAAAGTCGTTCCACTATTACAAGGGTTATTACGCTTCAATATTGCGGGGCATCGAATAAAGGGCACACTCCGCCCTTTATCGGAACGTGCCGGAGGGAGTGAGGAGAGTTCAGTTTCGGGCGGATCCGGATATGAGATCAGCCCGCCGCGAGGAGGGCGTCGACTTCGTCGATGGTGGTCTTGACGTCCTGCGCGGAGATATCGAGCATCTTCTTTTCTTCTTCGGTGAGATCGAGCTCGATGATCTTGTTCATGCCGTGCGCCCCGAGTTCGATGGGCACGCCGAAGTAAATTCCCTTCCAGCCATACTCGCCGTCGAGATACGCCGTACAGGGCAGGATGCGCCGCTTGTCCTGCAGGATCGCTTCCACCATCTTGACGGCGGACGCGCCGGGCGCGAGAAACGCGCTGCCCTTCTTCAAATGCTTGACGATCTCCGCTCCACCGTTTCGTGTGCGGTCGACCAGCGCCTCGATGCGCTCGGGGGTCATCAGGTCGGTAATCGAAATACCGGATACGGTGGTGTAGCGCGGCATGGGCACCATGGAGTCGCCGTGCCCGCCGAGGACCATGGCGTCGACGTCCACCAGCGAGCAGTTGAGTTCCAGCGAAACGAAGGTGCGGAAGCGGGCCGCGTCCAGCACGCCGGCCATACCGATCACGCGTTCACGCGGCAGGCCGGAAACCTGCTTGGCCATGTACACCATCGCATCGAGCGGATTGGACACGACGATGATGATCGGGTTGTGGGAATACTTCATGACTTTTTCGGTGACGTCCCGAACGATGTTGGCGTTCACCTTCAGCAGGTCGGCGCGGTCCTGCCCCGGCTTGCGCGGCAGTCCGGCGGTGATGACGACGATGTCGGAATTAGCGGTATCCTGGTAGTCGTTGGTCCCGGTGACGATGCTGTCGAACACCTGCAGGCATCCGGACTGCTGCAGATCCAGCGCCTTGCCCTGGGGAACTCCTTCCAGAATATCGATAATGACGACATTGCCCAGATTCTTGTAGGCACACAGTTGGGCCACGGTGGTGCCCACCTGGCCGGCGCCCACCACGGTGATTTTATTGCGCATCGTTTCGGTTACCATAAGTCACCAATAAAAAGGGCGCGTCTTTCCAATCCCCCGGTGAAGGGAAGGAATCACGCGCCTCGTTTTGTCTTGAGTTGATGTCCAGACGTTTCCCGGAACCGGACAGCCGCATGCGGCTCCAGCACCGGGCCGGTAAACAATTTAAAAAAGCAGGAAAGCTCGCACCCCCGCACCTCTGCCCTGAATCCTGTTTTGGCGTTGGCTTTGACCAAGCTGTTGACCCTCAGCAGAGATTGAACGGAGTTGTCCGACCGGTGACGTTGTGTTGACAGAAGAGCGGCCACGCGGCTCGTTATCATTGTCAAAAACCTTGATAATGAACGGGTAAATTATGCAATTACACCCCCTTTGTCAAGTCATTTCGGCCCCTTCGGGGAAGGATGAAAGCCTTGTTTCCAATGAGGTTGAATCCCACCCGGCACCGCTTTCACCGTCTTTATTTTTAGCGAATTCAAGAGTTTGATCTCCACCGGGAAATTGAGACCGGAGCACCGTCCCGGTGTCTTTATTCACTCAAACCGGGATTTTCAACATAGGAATCTCTTCAAATTATATAATGACGCCATTACAATATCGGCTTTCTTGAATTCAATGGAGGGGCAGCCCTCCTAGAGACCGCCATGCCCAAAAACATCGTCATCTGTTCAGACGGAACCGGCAACACCGCCAATAAGGACCGCGGCACCAACGTATTTAAAATCTTCGAAGCCATCGATCTGCGTTCGGAAAAATTTCCCGCGCCCCGGGATCCCGGCAAAACGGTCGACCGTCAGGTGACGATTTACGACGATGGGGTGGGATCGCAGGATTTTATCGTTTTTAAAATACTCGGCGGCGCCTTTGGCTGGGGATTGAAACGCAACGTCAAAAAACTGTACACGGAGCTGGCGCGGGCCTATGAACCGGGAGACAACCTCTACCTGTTCGGGTTCAGCCGCGGCGGGTTCACGATCAGGACGCTGATCGGCTTCATCGCCAGTTGCGGTATCCCAAAAAAATCCTATTTCTCCAATCAGGATGAACTGGAGCGCCTGGTCGACGATGCCTACAAATGCCACCAGCAGAAATACCGCTCCCGGCTGAACCAGTTGTGCTTTCCAGGCTGGTTTTACGAATGGCTGCCCAAAGGATTCCTGAAATGGCTGCCGCGTTTCATTTCCCTGCGTCTCCCCTTCGGGGTCGTATACGACCCGGAATCGTACCATCAGAAACCGCCCATCCGGTTCATCGGCGCGTGGGACACAGTGTCCGCCGTGGGCCTGCCCTTCAAGGGCGCAACGAATTTCTGGAACGAATGGGTCTACCGGTTTTCATTCCGCGACAACAACCTGTACGAAAAGGTCGAAAAAGCCTGTCAGGCCCTCTCCATCGACGACGAGCGGCAAACGTTTCATCCGGAACTGTGGAACGAAGACCCGGCAGCCTACCCCAACAAAACGGAAGAAGACTGGAACAGCGAATGGATCGAGCAGGTGTGGTTCCCCGGTGTCCACTCCAATGTCGGCGGCGGCTATCCCAAGCAGGGCATGTCGCTCGTCACCCTCCACTGGATGATGGTGCGCGCCCATGAGGCGGGACTCCTGTTCATCGACCAGGACTGGGACGCCGTCCGCGAGCACGGCAATATCAGCGACAAACTTTACGATTCGCGGGCCGGAATCGCCTTTTTTTACCGCTACCTGCCGCGGAATATCCTGGCGATGTCCAGCCAGAAGAAAAATGAGCACTACAAGGTCTGCATCGACACCATCAAGGTGCACGAATGCCTGAAGGAACGGATCGACCTGGGGACAGAAGGCTATGCCCCCGGCAACCTGCCTCCTGAATTCCTGCTCGTGCGCGATATTCCCGGCGACCACGATCAATACAGTTACAGCCGCAAAGTATTCAACGGAGCCGATCCAAAAAAAGAAACCAGGTTATGGAAAGAGCTTCAACCGTTCGTCGACCTGATGCGGCAGGCCTATTACCTCTTTCTCGTCACCACCCTGCTCGGTGTTTTCTTTTATGTTCGGGACCTGTTCCGCGTGGCCGGGTCCCACCTCGCCGCCAGCAAGGTGACCCGGCCGGACTGCTGGCAAACCCTCGGCCAAGCGTGGGAGGACTTCAAGCTCTTTGACCTTCTATGGAGCTTCGTGAGCAATCCCTATCTGCTGGCCGGCCTGGGCACGGCGTTGGCTGCGACCGCGCTCATCCGTTTCAAAATGGCAAAATTACGGACAAATTTCTGGATGCCCTACCGGAGGATTTCAACAACACGGAGTATTGGCAAAAAAATCCCGGCCGCAACTCCCTAAAAAAACTCCAGTGTTCAAAGTTCCGGGCGCCCCCAGGGACGGCGGCACAGACCGAATACACAAACGGCGCTGAACGGGCTACTCTAACAAATCGATATCTTGATTCCGCCAGCGCGCAGGCGCTGAAATCCAAAACCTGCCCGCGGCCAAGGGCCTTTTTCAACGGTCCGCTCAATAGTTTTCAAAATAAAAACCCGAAAACCCAAGAGGCTATCCGATGGAAAAAACCTATTACCTGGACGCCGTCGCGCACGGCCTGAAAGAATTAAAGGACGAGATTCCAAACATCCAGAAAGCCATTCAACAGGGAGAAAAGCAGGCGGAGACCCGCGACGGCATCATCGACACCATCAATGAAATGTGCGATGCGCTGCAACTGGCCTGCGACCTGATTTCCAGCGAAGTGTCCAAGTGCCTGATCGACTTCAATCAGGTCAACCGGGACTCCGTGGAATCCCTGAAAGGTTTTTTCGAAAGGACCGCCACCAAGTTTTCCGATCCGGCGCTGAGGGTTCTGCTGCATGACGGGAAAGTGTGCGGGCAGTTGCACGCGCTCGGGGACCGGTTCTGCCAACCCTTCTCAAACGAATCCACGGGAGCCCTTTCGTTCTGGGAAAACATCCGCACCCTGTTGACGCGGTCCAACGCCATGAGCGATGCCCTGAACGGTTTGCACGAAGGCGAACTGCATTATTTGCAATCCATCCAGGACTTCCTCCGCGAGATCAACAACATGGCCGAAGCCACGGCCCTGAGCGCCGCCCCGCCGGACCAGATGGTCAAGGAAGGCGAAGCGTTGTGCGCCCGGCTGCGGGAAAAACGGGAGGCGCTGCTCGACCAGATCCGTGAAATCCGCATCGAAGCCAACGCCTGTATCGGACAGTTGCACTAGCCGAACCTCTTTACGGCACCCTTTCGACAGGAGTATCGTAATGAGATGAGGACTGTTCAACCGGAACTCCTTCCGGCACGGATCCGACAAAGGCCTCCGCCATGCAGGAGATCACCAGCCGAGACGCCGAAAGCCTCACTCTAGAAGACACCTTCGCCCGCCTGCAATGCAGCCCGGCGGGGCTCTCCCGGGAAGAGGCCAGCCGCCGCATGCAGCGTTTTGGCCCCAACGCCATCGAGGAGAAGAAAACCCATCCCGCCCTGAAGTTCCTCGGCTACTTCTGGGGCCCCATCCCGTGGATGATCGAAACCGCCGCCGTGCTCTCCGCCATTGTGCGCGACTGGGCGGATCTGGCCATCATTCTGATCATGCTCCTGGTCAACGCCGTCATCGGCTTCACGGAAGAATACAAGGCGGACAACGCCATCGCCCTCCTGCGCAAAAAACTGGCGCTCATCGCCCTGGTGCTGCGGGACGGCTCGTGGACCCGGCTGCCCGCCAGCGAACTGGTTCCCGGAGACATTGCCCAGGTGAAACTGGGCGATATCGTTCCAGCCGATCTCAAGCTGTTCGAAGGCGACTACCTGGAACTGGATCAGTCGGCGTTGACCGGGGAGTCCCTGCCCGTTGAAAAAAAAGCCGGAGACATGGCCTATTCCGGAACCGTGGTGGAACGGGGCGAGATGCTGGGCGTGGTGGTGGGCACCGGCATGCAGACCTTTTTCGGAAACACCGCCCGGCTGGTTCAGGAAACCCGGACCATCAACCATTTCCAGAAGGCGGTCCTGCGCATCGGCCACTTCCTGATCCTCATGACCCTCGCCCTGGTCGGCGTGATCCTCCTGGTCGCCCTGTTCCGCCACACCCCGATGCTGGAAACCGTCAGGTTCGCCCTGATCCTGACCGTCGCCGCGATTCCGGTGGCGCTGCCCGCCGTCCTTTCCGTCACCCTGGCCGTGGGATCGGTCAAACTCGCGCGCATGAACGCCATCGTCAGCCGCCTGGTGTCCATTGAGGAACTGGCGGGCATGGACGTCCTCTGTTCCGACAAAACGGGAACCCTGACTCAAAACCGGCTGGTGGTGGGGGACCCCGTCACCTTTGGCTCTGCGCTGCCCGAGGACGTTTTACGCATCGCCTCGCTGGCTTCGAAACGGGACAGCCGCGACGCCATCGACACGGCCATTTTCCGCCGGCTGGACGAGGCGGGATCGAAGACCGGCGGCCGCGTGGAACACTACCAGCCCTTCGACCCCGTCACCAAGCGCAGCGAAGCGGACGTGGCGGAAGACGCGCAACACTACAAAGTGAGCAAGGGCGCGCCGCAGGTCATCCTCGGCCTGTGCCCGGACAGGGAAGAAATCCAGTCCGCCATCCTGCGAACGGTGGAGTCCCTGGCCGCACGGGGGTACCGCGCCCTGGCCGTGGCCCGGACCCTTGAAACCGGGGCCTGGTCGTTTGCCGGAATCCTGCCGCTGTACGACCCGCCGCGCGAGGATTCCGCCCGGATGATTGAGGAAGCCAGCGAAAAAGGCATCCGCGTGAAAATGATCACCGGCGACCACCACTCCATCGCGCACGAGATTTCCCGGCAGTTGAACCTGGGAGGCAAAATTGCCACGCCGGAGGATTTGAAAAAGACAAAGGACTGGGATCTGGAAACCGTGATTGAAGAGTCCGACGGGTTCGCCCAGGTGTTTCCCGAGCACAAGCACCAGATCGTCAAACTGCTGCAGAAGCGGGGGCACATTGTCGGCATGACCGGAGACGGCGTGAACGATGCCCCGGCCTTGAAACAGGCCGATATCGGCATCGCCGTCGAGGGCGCGACCGATGCCGCCCGCAGCGCGGCGGACCTGGTGCTGACCTCCACCGGACTTTCGGTGATCGTCCACGGCGTGGAAGAAGCGCGGAAAATTTTCGACCGCATGAAATCCTATGCCGTCTACCGGATCGCGGAAACCCTGCGCGTGCTCCTGTTCATGACCGCCTCGATCCTGGTGTTCGACTTCTACCCCGTCACCACCGTCATGATCATCATCCTGGCCCTGCTCAACGACCTGCCCATCATGATGATCGCCTACGACAACGCCGAGGTCGAGCCGCGCCCGGTGAAATGGGACATGTACACAATCCTCCACATCGCCATAGTCCTGGGCACGCTGGGCGTGTTTTCCAGCTTTCTGATGTTCTGGATCGGAGAGGAGGTATTGAAACTGGACCGCACCACCATCCAAACCCTGATGTTTCTCAAGCTGACCGTGGCGGGACACATGACGATCTACATCGCGCGGCGCGGGGAGCACCCGTTCTGGACGCGGCCGTTCCCCTCCGCCCGGCTGTTCTGGACATCGGAACTCACACAGGTGGCCGCCACCCTGTTCGCCGTGTATGGCGTGTTCATGAAACCCATCGGCTGGAAACTGGCGCTCATGGTCTGGGGCTACGCTCTGGTCTGGTTCGTGTTCAACGACTTCGTCAAAACCCAGGTCATCCGCCTGTTCCGGCGGAGGTGAGGTGTGGTATTTCCACGACGGATGAACTGGAACTTTTCATTTTTATTCGTCGTTGAATTGTCTCGCCCTTCTTACCCATCCAAAACCAGGACATTCAGTTCCTTGACTTTTTTTAATTGGGCATCGTTGGCGATGAGGCCGGTGGCGCCGGAGCGCAGGGTTGTGGCCATCACAATGCTGTCCGGCGTTTTTAAACCGTACTCAGCCCTCAGACGCGCACCCGTGTCGGCAATGTCAACGGTCATATCCATCCATTCCAAATTGGGGTAAGTCGTTAACAGCCCGTAAAATTCATTGAGGAGCGTCTCGTTTTGCTTGCGGTAAGGCTGCACCAGAATTTCCAAAAGGGTGAGGGTGGAACAAACGCCCTGGTTTTGCCCTGCTTCGATGGATTCAAAAATACGCTGAGTGAGCTTTTTATAGGCGGGGATCCCTTCAATAAAATAGATCAAAATATTGGAGTCGAGGCCTACCCGATGGTGCTTTTTTAGAAAACGGTCGAGGGACCCGGGGGTCACCACGAACGGCGTTCCTTTTTCAGGTAGTCCTTGGAGTAGAGCCCCTTACCCCGACCGGCAAGAGCCCGGGTGTGGCTTTCGGGCATGGGCAGAATGACGGTAGTGTTGCCTTTGACGACGACAAGGAGTTCATCGCCACTTTTGACGTGCATCGCCTCCCGGGCCTCGCGGGGCAACACCATCTGGTTTTTGGATGACAATTTAACCGCAGGCATGATATTTTCCTCAAATTGACATACTTTACTTTATCACAAAAGGTAAAGGATCTCTCAAAGGGATTTAAAAACTGTAAAAAGAGCAGGGTGATTTTTCCCCTTTTACACCTGCCGAAAAATTTCAACTTTCACAAAAAGAATCATTAAAACAATAAAGGAAGAAGCCCCCGGCCCCCTTCGGAGAAGGGGGAGGTAGCTGCGCACGGCCAACGCCGCCCCAGAAGGCGAAGCCATCGTTGACTCCTCCTCAAAAAAAGAGCAAAGGCGAGATTCTTCGGGCCTGCGGCCCTCTGAATGACATATCTTGAGATTTCTTTTTTCCAGATGTTTTTAAAGCTACCGACCGCAAGGCCCAGGATTCTTTACTTCGACAGGCTCAGAGAAGGGGCTCCGCTCAGAATGACACCACTTGGCGGTGGCGCAACGTAAACCCTTGTCCGATTTTGTAGAAAAATTCCACCAGGCAGCCGTACACGACAAAAAATCAGCCGTGCGCAAGCGCCCGTCCGGCCAGGACCGCTAGGCGCGGGGCCGATATTAAAAACTTCCAGATTCTGCAAAATAACCCGCCGAAGAAACTTTTTGCGCCTAAGAAGCTGCGGTCCGCTAGGACCGGACCTGGAAGGAGACGGTGGTTTTATCGTCGAACTGCGGCGCGTCGGTTGAGAATTTGTTGAGGGCGATTTCCAGTTGTTGCAGCAGGACCGCCGGTTCGCCTTTTTCCTTTTCCAGGAAATCCACCAGCCGCCGCTGGCCGAACAATTCCCCTTCCATGCTCTTGGTTTCGATCACCCCGTCGGAGAGCAGCACCACCCGGTCGCCCGGCTGGAGTTTGATTTCCTCCTGCTGGTAGGTGGCGTGCGGCAACATGCCGAGCGGCGTGCCTGTGGCCTGGGCCACCTCCTCCACCTTGCCGCAGTTGTGCTGCAGGAGCATCGCCAGGTGCCCCGCGTTGGCCACCTGTATGGTCTTGGTTTTCATGTTGAGGACCATGTAGATGACCGTGGTGAACATGCCGCGGTAGGAACGCTCGAAGAAAATATTGTTCACCTCGCGCAATACGTCCTTCGGCTCCGAATTTTTGGTCGAGACATAGCGGAAGTCGCTCATCAGCCGCGCCATCTGCAGGGCCGCCGGCACGCCCTTGCCCGACACATCCCCCAGCAGGATGCCGAGCGTCGACGGGCTCAGCTTGATGAAATCGAAGTAGTCGCCGCCGACATTCTTCGCCGCGATGGAACTGGCGGAGAACCAGAAATCCGGATGTTCCGGAAAATTCTGCGGCAGAAAGCTTTCCTGCACCGACTGGGCGAACTCCATGTCCTTTTCCAACCGCTGCTTTTCCATGAGGACGTGGTGCATGCGCGCGTTCTGGATGGCCAGCGCCGCGCTGTCGCACACCAGTTTGAACAGCGCCAGGTCCTTGCGCGAGAACACCTTGCCCTTGCCGCCACGGTGGATGACCTGGCACACGCCGATGACCTTGTCCCTCGCCTTGAGCGGCGCGCAGAGGATGGAACCGGTTTTGAATCCCGTTTTCTTGTCGTAGGAGGGGTCGAACTTCTTGCTCTTGTAGGCGTCCTTGATGACCATGGCGCGGCCGGTTTTCGCCACCGTTCCGGCGATGCCCTGCCCCAGCTTGATGCGTGTCAGTCCCTTGATCGCCTCGCCGACACGGCTCAGCGCCACCTGGAATACCAGATCGCCGTGTTCCTCGTCGATCAACAGCAGGCTGGAAGCGTCCGCCTTCATCACCTTCTTGGCGATGTTCATGATCGTGTCGAGCAGGATGGTCTGGTTCAGTTCCGAATTGAGCAGGCTGGTGATGCGGTAGCAGGTCTCGAGCTGGTGGATGCGCTCCTCATACTCGAGAAGCCGTTCTTCCGAGGGAAGGGTTTGAATCGTTTTGCTTTTGGCCTTCTTGGTCTGCCCCATGGAATCCGCCGGAACCACCCCGGCGCCCTGAACAAATTTTGGGTTGGTGATGACCGTAAACATACTCTAAAATAGGCACTTGGGTCAAACGCTTTTCGGGTGAACGATATGGCTGGCCGGGCTGGCGGAACCTTCAGTCCTCTGGGTTCTGTATTAATGAAAGTGACTGAAAATATTCCGCATGATAAGGATGATGAGTTGTCCTGGCTTGCGTTACAATGGGAGATGGCCGTTGGAGGCGATCTCGCATCCGTCACGCGCGTGGAGCGGGTCGCCCCGAAAACGTTGACCGTCGAGGTGGCTGGCGAAGCCTGGATCCCCTCCCTCAAGGCCCTCGAACCCAGGGTCCTGAACACGTTGAACGGCCAGTACGGAAAGAGCAGGTTCACCCGGATTCAATACCGGGAAGCGGCTCATTGGGAACCCCGTGGGAAAGCATCCCGCGCCAAATCCCGGAAGCCCGAACCTTCCCGGCCCGGTGCTATTATGGAAGAAGAATCCCCAACAAGTGAAGGATTGGAAATGATACAGGACGACCATCTGCGCCAAACGCTTGCACGAATAGCACGCCATATCCGGCAGGGAGCCAGCCTTCTGGCCCTGGTGGTCTTGCTCGCCAATTGCGCCAGCCTCGAAACCACGAACACCACCGGTGAGGACGGAACCTCTTCCCCGGCCGCAAAAGCCGAAACCGCCCCCACCGTCATGAATTTTGACGATTCCTGGGCCGTGAATAAAATCCAGGAGCTGAAAAACCGGGACCCCAAAGCCGACCTGCACGATCCCCGGTCCTATTACCACTACCTGATGGGTCTGCAGAGCCTGCGCGAGGCGCATTTTGACCAGGCGCGCGACCATTTCGAGATTCTGGCCGAACACGAACCCGAACGCGAAGACTTCGCCCGCCAGCTCGCCATGCTCGACGTGCGCACCGGCCACCTGCAAGACGCCATGGAGTTTTCCGCCCGGGCGCTGGAGCGTTTCCCCCAGGACCTGCGCATCCGCATGATCTACGCCGACGTCCTGGCGGTGAAAGGCAAGCACGACGAGGCCCTCGAGCAGTACCAGAAAATTTTCGACCAGGATCCGCGCAATGCCCGCGCCAAGTTGATGGCCGGCGACCTGCTGGAGAAGATCAACCGCCCGCACGAGGCCATCAAGGCCTACCGGGACATGACCGTTGCCGACCCGCACAACCCGCTGGGATTCTTCTTCCTCGGCCGGGTACTGGAAAAGATCGGGCGTTACGAAGAAGCGGAAAAGGAACTGAACGGCGCCCTCAACCTGCGGCCCAGCCTGTTCGAGGCCCGGCGGCACTTGGCGCGCGTCATGGAAAAACAGAAGCACTACGCCCGGGCGCTGGAGCAGTACAAAATCCTGATGAAAACATTCCCCACTCCGGAGCTGGAAGAGCATTACAAGAAGGTGGACAGCATGGTCGGGTCCGGCGGCGACCCCACGCAGGAATTGCCTCCGCTGGAAGTGCAGACCATCCCGCTGCATTCCCTGCTCGGAGCGGTGTACTACGAACAGGCCGCCTATCTGGAAGCGCTGGATGAATTCCGCCTGGCGCTGGCGGAACAGAACGACCTGGAAATCCGCCTCATCGTCTCCAAGATTTATGAAGTCCTGGGGCGCGTGGACCTCGCCATCAAGGAAGTCGAAACCTTCCGCGCCGCCAGCGGCGATCCCGACCGGGTCGACCTGCTGCTCAACCTGGCCCGGCTGTATGGCATGGACGAACAGATGGACAAGTCCGTCGGCCTGCTGGAATCCGCCCTGGAACACGAACCGCGCAACGACCGGCTCTACCATTCCCTGGCGCTGGCGCACATGGCCCTGTCCCAGTACGACCAGGCGATCAGCAAGATCCAGAAAGCCATCGAACTCGACGACCAGAAAGACGCCTATTTCTTTGAACTCGGCGCCCTGTACGAGCGCAAGGGGGACTATCAGCGGGCCGTCGAGGCGATGGAACGGACCATCGCGCTCAATCCGAGCCATTCCAACGCGCACAATTTCATCGGCTATCTGCTCGCCCTGCAGGGCACCCAGCTCGACCGCGCCCTGGACCACCTGGAAAAGGCGCTCAGCATCCAGCCGCGCAACGGGTATTTTCTCGACAGCCTGGGATGGATCTATTACAAAAAAGGGGACTACAACTCGGCTCTGGAAAAGATCAAAAAAGCCATGATCTATGTGTCGCCGGACCCGGTGCTTTACGACCATCTCGGCGAAGTCCTGTTTTCCATGCACAAGTTCTCCGAGGCTCACGAAGCCTGGAAAACCAGCCTCGCACTGACCATGAAAAAAATCGACGACCCCTCCGGCGAAGTGCCGGACCCCGCGAAACTCAAGGAAAAAATCCGCCAGACCCGGGAAAAAATGAAAACCCGGTGACCGGCCTCCCGCCTGTCTCTCCCGAACCGGCCTGGAATCACGACACGCACGAAAGGTTTACCGATGTACCGATGGCTTCCCGTTCTTTTGTTCACCCTGTGCACCTTTCTTTCCGCCTGCGAAACGGGACCCGAGACCGTGCCGGAGCATTACAGCCTGGACAGCATCACGCCCGCGTACCTGCAGGAGAAACTCCGCCAGCGCCAGGGCCGGATCCACGATCTGCGCGCCTATGTCAAAACCCACATCAGCACCCCCCGGCAGAACCAGAGCCTCAAACAGGTCATGCTGATGAACGGGCGCGACCGCCTGCGCCTTGACACCCTGAGCCCGTTCAACCAGCCGCTCACCATTTTCATCATGAAGGGCGAGGTCACCCGGCTGTTTGACCTCAAGAAAAACCGCCTGTACCAGGGGCTCGAAGTGTGGAACATGATGCACGAACTGCTCGGCACCGTGATCGACTTCAACGAATACGTTCCCGTGTTTTACGGAGACATCCCCCGCTTCGACCATGTCCACTGGGACAGCGCCCAGCTCAATGAGGACAAGACCCAGTACATCATGACCGGCCAGGACCCCGAGCACCGCGTCACCCTGCAGGTGCGGATGAACGCCGAGACGCTGCTGCCCGAATCCATGCTCAAATGGGTGGGCAAGCGGCCCCTGTATTCCGTGGCCTGGGGTGACTACAAGGACCTCGAGGGGCATCCCTTCCCGCATCAGGTCACCGTCGTCCGGGCGGCGCAGAAGGACCAGGTCAATCTGGTGTATTCCAACATCGTCGCCAACCAGGGCGTCTCCGAAGAGACCTTTTCTCCTAATTTGCCCGGCCTGACTCCGTCCTCCAAGGTTCCCAGTTCGTGAAACCGGAACCGCGCTCTTCAATCCTCCCCCCACCCCGGGCAAGGAAAAACAGGCAAAAGTCGAAAGAGTATGTCCGGAACAGGGTTCTCCGGTCCTTAGGGTCCTCAAAATGACCTGTAAACGCTGTCCTGCCATGCACCCCGGAAGATTTTCCGGCCCCTTCAAAGGCCTCCCGGCGCGTCTGCCGTGGACTCACGATTTTCGAAAACCCGCGCCATGAAACTGCATATAAAAACACCGGCGAAAATCAACCTGGGCCTGTGGATCACAGGCAAGCGCGAAGACGGGTTCCACGAACTCGAAACCCTGTTCCAGATGGTCGGACTGTACGACGAACTGGAATTTGAAAACGGGGGAGACAGCGTTGCCCTCACCTGCAACCGGGACGACATCCCCACCGACGGGAGCAACCTGGTGGTGCGAGCGGCGGAGGCGCTGCGCGAACGCGCCCCAGGCGGGAAAGACCGGCATTGCCGGATTCATCTGGAAAAACACATCCCCTCCGGCGCCGGCCTGGGCGGCGGCAGCGGCAACGCCGCCGGAACGCTACTCGCGCTCAACCACCTCTGGGACCTGCGCCTGAGCCGCGAAGACCTGCTGCCAATAGCCGCCGAACTGGGCTCCGATGTCCCCTTTTTTCTGGGCACGCCCACAGCCATTGGACGAGGGCGGGGAGAGAAACTGACCCCCGTTAAAACTGCCTCCACGTTCTCCGTGCTGCTGCTTTACCCACGGCTTTCCGTGAGCACGGCGGAGGTCTATAACCATTTGAATTTAAAATTGACATCAATGGAAAATAATATTAGTATTTTGACCGAATTTTTTTCCCAATCGGACATCACACGTCTGGGCGCTTGTCTTCACAACGATCTCGAACCTGTTGTTTTAAAAAGATTTAAAAAGGTGCGAGAAGCGTGGGAGTTTTTGCGGGCCCAAAACGCCCAAGGAGTGCTTGTGTCCGGTTCCGGGTCTACGGTTTTTGCAATTTTTTCCGATGCCAGGCAGGCGAATCAGGCGCAAGCCCAATGTAATGCAGGGAATTGGGATACATTTTTGACGGAAACGGTTTCCAGTCTCTCCGAGTTTCTTCCGGAGGCAGTCCTCAAATATCCCGGCGTCTGATTCATTCAGGCCCGGGCAAAACGGGACCCGTCGACTCCCTTTTTATTCCTGCAACTTTTCCCTTCCTTAACGGTGACCCTGTTGAGGGGTGGCCTGTCAACGGTGCCGGACGGCAAGCCCCGGGAGAACGGCAAGGGACTCACAACCGGACCACCCCGTTGGGGCGTCGACAAGTGGTCTAAGTCACGGGATTTTGGATCCCGCATTCGGAGGTTCGAATCCTCCCGCCCCAGCCAGTTTTTATGAGAAATGGTCAGGACATGAGCGACAACAACAACCGCGTGCTGGTGTTTGCCGGACGGGCCAGTTATGAACTGGCATCGGACATCTGCCAGTACATGAACATCGACATCGGCCGGTCCGTCCTCAAGAATTTTTCCGACGGCGAAAACTACGTCCGCATCGAAGAGAACGTCCGCGGCGGCGATGTCTTCGTCATCCAGTCCACCTGCTCGCCCGGCAACGACAACCTGATGGAAATGCTCATCATGATCGATGCCCTGAAACGGTCTTCCGCCAAGCGCATCACCGCCGTCATCCCGTATTACGGTTACGCGCGGCAGGACCGGAAATGCGAGCCCCGGGTTCCCATCACCTCGAAGCTGGTGGCGGACCTGTTGCACACCTCCGGCGCCAACCGGGTGCTCACGGTGGACCTGCACGCCGGACAGATCCAGGGGTTTTTCAACATACCGGTCGACCACCTGTTCGCCATGAACGTGCTGATCGGATACATCAAGAACCTGGGCCTGCCCAACCTGATGGTGATCTCGCCCGACGCCGGCGGCGTGGAACGCGCCCGCGCCTTCGCCAAGCGCCTGGGCACCACCCTGGCGATCATCGACAAACGGCGCGAGGCGATCAACGAGGCCAAGGCCATGAACATCATCGGCGACGTGAAAGGCAAAACCGCCGTCATCGTCGACGACATGATCGACACCGCCGGAACCCTCATGGAGTCCACCAACGCCCTCATCGAGGCCGGTGTCCGTGAAGTCCACGCCTGCTGCACCCATCCGGTTCTTTCCGGCCCGGCAGGCGAACGCATTAAAAACTCGCCCCTGAAATCGATCATCACCACCAACACGATTCCGCTGCGGGACGAACTCAAACAGATTGAAAAGATCAAGGTGCTGTCCGTGGCCCCGCTTCTCGGTGAAGCGATCATCCGCATCCACAGTGAAACTTCCGTCAGTTCCCTGTTCGACCTGGAACACGGCGACGAAAACGACTAAGCATAAGAAAGGGTAACAGGAGAAGGAACAATGACTACTTTTGCCAGTTTAAAAGGGGCCGTCAGGCAGGAACGGGGCAAGGGCCCCAACCGCAGGCTGCGCGCCAAGGGGATTCTTCCGGGCGTGGTCTACAACCAGACTGAAAACGTCTCGATGACGACCAATCCGATCGAACTCAACCGCATTCTCGACAAGTCCGGCATCAACACCCTCATCGACCTGACGCTGGAAGGCGACTCGGTGCCCAAGCGCACGGTGCTCCTCAAGGAAGCCCAGATGCACCCGTACCGCGATGAATGGATTCACGCCGACTTTTTCGAAATCAACCTCAAGGAAAAACTCAAGGTCAACGTGCCGATCCGCCTGCTCGGTCATTCTCCGGGTGAAAAACAGGGCGGCATCGTGGAGCATTACCTGCACGATCTTGAAATCGAATGCTACCCGGGGGACATTCCGGACGCCATCGAAGTGAACATGGCTCAGGTGGAACTGGATCAGGTGGTCCACGTTTCCGACCTTTCGGTTCCCGAAACTGCCGAGGTCCTCAACGACCCGCAAAACCCGGTGGTCTCCGTCCACCAGGTGAAAGTCGTTGAAGACAAGCCGGAAGGCGAGGAAGGCGAAGAAGCCGCAGCCGCTGCAGGTGAAGCCAAGGCGGGTGAAGATAAAAAAGAGGAAGGCTGACCGGAAACGTGTACTGGGTTCTGGGGCTGGGCAATCCCGGACCGCAATATCTCGATACGCGGCATAACGCCGGGTTCCTGGCGGTCGACCTGCTGGCCGAAAACCACGGCATCCGCATCGACCACACGGGATGCCACGCGTTCTGGGGTTCGGGGCGGATCGCCGGTTGCGATGTTCTCATCGCCAAGCCCGTGACCTACATGAATGAGAGCGGCGTCTCGGCGCGGGCGTTCACCCGGGAACACGGCCTGGATCCGGAAAACCTCATCGTGCTGCACGATGAAATCGACCTGCCCCTGGGCAAGGTCAAACGCAAATTCGGGGGCGGTTCCGCCGGGCAACGCGGGGTCTCTTCCATCATTCACCGCCTGGGCACGGACCGGTTCCACCGGGTCCGCATCGGAATCGGGCGGCCGGAGAGCCGGGACGACATTGTCGACTACGTTCTTTCGGAATTCACGGAAGACGAACGGGCGGGAATCAACCTCGCTCTGGATTCCGTAGCCGGGCGTGTTGAGGAAATTTTAAAAGAGCTCCAGGCAAAACCGCAACCGGGGGAAGGTGCCGATGGAGCCTGACGGATACACTCGGAAACCCAATCACACACATGCAATTCCCCTCTTAAATTTCTAATACGGAGGAACTCAGAGAATGATGCAGGAATATAAGGGCGAGATGGTGTTCATCGGTCTCGCCATGGTGGTTTATCTGGTATGCACGGCGTTCGACGCGTCCGGCAACTTCGCCTATTTCGGATTCCTGTTTGGGATTTTCGGACTGGTCGTGGCCTGGAAGATTTTCGAATACGTGGACGATCAGCCGGAAGGCAACGAGAAAATGATGGAGATCGCCGAATCCATCCACGAAGGCGCAATGGTGTTCCTCAAGAGGGAATATAAAATCCTGATGTATTTCATCGTGGCGGTGTTCGCGGTTCTTGTCATCGTCATCTCGGCAACCAAGGGCATCTGGATCGGTTTCTGGACGGCGGTGGCCTACATCCTCGGCGCGGTCTGTTCCATGGCGGCGGGTTTCTTCGGCATGAACGCGGCGACCACCGCCAACGTGCGCACCTCGCAGGCGGCCAACGATGAAGGCCAGGCCAAGGCGCTCGACGTCGCTTTCAACGGCGGCGCGGTCATGGGCCTGTGCGTGGCCAGCCTCGGGCTGGTCGGCGTCGGCGGGCTGTTCCTCCTCTTCGCGCGCGGTGATTCGATCAGCGTCATCAGCGGGTTCGCCATGGGCGCCAGTTCCATCGCCCTGTTCGCCCGTGTCGGCGGCGGAATCTACACCAAAATCGCCGACGTCGGTTCCGACCTCGTCGGTAAGGTCGAAGCGGGCATCCCGGAAGACGATCCCCGCAACCCCGGCGTTATCGCCGACAACGTGGGTGACAACGTGGGCGACACGGCCGGCCTCGGCGCGGACATCTTCGAATCCTACTGCGGGTCCATGATCGCCACCATCGCCATCGGCGCGGGCATGATGACGCAGACCTTCGAATACATGGCCCTGCCGGTCATCATCGCCATGATCGGGCTCATCGCCTCCATCGTCGGCATCCGCTCGATCCGCGCGTTGTCCTCCATGGACCCGGCGGACGCGCTGCGCAACTCGACGTTCATCTCGGCGGCGGTCATGCTGTTCGCTTCCTTCATCGTGATCGAATTCATCGGCCTGCCGCGCGGCGTCTTCGGCGCTCTGGCGTTCGGTTGTTTCGCCGGCATCCTGATCGGTCTCATCACGGAATACTACACCGCCGGCAAGCCGGTGGTTAAAATCGCCGAATCCAGCCAGACCGGCGTGGCCACGGTCATGATCACCGGTCTCGCGGTGGCCATGGAAAGCTGCGCCGCGCCGATCCTGACGATCGCCGTTGCGATCTTCGCCGCAGCCAAGTTCGCTGGTCTCTACGGCGTCGCCCTGGCGGCGGTCGGCATGCTGGCCACGGTCGGCATCACCATGTCGGTCGACGCCTACGGCCCCATCGCGGACAACGCGGGCGGCATCTCGGAAATGGCGGGCCTGGGACCGGAGACGCGGAAAATCACCGACAGCCTCGACGCACTGGGCAACACCACGGCGGCGATCGGTAAAGGTTTCGCCATCGGTTCGGCTGCGCTCACGGCACTGGCCCTGTTCTCCGCCTACACCCAGGCGGCGGGCATCAGCGTGATCGACATCACAAACGTTTACGTCATTATCGGCGTGCTCATCGGCGGGGTCATTCCCTTCGTTGTCGCCGCCATGACCATGACCTCGGTCGGTCGCGGCGCGTTCACCATGGTTGAGGAAATCCGCCGTCAGTTCCGCGAGATTCCCGGCATCATGGAAGGCACCGGCAAGCCGGACACGGCCCGCTGCATCGACATCAGCACCACCGCCGCGTTGCGCGAGATGATCGCGCCCGGCGTGGTTGCGATCACCATGCCCATCATCATCGGCTTTTTACTCGGTAAGGAATCGTTGGGCGGTATGCTGGTCGGTGCGACGCTCAGCGGCGTACTCCTCGCCTTGTTCATGTCCAACGGCGGCGGCGCCTGGGACAACGCCAAGAAGTATGTTGAAGGCGGCCAACTGGGCGGCAAGGGCTCCGAAGCGCACAAGGCAACGGTCGTCGGCGATACCGTGGGCGATCCGCTCAAGGACACCTCCGGCCCGGCGATGAACATCCTCATCAAGCTGATGTCCATCGTTTCCCTGGTGCTGGCGCCGATGTTCCTGTAATACTGCTTTTGCCAGAATCAAACCGGGATGGGGCACCCCCATCCCGGTTTTTTTGTTTCCGCATCAAGTGAAAACACCATGACCACGACCCACCTGCGAATGGGAATCCACGATTTCCTGAACGCCCAGCCTCTGCTCCTTCCCCTGCAGATGGACGCCCAACGCCTGAATCTCGACCTGGTGATCCGCAATCCGGCGGACCTCGCAGTCATGCTCAAGGCGGGCGAGCTCGATCTCGCCATGATCCCGAGCATCGAATACCTGAAGGACGCCGACGCCTACCGCCTCATGCCCGGTATCTGCATCGCCTCGCACGGACCGGTGGGGAGCGTCCTGCTGGTCAGCAAACTGCCGCTGGACCAGGTGCGCACACTGGCGGTCGACAACCGCTCGCGCACGTCAACGGCGCTGCTCACCATCCTGTTCAACCGCCGGCTGGCGCCGTTCGCGTTGAAGGGTCCGGCGGACCCGGACCCGGAAACCATGCTCAGGCAGAACGACGCGGCGATGATCATCGGCGACCAGGCCTTCCTCATAGAAGAGAACCACCCGGACCTGACGGTATACGACCTCAGTCAGGAGTGGTTCCGCCTCACGGGAAAATCGTTCGTCCACGCGGTGGTGGCGGTACGGCCGGAGGTGCGCCCGCCGCAGGAGCTGATCCAGTTCCTCAAGGGATTGCCGGAAATGGGAAGGGCCATGCTCGACACCATCGTCATTCTGCCCCGCGTACGCGAATCGGGCCTCTCCCCGGAAGGCTGCCGCACCTACCTGACGGAACGCATCCACTACACCCTCGAAGAAAAAGCACTGGACGGGCTCATGCACTTCCGCGAAGCCTGCTTCAAAACCCGCCTGCTCGACCATCAGCACCCCATCGAATTCACCTAATCTTCGCCGGAGGGGCGGCTTCTTGACACAAAAGCTGTCTTCGATGGGTTTTACCGCAGAATCAAATCAAAAAACCGGGACACACAAAACGTGTCGTTCTGAGGCTTCCGCCAGAGTCTGCCCTGAGTTTGTCGAAGCAAAGTCTCGCCTTGGAGTTTTGGGGCTTGGCTTTTTTGCTACCCCCCAGTCTATTCGAAGGCAAACAACGATCCGTGTTGCCTCATTTCGACAAGCTCAATGTGACAACACAAAGGCTCAACCCTCCGCCGTCCACCTCACGTGTCATTCTGAACGGAGCCATGGCGGAGTGAAGAATCCCGCCTTTGCTCTTCGCCGGAGGGCTAACGTAAAAAACCTTCACGCTGGGCCCATGGTCAATTTCCTTGGAGCAGGGCGGCGATTCTATCGAATCCTTTTTCGCGGGCGTGCTCAAGAGGGGTGACACCATCGTGGTCCGGGATGCTGACATCGGCTCCGGCGTCCACCAGCATCCGCACGATCGCCTGGTGGCGTGGGCCGCCGTCGCTGAGGACGATGGCCTCCATCAGCGCGGTCCATCCCAGATGGTTGACGTGATCGATGTCCACCCCGGTGGTGAGCAGCAGTTTGACCACTTCGACGTAGCCGCGCTCGCAGGCGGGAATGAGCGGGGTGCCGCCGTAACGGTTGAAAATGTTGAAATCAGGATTGGCTTTGAGGATGAGCTTTAAAATTTCGAGCCGGCCGCTGGCCCCGGCAAGCAACAGGGGACTGTCTTCAATTTTATCCTGTGCGTTGACATCGGCTCCGGCGTCGATCAGCAGGCGGGCAATTTCCACGCGGTTGCCGTCGACCGCATGCAGCAGGGCGGTTCTGCCCCTCAGGTCGTGGAAATCGACCTCCACTCCCTGCCGCAACAGTTCACGGACTGTGGACAAATCGTTTTCGGTGACCGCCTGGATCAACTGACGGCCATGGCCGCCTGCGGGCCAGGCCTGTTCGGCAAGGCCCAGCAATCCCGCCAGGAACATCAAACCCAGAACGCGGACGCGGCAGGGCAGACTCATACCCGCCGTCCCGCTTCTTCTTCGTGGATTTCCGCGATCTGTTTGTTGAGGTTCCAGAAGTCGTACACCACGCCAACGAGAAGCAGCCCACCGGTCAGCAAATAAAGCAGGCCGGTCCAGATTTTCCCCATGTAAAACCGGTGGATGCCCAGCCAGCCGAGAAAGGTGAGCAGGATCCAGGCGACGCTGTAGCTGAGGCGGCCGTCAGTGAACCTGAGGTCCGCCTCGCGGTCCAGGGAAGGGATGAGGAACAAGTCGACAATCCATCCGATGAGGAACAAACCGAAGGTGAGAAAGTAAATGGTCCCGCTGACCGGCTTGCCGTAATAAAAGCGGTGCGCGCCGGTGAAGCCGAAAAACCAGAGCAGGTAACCGATCGTTTTGCTGTGCGTGTCCTGTTGACTCATTCAATGTTCCTTATGTGATTGCCATCTATTCATCATAACAAAATGACGCCGCTAAGAAAGCCGCAATTGCGGAGTGCTGCTCCGCTGATAGACCGTCCCCGGAATGAACAACGCTTTAATTTTTTGGCTCCTCTTGACCTCAAGGCAAACAGTGCATCGTCCGGTCTTTTGAAACATTCCTCATCCGGTTCCATTTCGAATGGCTTATACTGATTGGGTTTTATTCCTCCCCAGAATACGAGGCAAGCGATGCCGTTCAAGATGACCCGAATCATCGCCACGCTGGGTCCGGCGAGCGCGGGCAAGGCCACCATTACGCGGCTGGTGAAAGCGGGCGTGAACGTGTTCCGCCTCAACATGTCGCACGGGCGCTACGCGGACCTGGAGCAGTGGATCGGCTGGATCCGCCGCGTCGAAAAGGAGCAGGACATGGCGCTTGGCATCCTGATCGACCTGCAGGGACCCAAAATCCGCGTCGGCAAATTTGAAAACGGGTACCTGCACCTGAACACGGGCGACCGGCTGACCTTCACCACACGCCGGGTCACAGGCGGCCCGGGGCTGGTGCCGGTGCAGTTCGTCGATTTCGCGAAATCCGTCAAACGCGGCAACCGGGTGTACCTCAATGACGGCAACCTGTGCGTGCAGGTGCTCCGGGTACGCGGGCAGGATGTTGAGGTGAAGGTGGAGGTCGGCGGCGTGTTGTCGGACTTCAAGGGCGTGAACCTGCCCGACGCGGAGATCAAAAGCAGCCCCATCACCGCCAAGGACAAGCGCGACCTCAAATTCGGCCTTAAAGCGGGCGCGGATTACGTCGGTCTGTCGTTCGTCGGTTCGGCCGACGACATCCATCAGCTCCGGCGCATGATCAAACGCCACAAAAGCAGGGCACACATCATCGCCAAGATTGAACGCAAGTCAGCGGTGGCGTGTTACAAGGAAATCATCGAAGCCGCGGACGGGGTGATGGTGGCGCGCGGCGACCTCGGCATCGAGATCCCGCTGAAGCAGGTGCCGGTGATCCAGCGGAAAATTCTGCGCGAGTGCGCTTCGAAGGCGAAGCCCGCCATCGTCGCCACGCAGATGCTCGAGTCCATGGTGGAGCACAACCGGCCGACGCGGGCGGAAGTCTCCGATGTTTCCACCGCCGTCATGGAGGGCGCGGACGCGGTGATGCTGTCCGCCGAGACAGCAACGGGACGCCACCCGGTGGAGGCGGTGAAGATCATGGCCGAGACCGCCCGCGAGATGGAAATCTACCAGGCAAACCACAGTCGGATACTGCACTGGAGCCGGTTTTTCAAGGACGACCCGCCGATTTCCCTGGGCATCGCCTATTCCGCCAACCGGCTGGTGGAACTGCTCGGCGGCAAGGCGCTGATGGTGTTCACCCGCACCGGCGGCACCGCGCGGCAGGTGGCTTCGCCCCGGCCCAACGTGCCGATTTTCACTTTCACCGACAATCTGGAATGCGCCCGGCGTACGGCGCTCATTCGCGGCACGGTGCCCATTCTCATCAAAAAGAAGGGCAGTTTCATGCAGGACCTGTCTCCCTTCATGCAGCGCGTCAAAGAGACCCGGCTGGTGAAAAAGGGCGACCGCATCATTCTCACCACCGGCGTTCCCCTCGGCGTCCCGCAATGGACCAATGTCATCCGGGTCGAAATCGTTCCCTAACCGGATAAGTTTTCGTATAATTTCCCCTCACGGCAAACATCCCACAATCACTTCCCGATGAACTATAAAAAGATATTTACTGAAATTGAAAATGAATTCCCCAAAATGGAAGACCCGGGCCGTGTGCCCTCTTACATCCCAGAGTTGGGGAGCATCGATCCGGAAAAATTTGGAATTCACCTCGCAACGGTCACCAACCGGAACTACAGTCTGGGCGATTCCGACGAGAAGTTTTCCCTGCAGAGCATCGCCAAGGTGCTGGCCCTGACGCTGGCCTTTAAACTGGAGGACGAAAACCTCTGGAACCGCGTTGGCGTGGAACCCTCCGGCACCCCGTTCAATTCCCTGGTCCAGTTGGATTTTGAAAAAGGCGTGCCGCGCAATCCGCTGATCAATGCAGGGGCCCTTGTCATATGCGATGTCCTTGTGAGCCGCCTGAAAAACCCCCGGCACGAGTTTCTCGAGTTTGTCCGGAACTTTTCAGGAAACCCGAATATCGATTACAACATGAAAGTCGCCGAATCCGAAAAGCAAACCAGCCACAGGAACGCGGCGCTGATCAACCTGATGAAAGATTATGGCAACATCAAAAACGATATTGGAATTGTTCTGGATTTTTATTTCAACCTCTGTTCCCTGGAAATGACATGTAAAGAGCTGGCCCATGTCTTTTTGTTTCTCGCCGCGCACGGAACCCACCCCAAAACAAAAATCGAGGTCATTAGCGGTAGCAAAGCAAAACGTATAAATGCGATAATGCTTCTATGCGGTTTTTATGACGAGGCGGGAGAGTTTTCGTTCAAGGTTGGACTGCCCGGAAAAAGCGGTGTCGGCGGCGGAATCATCGCCGTCCATCCGGAACAGTACAGCATCGCGGTTTGGAGTCCCAGACTGAACAAAAAAGGCAACTCCTACAAAGGAATGAAAGTTCTGGAATTTCTCACCGACAGGACCCAGTCTTCTATTTTCTGATCGTGCGCGGCTCCCCGGCACATGTCAAACCATCCACAACACTACTGTCATTCGGTGACTGCAGGTCACCGTTTTTTCATAAGGTTACCGGCTCGTGAAATTATTCTTTAAAGAAATTTTGATTTTCCTTTCGGCTCTTTTCCTGGTGACAGGTTCGGCCACGGCCCAAATCCAGGTGGCCAAGCACACCGGCAATGAAAAGCACCTTGGGGAGGCAAAACCGGATCTCAATAAAAAAGAAAACGCCTCCACACCTGAAAAAGACGGCAGCAAGAAAGCCGAACCCGCCGCTCCCGTTCCGGAGCAGTTGCCCTCTCCGCTGGAGAAACTGCGCTTCCAGATTCTCCAGGTCACCAAACGGAGCGTGCTGGTTCGCGACGAACTGAAAGAACTGAAGAAAAGCGTTCCCACCAAGGAAGTCCTGGACCGCATTGAGGCCCTGCAAAAAGAACTCGACAGCCTGAACCAGAATTTCGAAACACTGGCCACGCAACTGCACGCCACGGAAATTCCCAAACCGGAAGCGCTCAAAACCACCTGGCTGGATGAACTGAACGAGATCACCCGCCCGATTCTCGACGCGGTCCGGGAGATCACCCAGCGGCCGCGGCGGATCGACAACCTCAAGGCCCGGATCGATACGCTGCAAAACCAGATTCTGCGTTACCAGGAGGCGCGCAAAAACCTGGGAGCCCTGCTGCAACTCAACGGCAACCTTCCCGAGGTGATCGAAGACGATAAAAAAAAGGACATCAGCGAAAAACAGTTGAGAACCAGTTACAAGGAAAACCTGCAACGGCTGGTCGACAAATACAACCCTGAAATCCTGCAACTCGAACTGGAAGAAACCCGCCGCACCCTGCGCGAACTGCAAACCGACGGCACCACCGTGTTCAGCGTGGTGTCCGAATCCGTCGGTGAATTCTTCAAAGAACGTGGCTACCACTTTACCGTTGCGTTGTCCACCTTCATCGGCCTGTGGTGGATACTGGCCCTGATTTACACGATTCTCAATGAAAAAACGAAACTGCTGTCGAGAGTCCCGCGGTCGGTACGCAAGATTTTCAAAACCACATACAATATCGTCGTCTTTCTCATTGCCGTTCTGGCCAGCCTGACCGTTCTCTACCTGATGGACGACTGGCTTTTGCTCAGCTTTTTCGTCCTGCTCCTGATGGCGCTGGGCTGGACTTCGCGGCAGTTGATCCCCCAGTTCCTGCAAGAGCTGCGCCTCATTCTGAACTTCGGCACCGTGCGCGAGGGCGAACGGATGTTCTGGAAAGGCGTGCCGTGGCTGGTGAAGGAAATCGGCTTCCATGCCACGTTGATGAACCCGCGCCTGGACGGCGGCATGCTGTACCTTCCTGTCGGCGAATTGATCGGCCAGCACTCGCGGCCCTTCGTTAAAGATGAAGAATGGTTTCCCACCAACCAGGGCGATTGGGTGTTCTTGTCCGATGACGTGTTCGGCAAGGTCCTCAGCCAGACCCCCGAGCAGGTGATCCTGGAACACTACGGTTCCCGAAAATATTATCTGACTCCGGAGTTTCTCACCATGAAGCCGCGGAACATTTCATCCGGCTTTGCCCTGGTGGTCAAGTTCGGGTTGGACTACGCCGAGCAGGCCCGTATCTGCGAGGAACTGCCGGAACTGTTTCAGGCGGATGTCGAGAAACACATCGCCGACCTGCAGGAGCAGAAACCGCCGGTATTCGACCTGATCAAGGTGCAGTTCTCCGACGCCGGGGCCAGCAGCCTGAACCTGATCCTGATCGCCATGGTCAACGGCACCTATGCCCAGGATTATTTTTCCCTGCAGAGGCGGCTCAACAACATCATGGTGCAGACCTGCAACGAGAACAACCTCGTCATTCCGTTCAACCAGATGACGCTGAGCCTGTCGCCGGACACCATTGATTTGGTGAATCAAAAAACCACAAGCTGAACGGGCTTCTTCCCGATGAGACCTTTGCAAAAACGTCCGAGGCGGGATTCTTCGGACCATACGGTCGGCAACGCCTCTCAGCAGGACAGGGTTGAGTATTGAGCGGTTGTGCCTTTGGGTTGTCACCCTGAACCTGTCGAGGGGGAGGCAACCCGACCCTGCGACCACATTTCGAGCGGGCCTGATGTGACAACGGAAAAGCTCTCATCCACAGCAAAATTTTTTGGGGAAATTTCAGGTGGGAAGAAGCCGCCCGTCCGGCGAGACCCCTAACGGTCGCTGGCGTCGGCCAAGCCTTCTTCCAACGCCTTGGCCGCGTTTTTCACCTTTTGCTCGGCTTCTTTCGCCTTGTTGACCAGTTCCTGCGGAATCTTGCCGCGTTCCTCGGCTTCCTTTTTTTGTTCCTCGCACGCCGTGGCCAGCAGGGCAAAAACCGCAAGCGCCGTCGCCAACATCCATTTACTTTTCATTAGAGCACTCCTTTTTGATAATTCCCGTTCCTACAGAATAAGCCAAAGGAACCGCTCCGGGGCCTGGAAATTGCCTGAAACAACGAGAAAAAATGGGGTCCGCAAATGGGGACTGGCACGGCCCCAGCCGGGTAACGGTCCTGCAGAACACCCTCTATCCAATTGAAAAATTGCACACTATTTTTGTTTCGCCATGCCAAAAAAGTGGAAATCTATGTTTTCCCTTAAAAAAGAATGTGTTATAGTATTTTCATCGACCACAGGGGGAAATGAGGGGCAAAGACCGCCCGGATCATTTTTTCCTCAAATTTTGACACCAACAAAATAAACAAATGGATGCCAAACCCGTTCAACTGATCATTCCAAGCGACTCCCGCTATCTGAGCCTGACCCGAAAAGTCATCGAGCATTTCCTCAGTTACAAGGAGGTTCCGTCGGACCTGATCTACAAAGTGGTGTTGTGCGTCGACGAGGCGTGTTCGAATATCATCAAATACAGTTACGATGGCAAGGACAATTGCCCGATCGAAATCACCTTTCGCCTTGAGAACGACGAGTTCACCGTGGAAGTGCGCGATTACGGCAAGCAATGCGACACGGCCTCTTTCCGGCCGCGGGAGCTGGACAACATCCGCCCGGGCGGGCTGGGCACCTTGTTCATCAATTCCATCATGGACAACGTGCACTACTGCACCGACCGCGATTGCGGCACCCTGCTGACCATGTCCAAAAAACTCAACTTCGCGGAATCCAAGCCGACGCCGCAGGAGAACTGAATTGGCCAGCCAGGGTATTGAGATCACGAAGAAAAATGACGGCGGCATCATCCGCCTCATTCTCAAGGGGTACATGGACATGAACTCCTCGCCCGATGTGCGCGAGGTGTTGACCCAGTATTTCGACGGAGGCACCAAAGCCATTATCGTGGACCTTTCCGCGGTACCGTATATCGACAGCTCCGGCATCGCCACGCTGGTTGAAGGCCTGCAATGGAGCCACTCGACCCAGAAGAAGTTTCGCCTGGTCGGCCTGACGCCGACGGTGAAGGACATTTTCGAGATTGCGCGCCTGCTCCAGGTGTTCGAGGTCTTCAGCACCCAGGAAGAAGCCACCCAGGGCGTTTAGACCGGGAACGGGAAAAAGGCAGAACCGAAGGTTGAACCCGAAGGGGTTCAGTTTTCCGTCCTACTTTTTTCCATGACATTCAAGCAAAGCGGGGTACACCCTTGGTCCGCAATTTTTTCGGCTTTATCGGGCGAAGCACTTTTCAGCTCGGTGATTTCTTTCTCGATTTTTTCCGCGAGATCAGCGGACTGTACCGCCTGACCAAGGAAGCGTTTTACGTCTCTTTCATCGAACCCCTGCGGGGCAAGCCCAACAAATGGGGCCCGATCTGGGTACAGATGGAAGAGGTGGGGATCAAGTCCACCAACATCGTGTTTCTGGTCGCCCTCCTGATCGGCGTTATCCTCGCCTTCCAGACGGCGTACCAGTTGGCGCGGTTCGGCGCGCTCAATTTCACCGGCGCGCTGGTGGGCGTCGCCATGACCCGTGAACTGGGACCCTTGATGACGGCCATCGTCATGGCCGGGCGCGTCGGCGCCTCGTTCACGGCGGAGATGGGCACAATGAAGGTGGCGGACGAAATACTGGCGCTGCAGACGATGGCCTTGAACCCGGTCAAGTTTCTCATCACGCCGCGTCTCATCGCCATCCTCATCATGCTGCCGGTGCTGACGGTGCTGGCCGACCTGATGGGGATGATCGGCGGGTTCCTGATTGGCGTCACCACATTGGGGATCGACCCGGTGCCCTATATCGACAATTCGATCGAGTCGATGAAACTGAAGGACGTGATCACCGGATTGATCAAAAGCGGCGTGTTCGCTGTCATCATCGTCATGGTCGGCAGTTACATGGCATTCATCATCGAAGGCGGCGCGGAGAAGGTCGGGCAGAACACCCGGTCCGCCGTGGTCATCTCCATGGTGCTCATCATCATCGCCGATCTTATTTTCACCACCATTTTCTATTTCCTGACGTGACGCCATGACCGAAGCGGATCCGAACCTGATGTATTTCACTCCCGAGACGGAGCCGACCGCCCCGGCTCGCGAGGTGATGATGGAGCTCCGCGACGTTTCCAAGGCCTTTGGCGAGGGCGAGAAGCGGATGGTGGTGCTGGAAGGATTCAACGCCACTTTCGAAAAAGGGCAGGTCACCTCGATCATGGGCGGCTCCGGCAGCGGCAAGAGCACGGTGCTCAAGCACATGATCGGCGCCTACAAGCCGGACACGGGACGCATCTTTGTCGACGGGGAGGACATCACCGATTTCAACCAGAAGCAGATGGACAGCGTGCGCAAGAAATTTGGCTTCATGTTCCAGAGCGGGGCGCTGTTCCAGTCCATGTCGGTGGAGGACAATGTCGCCTTGCCGCTGCGCGAACACACGGACCTGAATGAAAACACCATCAAGATCATGGTGAAACTGAAACTCGAAATGGTCGGCCTGCGCGGTTGCGAACACCTCAAACCGGCGCAGCTTTCCGGCGGCATGATCAAGCGCATCGCGCTGGCGCGCGCCATCGCACTCGATCCCAAGATCGTGTTTTACGACGAACCCTCGGCCGGACTCGACCCGATCTCCATCGGCGTCATCGACAAGCTGATCGTCGACCTGACGAAGAAAATGGGCATCACCTCGGTGGTGGTCACGCACGAGTTGCCGTCGGCGATGCGCATATCGGACAAGATCATCATGCTGTTCAAAGGCAAAATTATTTTTGAAGGATCGCCCGAGGAAATCAGGAAGAGCGACGACCCGCGCGTGGTGCAGTTCATCAACGGCAGTCCGGACGGGCCCATACCTTTCAGCAAATCGCAGGTCGATTTGGGAGAGGAACTCAAACAAATGAAATTTCTATAATCCGCCATGGAATACAAATCAAAAGAAGTCAAAGCCGGGGCTTTCATCTTCATCGGATTCGTCACCCTGTGTTTCTTCGTCTTCATGCTGGGCGACGTCAAGCACATGCTGGACGACAAAAAGGAACTGACGATTATTTTCGACTACACCAGCGGTCTGCAGGTGGGCGCCACGGTGCGCTATGCCGGGCTCGACGTGGGCCGCGTTCGTTCGATCAATCTTTCAGCCGTGGGCGGCCGGAATGAAGGCAAGGACAACATCGCCGTGGTCACGGAAATCGATCCGAGAATCCTGGTCAAAAACGATTCACGCGCCAGCATCAAAACCGAAGGCCTGATGGGCGCGTTCATGGTCGACATCCGCCCCGGCACGCGCATGGGCAAACCTCTGGGTCCGGACGAACCGCTGATCGGCCAGGGGTCCTTCGAATTCGATGAAGTCGGCGACATGGTCACCGAGGTGGTCGCCCAGGTCGTCCGGTTCACCGACCTGGCCGAAGCCTTGATCGACGATTCGCGCAAGACGCTCGAAGACCTGCGTGTCACCATCCGCCATGCCGACCAGATGATCACGGACAACCGGGGCACCACGCGCAAGGCCTTCAGTAATGTGGAGCGGATCACCTCCGAGGTGGCCGATACCCTGGAACAGACCGGCGGCGATTTCCGCGCCACCTTGAAGAATACCCGCGATATCACGGACAAAACAAACCGCATTCTAGCCAAGAAGGAAACCAGCGTCGAAAACATCATCGACCAGACGGACCGGCTCACGCGCGACCTTGAACTGTTTCTGGCAGACAGCCGTCCGGCGTTGACCAATCTCATCTCCACGCTGGAGACGGAATCGCCCGAGCTGTCCTCGCGGCTCCGTTCGGCGGCGACCCATTTCGATTCCGCCGCGGTCAACTTCGACCAGACCATGCAGCAGAGCAACGCCATCCTGGTTGAGAACCGGCGCAACCTGCTGGAAATGCTGAAAAACCTCAAAGTCACCACGGAAAACCTGAAAACCTTCACCGAGGATGTGAAACGGAACCCGTGGAAACTGGTCCGGAAGTCCGACGAACTGCCGCCTGTCGCGCCGGAGAAAACCGCAAACCGCCGCGACAACCTGCGCATGAAACGGCTCGACAAGGTGGAAGACTGATGACGTTCCTCAAACGGGATCATTCAATGCGCCTGGCCCGAGCCTTCGCGGGGCTCGCCCTGCTGACGGGACTGACGGGCTGTGTCGAGATTCCCGCGCCACCGGAAAGCAACTTCAATCGCGGGGTCGAGGCATACGACGCCGGAAAAACAGCGGAAGCCATCCGTTATTACAAGCTGGAGCTGTCGCGCAATCCCGATGATCATTTCGCGCGCTACAATCTTGCTGTCGCCTATCAGGATCAGGAAAAATACGAGGAAGCGGCGGAACAGTACCGGATGGTTCTCAAAAACCACGAGGACACCAACAGCCGGATCAACCTCGCCACCATCCTCTACGCCAAAGGACAGGCCAAGGAAGCCTTCGACCAGTTGAGGCTGGCAGCGGAAAAAAACCGTGACGACCCCAATCCGTACAGCGTTCTCGGTCATTACCTTGAGGAGGAAGGCAAGCATGCCGAGGCGTTGCAGGCCTATCTGCAGGCCATCGCCATCGATCCGGAACATGCCGAAACGTACTACAGGAAAGGCCGGCTGGAACGGAAAATGGGACGGCCCGACCCGGCGGAGGATTCACTGGTCAAGGCCATCGAACTCGATGACGAGCAGCCGCATTACGCGGAACTGCTGGCCGACCACTACCTCAAGCTGGACAACCCCATGGGCGCCATCGATATGCTGGAACGCGTCTCCGTGCTGGAACCCGACCGGGCGGAGGTGTTCATCCGTCTCGGCGACCTGTACCGGAAGCAGGGTTACAATCGTGAAGCGGCCAACCGTTACTGGTCGGCCCTGGGAATCGAACCGGACAACGCCTACGCGCATCGCATGTTGAAAGAATTGTTCGAGCACCTGGCCGTCGAGGAACGCAAGAAACTGGATGAACTCGACCGCGACCGCGCCGTCGCCCAGACCCCGTCTTCCTGACCCGGGCTTCCACGGCCGGTTTCCTCCACCTCGCGTGGAAACTCCATTCCCGAATCGCGTGGGTTCTGCGATACAATAAACTCCCTCACCGCCGATGCGCCTGTAGCTCAGCCGGATAGAGCAACGGACTTCTAATCCGTAGGTCGCAGGTTCGAATCCTGCCAGGCGCGCTATTAATCAAGAGTTTATAGATTTCACGCGGTACCTTTTTCATCGACTATGATAAAATTATGCTAATCAAGAACCGACACGCCTTACTTTAACCTTTCTGGATTCAAATGCGCATACCGTTGATCGGTATGGAGCCGCTCCTTGAGATGGAACAGAATCAGGCAGCATGAAGGACGGCTTGGTGGATTCGATGGAAAACGCTACGCGTTTCCCACAACTCCACAGGCCCAGTAACGGCAACATGCAGACTCAATGCGAGGACTTCCCAAATACCAAAGTGCGAAACTTTCTTGACACTACCGACTTTGTACTTACTGCTTGAATTTAAATGTCTGAAATACTCGGCCTTATATCGCCTGCCAACTTGCGGCGATTACAGGGTTGATCTGGTCCTGGACATCTTGTGGAATGACAGCTCCGACTCCTGTTGGCACACTGAAGGCGGCCATTGCATTCACTAACTGATCAACAGCGGTTGAGAAAAGCACCGAATCTGCTGTGTATATAATTTCGACATGATTCGCAGAGTCGAGATACCAGTCTTTAATGGTTATTTGATCATTGGTACCCACATAGTCAATGGTCAGGTCATCCCCGTTCTGGGAAAACCAGATGGAGTTTTTATCCATATTGTCGAGATTCAACCAGTCATAAGAAGTCGCTGCCGTATCTCCATTCTGCTCATTAATTATGTCCAGACCATCCCCCTGATTGAAATAGTAAAAATCAAAAAACTGGCCTCCATTCAGCGTGTCGTTACCGGTACCTCCAAAATGCAAATTACCACTACTGTTCACATCCACTGTGGTCGTATCGTCACCAGCCCCAGCAAAAAGAGTATTGGCGCCCAATCCGCCATTCAGGATATCATTCTGGCTGCCTCCTATCAGAAGGTCATCACCCTCCAGGCCGTTCAATGTATTTTCCGATCCATCCAGACCTATCAGGGTATCGTCTCCTGAGGTTCCGTTGACGGTAAGACCCATTTCGTTCAGCATGTCGGCATCCCAAACCGTGCCATTATCAAAACGTAAGTTCTCTACACGATTCAAGGTACTTTCGTACCATTGTTTTATACGGATCTGATCACCGGCAATACCCACATTGATCAAAAGGTCCGTTCCTTCCCGAGTGACCTGCACATCACCAGTTGCGATTCCGGCTCCTAGAAAAATGTCGTCATTAAAAATGGGGTTCGCATTTCCTCCTTGTTCGTTGATAGTGTCCTGACCGTCTCCCAGGCTGAAAATGTAGGCATCATAAAACTGACCTCCGGTCATGGTATCGTTACCAGTACCACCATAAAAAATGTTTCCATTGCTGTTCACGTCAACAAACATTGTGTCGTCGCCAGCTCCACCATCCAGAAAATCCGCACCGTCACCGCCATTCAGGGTATCATCGCCATCCCCTCCCTCAAGAATATCGTCGCCTTCGCCTCCGTCCAATGTATCGTCACCCCCCAGGCCCTGCAAAGTATCATTGCCTGCCAGACCGACAATCACATCGATTCCATCATTGCCTTGGAGCACATCATCATTCACTGTTCCAGTCTGCTCATTGTAATCAATGACAGTGAGATCAAATACATCGTCAACCGCAGCGCCTTCACTGTCAGTGGCTGTGACTTTAACTGCCAGGATTCCGGATGCATTGGAATCGGGTGTACCGCTGAAAATACCGGTTACGGGATCAAACGTGAGCCATGCGGGTAGCGCAGAACCGTCGTCCAACGTTGCGGTCAGGGTGAGCACATCCCCCACATTCATGTCCGAGAAAGTATCTGCCGGTAAGGTGAAGTTGAAAAGTTGTCCTTCAATTGCAGATTGATCCTCGATCGGGTTGTCTAGAACCGGTGCCACATTGACCAGGTCTTCGATTTGCTGAGTGGTTAATGTGAACAGCGCAGTTGCTGTTGTGCCAGCAAAGACATCCAGTCCCCCTATTTTTTGACCGCTGTACCAGCCGGTAAACGTAATTTTATCCTGCGCACTGTAATGCAGAATCAGGTCGTTACCGATCCGTTCCGCTTTCAAGTCCGATTGCAGGATGCGATCGTCCGCTGCCAGGGTGCCGTGCAAGGCAACGCGGTCTTCGCTGGCGGCATCAGTGATGATGTCCTCACCATCGCCAAGACTGAAAACGAACTTGTCTGCTCCCGTACCACCGGTCAGCGTGTCATTACCGCGGCCGCCGCCCAACAGGTCATCATCGTCTCCGCCATTCAATGTGTCAGCCCCGCCATCGCCCCAGAGCGTATCGTTGTCATCGCCGCCGGAAAGGATATCGTCACCTTTGGCACCCATGAGTAGATCGTTTCCCGCGCCACCACTCAGATTGTCATTTTTGCGGGAGCCCGACAAACGGTCATTACCCGTGGTTCCGGTTTCAGTCACCGGTTGATCCCAATCTGTATTAAAAAACGGGTAATCGAAATTGCCGAGGTGGAGGTTGTCGTTCTTTGTTCCTGGAGTGTAACTGTCGAAATCAAAATCTCCGGCTTGCAAACCGGTGATGCGCTCAGTGCCACCGCTGATCCGTTGCTCTGCCGCCAGCATGCGCTCCTGGGCATCGCGATAAAACGAATACACCAATTGATCGTCCCGGATAGATTCAACTCCCAGCAAAGATCCCGAGGTCAGTGCCCCGTCTTCAAACTGGATTTTCCAGTCTGCACGCAAATTCGTGTTGGTGTAGCTATCTGTATTGAATGTAAACGGCATCAACAGGGTTTCGCCCGTGTCGTTTATCCGCATGAGAATGGGAACACCGTCCCATTGATAGGTTTGTTCAAATTGGGAAAAAGCCGATCCAAATGTATCCGGCCGATAGAAAGTGACATCAGCACGATTCAATCCGCGCAGTTCAACGGTTGTTCCACTTGTATTGGGAGCAAGCTGGTCTGTTCCGACACCTCCCATGGCAAACAGAACATCATCGCCATAGCCCCGGCCATACACAAATGTACGTTCACTGCCGAGGATACGCTGAGCAAACAAGTCATCGTCGCCGCTGCCCCCATCCACTTCCTGTATGTTCCAATCGCCGCCGACATACGGGCCCATCGTGGTGAGACCTGCTTCATCATCGGCGATGACCAGAATGTCGTTGCCCTTGCCGCCTTTGAGCGTATCGTCCCCACCCGTGGACATGATGATGTCGTCTCCGGCGCCGCCGCTAAGGCTATTGTCTTCACTATTTCCTTGCAGTCGGTCATCAAAGTCGGAGCCGATAATATTTTCTATGTCATTGAACGTATCTCCGTTGGCATGACCTCCGGTGGCGGTATTGTCTTCCAGATTCACCGTGACACCGGCATCGCTGGTTTCATAAGAAACCGTGTCAATCCCCTTGCCGCCATCAAGCTGGTCCGCTCCCGCGCCACCACTCAACAAATCGTTGCCATAGCCTCCAAAGAGAGCGTCCGCACCATCTTGTCCAAACAATTCATCATTGCCGACGTTACCAATCAACAGATCATTATCGTCGCCACCGTAAAGCTGGTCGCTGCCTTCTGCCCCAATCAGAATGTCGTTACCTTTTCCACCCGAGAGTGACTGTCCTGTGTCTTCAACAGCGATTAATACATCATTGCCGTCATTTGCTGTACCGTGCTTTGTGGATTTAATGAGGTTGTCGGTTTCCAGACCAATCACCACTTCGTCATTGGCGCCATTGAAGGTCATCGCGCCAATCGCGGCGAGAATTGCCTGGCTTTCCTGATAATCTGCGGAGGCCATGTTGTCGGGGTCGGTCAACCCGTCACGGCCAAAGTATTTGGCTAAATCCGAGGCTATCGGCAAAAAAGCTTTTTGGAATTTAGGCACGGTAAGAGTTAACCCATCAATCGCACCAATATCAGCCTGAGTGCCTGTTGCTGATATCATATGTCCACGGGCATTCTCATATTCAATCATCTGGTCGATGTTTCGAGTTGCAGGTGTCGCAGGGTACTGATCCGCTAATAAGAAGTCATGGACATTCCTGGCAAAAACATCCCGTTCAGCCGGGGTTAGGTTTTCAGGATACAAATCAAACAATTGCGACTCAATGTAACGCCTCTTGGCCACTCCGTCTCTCTCAGCTTCAAGCCCTCCATTTGAAGCGTAGCGGATTTCATACCAGGCAGCGATACGGTTGTCATTCTCCAGGGCGGTGCTTAGATTATTGCCTACGGCCAGAAGAGGACTGCCCGCGCTGGGATTATTATTGTATTGTAGGGAGATCAACGCCAGACGTTCATAAGAATAGTCCATGTTGTTGACATTTGTGGTGGCATTTCTTGTGGTATCATCAAATGAACTTCCACTTAAAAAAGTACTCAGGTCAAGCTCGAAACCTTTGGCGATCTCGTTAAAGGTGGATTCGATGACCGCCGGGCCTGCCAGACTGAATTCGGTGACATTGGTAGTGTATTCCACCATCAAAGCATCAAGGCTCGATTTAAGTGTGGCAAGCTGGGTCACATCTTGATTGGCAGGGTGAGAAACTTGCGTTAAATTCAATATGGCTAAAACCAGACTTGGGAAGGTTTTGCCTGGTTTAAAATGAGGGTTGTTTTGAGTATCTGTGCTTAGCCCAAAACCGTGTTGCAGTACTTGCTCTAAAATAACTTGGTCACTCACATTAAAACCGACACCGATGGTCACCAGTCCCTGGCCATCGGTGTAGATGTCCTCGCTTTCCGTGCCGCTTTCTTCGAGTTGTTTGATGATCTCGTAGCGTAAATCCAGATATTGCTGCTCCGTTAAAGTATCCAAACTATTTTCAATCATTTTTACCTTCCTTTAAAAATGTTTTCAAGTCTGAAGGAACAAATTGATTTTTCGTGAGTGATACGGCCGCTACCGTAGGGCTCTGTTATAATGCTAAAAACCGATCCCCTATAAAGATAAGGGCGGCCTTTGTAATAAAACAGCCGGCCCATCACATAATGCTGACCCGATTTTCGGGAAAACTGTGAATAGGGTTTGCTGGAATCAAACATAAAATATACGTTGGGCCCATTAGTGCAACGACCCTCTTTTCCTGAACGCCTGTAGACAACCTCTTTTTTGCCATCAAAATTCAAATCCATCGTGGTATGCCATAGACGAGGTGACGAGTTCATAAAATTTTCAAACCGCTCCTCTGAAAATCTTTTCTTTTTCATCTCGTCCGACAGGCCACCTCTCGCATTATATATACTCATCTTCAGCATTTCCCTGGGATCTTGCGGGTCCACCTCCGTCCATTCGATTTCCCTGAACCCCTGCTTTTTTGCAATGTCATCAAAGCTGTACCTTAACTCGCAGGATTCTTTGGGGTTCACCGGTACCCGGTGCATCAGCGCCAGATAGTTCTGGCACAAGTCGTATTGACGGCCCTTG
>JAGQJZ010000139.1 GCA_020430445.1 Nitrospina sp.
TGGTCGTCGGCCTTGTCGAAGTGGCAGGTCCGCGCGGGTTCCCCGGCGTTGAGGGTTTCGATCAACCGGTTGAGGACCCCCACCTGCTGGCGCGCTTCCATGTCGCCGACGCGCGACTGCTTGTCGAGCTTGGCGTGGCGTTTTTCCAGGGTCTCGAGGTCCGCCACCATCAGTTCGGTGTTGATGATTTCGATGTCTCCCACCGGATCGACGCGGCCCATGACATGCGGGATGTTTTCATCCTCGAAACAGCGCACCACGTGGGCGATCGCTTCCACCTCGCGGATGTTGGCGAGGAACTGGTTGCCCAGGCCCTCTCCCTTGGAAGCGCCCTTGACCAGCCCGGCGATGTCGACGAACTGCATGGTGGTGGGCACGATCTTCTTGGCGGGAACCAGGCTGGCGATGGTGTCCAGCCGCGGGTCCGGCACGTCCACGACGCCGACATTGGGGTCGATGGTGGTGAAGGCGTAATTGCCCGACTCGGCGCCGGCCTGGGTCAGTGCGTTGAAGATTGTTGATTTGCCCACGTTGGGCAGGCCGACCAGGCCGCAGGAAAATCCCATAACAGTCAAACTCCCCGGTTGCGATTAAAAGAAGGGTGCGGTTTATCGAACGGATCCAGAAACGCCAGACTGAGTGTGACCAGCAGGGCGTATCCGGCAATGACGTAAAAGAATACGGAAACGCTGACGAAGCTCAGCACGGTCAGGAACATCACCGCGCCGACATTGCCGTAGGCCCCGGCGACCCCCGCCAGCTGGCCCGTCAAATCCCGCCGCACGAGCGGGATCATGGCAAAGCAGGCGCCGTTCCCGGCCTGGATCATGACCGAGCAGAGAACAGCCATCCCAACGGCCAGCACCACCGGCCAGTCGGCATCCATCCCTCCCATGATCCAATAGCAGATTCCCGACCCGGCGACCAGAAAAAACAGAACGCGTCTTCTGCCGAAGCGGTCCGCCAGTCCCCCTCCCAGGGGGCGGGTCACCAGATTGAAAAAAGCGAAGCACGATCCCAGGACGCCGGCGACAACCGCCGGCAGGGCAAAGGTCTGCTCCAGAAATTCCGGGAACATGGAGACCACCGCCAGCTCCGAGCCGAAGGTCAGGGCGTAGACCAGGCTCAGGATGGCGATTTGCTTGAAGGCGTACCGGCGTTCGGGGCCGAGCTCGGTGCCGATGATGCCGGCATTATACCGGACGCAGGAGACCGCATTCCAGGCGAACAGTCCGGACAGAACAAAAATCGTCGCCCAGAACGCCCGGGGCGACAGCCATTCGGCGGGCGGCGTCGCCAGTTTGAAGACCAGCAGGCCGAGCGCCGTGAAAACCGGAATCATGATGAGGATCTGCAGCACGAGGTCCCGGTACGAGGTGACCTCGATGGCGTGGTCCAGTCCCAGTTCGAAGCCGTTGGTGCTGTCCGGAACATCGCGGGCGAAGCTGTGGTAGACCGCCGCCCACAGGAGGCAGCAGGCGCCGCACAGGGTGGCGGCGGCGCGCCATCCCATGTCCGGTGAATAAAATGAGGCCAGAAGGGGCAGCGTGAACGCGGCGGCGGCGGCGCCGAAATTTCCCCACCCGGCGTACAGTCCCTGGGCGGTGCCCATTTTTTCACGCGGAAACCATTCGGCGATCATCTTGATGCCGACGACGAATCCGGCGCCGGACATTCCCATCAGCAGGCGCGAGACCAGGAGGTCATTGAACGTCCGGCTCATGGCGAACAAAAAACAGACGCCGCCGGTGAACAGCAAAACCCCGACGAAGACGCGTTTCGGCCCGAGCGCGTCGACCAGCGGACCGATGAGGATGCGGGCCGGGATGGTGAGGGCGACGTTGGCGATCATCAGCACGCGCATCTGCCCCTCGGTCAGGCCCATCGTGGCGATCAGGGTGGTGTTGAACGGGGCGAGATTGAACCAGGAGACGAACGTGAGGAAAAAGGCGATCCAGCTCAAATGCAGGATAGTGACCTGTTGCCTGTTAAAACCGAACATCTGGATGAGGGTGTCTCAGAGTCCGGGTGAGGACGACATCATCTGGTGGGATTTAACAACGCCGGATTCGCTGAACACAATGGTGAGGTTTTTGGAAGCGTCCGGTTTTCCCGCCGTGTAGGTGTTGACCTCGTAAATCCAGATTTCATCTCCGTTTTGCAGTCCGGTCTTGAAGGGCTTGCCGAACATTCCCAGAACCTCCCCCTTGGTGGTTTTTCCGTTCTGCACGGTTTTCACCAGGGATTCGTCGAATTCCTTGCCCACCGTGGCGCAGGCGGAAAGGAAGCAGAGCGACAGGATGAGGATGGCGGCAACAGGTTTGATCAAGAGTTTCATGGTGGTCCGGGGAGCACGGGTGTCCTGCGTCAGGGGGTGATGTTGTACTGTTCCTGATGCAGCTTCGGGTTGATCTTGATGTGGAATTCCAGGTGGTACATTTTCTCGAGTTCCTCGAGATAGCCGCTTTCTTCTTCGAACAAGAGGTCGTACACGGCGGGGTGGACCTCCACGGCGATACTTTTGTTGTTGATGTTGTTGACGGCGATGCGTTGCAGGGCGCGGATGATTTCGTAACACACGGTCGCGGGCGATTTGATGTGCCCTTTGCCTTCGCAGTAGGGACAGGGGTCGCTCAAAATCTGGCTGAGACTGCCGCGCACCCGCTTGCGGGTCATTTCCACCAGGCCGAGATCGGAAATTTTCAGGATGTTGGTCCGTGAACGGTCGTTCTTCAGTTCCTGTTGCAGCGAGTTCCAGACGATCTCCTTGCTCTCTTCCTTGGACATGTCGATGAAGTCGACGATGATGATGCCGCCGATGTTGCGCAGCCGGAGCTGGTAGACGATCTCCTTCACCGCCTCCAGGTTGGTCTTGAGGATGGTTTCCTCCGGATCGGTGTGGCCGACGAATTTGCCCGTGTTGACGTCCACGGCGGTGAGGGCTTCGGTCTGGTCGATGGTGATGAAGCCGCCGGATTTCAGCCAGATCTTGCGTCCCAGGGCACGGTTGATTTCCACCTCGATGCCGTAATGGTCGAAAATGGGCACCGCCTCCTTGTGCAGTTCAATCTTGTCGACGATGTGCGGCAGGTAGGTGGAACAGAATTCGATGCACTTCTCGTAATCGGTTTTGGAATCGATGACCAGACGGTCGACGTTTTCGGTGAAGATGTCTCGGATAGAGCGTGCGATCAGGTTGAGGTCTTCGTAGAGCAGCGCCGGGGCGCTGGAATCCTCAAAACGGGTGCCCAGCATGTCCCACAACCGGTGCAGGAACTGGATGTCCGGCTCGAAATCCTGGACGTTGCGCCCCTGGCCCGCGGTGCGGACGATGTACCCTTCCTGGGGGCGGCCGATTTCGGCCACGATTGTTTTCAGGCGCTCGCGTTCGTCTTCGTCTTCAATGCGCCGGGAAACGCTGACCTGGTTGACGGTGGGCATGTACACCATGTAGCGGCCGGGCAGGGTGATGAACGTGGTGATGCGCGCCCCCTTGGTGCCGAGAGGATTTTTGGCCACCTGCACCATGATTTCCTGCCCTTCATGCAGCAGGTCCTGGATGGGGATGCCCCGGTCGCCGTCCCGGGAACCGCGGACGATCTCCTGGGAATCTCCCTTCGGCGAAATCCGGTCGTTTTCGTCTTCATCGCCTTCGTAGTCGAGCAGGTCGATGATGTCGATGTCGCCGACGTAGAGGAACCCTGCTTTTTCCAGGCCGATGTTGACGAAGGCCACCTGCATCCCGGGCAGGATTTTGGTCACCACTCCCTTGTAAACGTTGCCGACGATCCCTTTTTTGGCCTTGTGCTCGATGAAGAGTTCAACCAGCTGGTTGTTCTCCATCAAAGCGACGCGGATCTCGCGCGGATTCGAATTGATGACGATCTGTGAAGACATGGTCGATCTGAAATTTTTTTGCAAAATTCGGGCGTCGAATTCGAGGTTGATACAGAATATTGAATTATAACACGGTCCCGGCTCCTGGCCCTACCGAAAACAGGAGGTTCCGGTTAGAGCATGGACCGCCGCGCTTCAATATTCATCAGCAGGCCCAGGGCGAAGTAGGTGGTGATCAGGGATGAGCCGCCGTAACTGAACAGGGGGAGCGGGATTCCGGTGATGGGAAAGATGCCCACGGTCATGCCGAGGTTGTAGATGATATAGAAACCGAGGTAGCCCGTGATGCCGATGGCGAGAAAAAGACCGAAGCGGTCGGCGGACCGATGGGCGATGTTCAGCCCTTTCAGGAGCAGGATGAGGAACAGCGTGAGCAGGACGGCGACGCCGAAAAATCCCATCTCCTCGGCGAAGACGGAGAAAATGAAGTCGGTGTGTTTTTCCGGGAGGAAGTTGAGCCGGCTCTGCGTTCCCGCCAGCAGCCCCTTGCCCCAGAACCCGCCCGAACCGATGGCGATTTTCGACTGGATCGTCTGGTACCCCGCGCCGAGCGGGTCCATTTCCTGATTGAGGAACGTCAGGATGCGGGCCTTCTGGTAATCCTTGAGGAAAAACCACCCCATGGGGGCGAAGGCCGCGCAGGCGCCGAGCAGCCGGAACAGTGTGCTGGGCTTCAGTTCCACCGCGATCACGTACATGAAAAACACCGCGCCGAGAATCATCGCGGTGCCGAGATCGGGTTGCTTGTAGATCAGCCAGCCCATGGCGCCGGTGAGCATGGCGGGCAACACGAGGTCGCGCAGTTCGTACTGGCCGCTGGGTTTTGAGGTTTCAAAGTATTTGGCCAGCACGATCACCATGGAAAGCTTGGCCATCTCCGATATCTGCAGATTGATCGGCCCGATTTGCAACCACCGCTTTGATCCCGAAACCGTCACGCCGAAAAACAGAACCACCACCAGCGCGATGAGGGTCAGCAGATAGATCAGGTAGGCGTAGCGGCTCAGCAGGCGGTAATCAAAATAGACGGCGACCAGGAGCGCGGCCAGTCCGGCGCCTATCCAGTAAATCTGCCGGATGTACAGTTTCTGGAAATAGGGTTCCGGACGGCCCTGGTTGGCGCTGTAAATCATGAACACCCCCATGATGGAGATGGACAGGATCAGCCCCAGGTACCACCAGTTGAAATGAAAGGATCCGCGTCGTTCGAGCATGGCAAACAAATTGTAACATAAGGCGGAAGCCGTTTTGTGCGTTGATACGGCGCGTCATTTGATGGGAGCCTGTCTGTAAAACCGGCAGAGGAATCGATAGTTTCCATCAGCCAGGGAAGAGACCGTTCGCGGTTTTTCCAGTTCATGTCAAGACAGCGCGCTGAAAGGGCGGAAAACGGGCTTTTTTTGCGGTTTGTTAGACTGCCTGTGAATTAATCGAACGACCTTAAGGAATTGATATTTAAGTGGGAAAAATTGTTACTGTCACGGTTTTCTACAGGTTTTACCCAGGTTGTGTGAATAAGATGAGACGCCGGTTTTCCACAAGGTTTGAGGCAGATTTGATGCGGGTTTCAGAATGCGCCTCCCGTTTTCTCCTTTTTTCTTAAGGGAAAGTCGGCGCCTGCCCCGGTAAATATTGAAATTACGCGAGAAAAAGGGGCATGGAGAATTGCATGCCGGGATGCCCAATCTGCTTGCGGGGCATCGGGGCGTCAAAAATTTGATCGGTGTTTTGCCTAGTCTGGTGGAGGGTTTGCAGCATCTCCATTCTGAAATGAGAGAGATTCTCAAAAAGAGCCCGGTTTTTCGGAAATTTGGCCTGCCAAATATTTGATCCCCTGAAATTGCCACTGAAATCAGGAGAAAACCGGATGATTCGGAAAAGTTGGTATTGATTGT
>JAGQJZ010000140.1:0-2552 GCA_020430445.1 Nitrospina sp.
CCTTGACGATGGGAATCAGCTCGACGCGCGCGCCGTAGCCTTCGACGATCTCGCGCCCGACGACTTCGTCCAGCTTGTAGTCGTCGCCTTTCACCAGAATATCCGGGCGGATTTCGCGGATCAGGTTTTCCGGCGTGTCCTCCTCAAACAGGGTGATGTAGTCGACGTACTTGAGCGCGGCGAGGATGTTGGCCCGCTCGATTTCGCTTTTGATCGGCCGTTCGGGACCTTTGATTCTTTCCACGGAAGAGTCGGAGTTGAGCCCGATCACCAGCAGGTCGCCCAGCGCCTTGGCTTTCTGCAAAAATTCGATGTGCCCGCCGTGGATGATGTCGAAGCAGCCGTTGGTGAAGACGACGGAGCGGCCGCAGGCCTTGGCCAGACTGACCACTTTTTTGATCTCGTCCAGCGGCATGAGCGACGGCGCGCTGCTGAACGTCTGGTCTTCGACGAAGCGGCGGATTTCCTCGCGCGTGACGACGGCGGTGCCGAGTTTGCCGACGACGATGCCCGCCGCGTTGTTGGCCAGCCAGGCGGCTTCCTCCATGTCCAGGCCGTGCGCCATCGCCAGCGCGAACACGCTGATGACGGTGTCGCCCGCGCCGGTGACGTCGAACACTTCGCGCGCGACGGTGGGCACTTCGAACGGTTTTTTGTCCTTGCGGTAGAGGATCATGCCTTCCTTGCCGCGGGTGACGAGCAGCGCCTTGGTCTTGGCGAGGTTGATCAAGTACTCGGCGGACCGGTCGAGGTCTTCCCGCGTCACCAGTTTGATCGGCGCGACGTGTTCGACTTCGCGTTCGTTCGGCGTGATGACCGTGGCGCCGGAATACTTGGTGAAATCCGTGCCCTTGGGGTCCACCACCACCGGGGTCTTCGAGTTTTTCGCGCGGTGCATGATGGTGTTGATGATTTTGTCGGTGAGGATGCCCTTCTGGTAGTCGGAGCAGATGACGGCGTCGACCTTGGGCAGGGTCTTGTTGATGTAGGCGATGATTTTCTTTTCGGTCTTCTCGGTGATCGGCCGGTTGTCTTCCTTGTCGATCCTGAGCATTTGCTGGTTGTTGGCGATGAGGCGGATCTTCGACGTGGTGGGCCGGTGCACGAAGGGGAGAACGCCGTCGGCGTTGATGCCGCGGCTGCGGATCAGGTTGTAGAGCCGTTCGCCTTTTTCATCCTGCCCCATGCCGCCGACGAGCAGGACCTCCGACCCGAGCGACACGAGGTTGTTGGCGACGTTGGCCGCGCCGCCCAGGGCCAGGTTTTCCGAACGCGACTCCAGCACGGGCACCGGTGCTTCCGGTGAGATGCGGTTGACCGAACCCCAGATGTATTCATCCAGGATGAGATCGCCGACGACGAGCACGCGCGGCCTGTTGCCTTCTTCAAAAAACGGTTGAACTCGTTCCAGCATGGTTTCCTGTTCCGTCCTAGATCAGTCCTTCATCGGCGAAACTGTAATATTCGTCGTGGCCGATGATGATGTGGTCGATGAGTTTGATGCCGATGATCTCGCCGGTTTTGCCGACGCGGTGCGTGATCTCGATGTCCGCCGAGCTGGGAAACGGATCGCCGCTCGGGTGGTTGTGCAACAGGACGATGGAGGATGCCGATTCCTTGATCGCGGGAATCATCACCTCGCGCGGGTGCACAATGCTCTGGTTGACGCTCCCCTCGGAGATGGTGAGGTCCTTGATGATGTGCAGTTTCGGATTGAGCAGGACGACCTTCACCACTTCCTTCCTCAGGTTGCGCATGAAGGGGGCGTACTGTTCAAAGAAGTCGCGGCTGGTTTTCATCTGGGTGCGCGAGCCGGAACCTTTTTGCGCCATCATGCGCTTGCCCATCTCCAGCGCGGCCTTGACCTGCGCCGCCTTGGCCGTGCCGAACCCCCGCACGCTGCTGATTTCGGGGACCGAGGCGAGGTCGACGTAATAGAAATTTCCGAATTTCTGGATGAGGTCGCGGCCGAGGTCGACGGCGTTTTTATTCGAGCGGTGGTCGCCGGTGCCGATCACCACGCCGACGAGCTGGGCGTCTGAAAGCAGGTGGCTGCCGAACTTGATCAAACGTTCGCGGGGCCGTTCGTCTTCCGGCCAGTGCTTGATCGAGTGTCCTTTCGAGTCGGCCATATTCAGGGGATGGGCAAGCCGGATTGCTGTTTGAAATAATGGAGCGTGGTCTGTATCCCGGTTTCGAGTTCCACCTGCGGTTGCCAGTCGAGCGTTTCCCGGGCGCGTGAAATATCGGGCCGACGCACTTTGGGGTCGTCCACCGGCAAGGATTTGAACTCGATTGTACTCTTGCTCCCGGTCACTTGCAAAACTTTCTCGGCCATCTCAAGCAGGGTCATCTCCGCCGGATTGCCGATGTTGACCGGGTCGTGCAGGTCGGACGCCATCAACCGGAACAGCCCTTCGACGAGATCGGAAACGTAGCAGAAACTGCGCGTCTGGCTGCCGTCTCCAAACACGGTGATCGGTTGCCCTTTCAGCGCCTGCGCCATGAAGGTGGGGATGGCGCGGCCGTCGTCGATGCGCATGCGCGGGCCA
>JAGQJZ010000140.1:2651-5734 GCA_020430445.1 Nitrospina sp.
TAGGTGTTGAAGATGCGGACAATTTTCGTGTTCACGCCGTGCGTGCGGTGGTACGCCATGGTGAGCGCTTCGGAGAAACGCTTGGCTTCGTCGTACACGCTGCGCGGGCCGATGGGGTTGACGTTGCCCCAGTAGCTCTCCGGCTGCGGATGCACCAGCGGATCGCCGTAGACTTCGGAGGTCGACGCCATCAAAAACGCCGCGTTCTTCGAGCGCGCCAGTTCCAGCGCATTCTGCGTGCCGGTCGAGCCGACCTGCAAGGTTTCCAGCGGCAGTTTCAGGTAGTCGATGGGGCTGGCCGGGGACGCCATGTGATAGATGAAATCGAGTGGTCCGTCCAACTCCAGCGGCTGGACGATGTCGTGCCGGAGGAAGGTGAACGCCGGATTTTTGATGTGCGCGATGTTCGTCTCGCTGCCGGTGAGCAGGTTGTCGAGGCAGAGGACCTCGTGTCCCTTTTCGAGCAGGTACTCCGAGAGGTGGGAGCCGACGAAACCCGCGCCGCCTGTGACCAGTGTTCTGGGCATTCCGTTGTCCTGAGTTTAAGAGGGGTCTTCCGGACCGCGGTCCAGCCGGTCTCCGGCTTCAACCGCGTGCCCGGCGAGAAAACTTTTCACGTCCATGCGTTTCTTCCCTTCGGGCTGGATTTCGCGCAGGATGAGGCGGCCCTGGGCCGTGCCCACTTCAATGCCGTAGCTTGAAACGCGGGCCACCGTTCCCGGTGTGTCCGCCGCGTCGCCTGCGGCGATTTCCGTCTGGCCGAGCCGCCAGCGTTTGTTGTTGCAGAAGGTGTAGGTTCCCGGCCAGGGTTCGAGTCCGCGCACGCGGTTGTGGATCACCTGCGCGGGCTGGTTCCAGTCGATGAGCCCGTCCTCCTTCTTCAGTTTCGGCGCCATCGTGGCCTGGCTTGAGTCCTGCGGTTCAGGCGTCAGGTCGCCCGCTTGCAGACGGTCGAGCGTTTCCACCGCCAGGTCGCCGCCCATCTCCGACAGGCGGTCGTGCACATGTTGCGCGGTGAAGTGCGGCTCGATGGGGAGCACTGCTTTCAAGAGCATGTCGCCGGTGTCCATGCCCGCGTCCATTTTCATGGTGGTGACGCCGGTCTCCGCATCGCCGTTGATGATCGACCAGTTGATCGGCGCCGCACCGCGGTACTTCGGCAGGAGCGAGGCGTGGATGTTCATGCAAAAATGTCGGGGCACGTCGAGCAGGTTTTGCCGCAGGATCTGCCCGTAGGCGATGACGACGATGACGTCCGGTTCGAGCGCGGCGATTGGTTCGACCGATTCCGGCGCGCTGGCCTTCACCGGCTGCCACACCGTGAGCCCCTGCGATTGCGCGTAGGCTTTGACCGGGGTCGGCTCCATCTGCCGGCCGCGTCCTCGGGGTTTGTCCGGCTGGGTGACGACGGCCATCACGGTGTGGGACGAAGCGTGCAGGCGCTTGAGCGTGGGCACCGCGAAGTCCGGCGTGCCCATGAAAACCAGGTTCATTCGTTTTCCTTAAGCCACTTTTTGAATTTGCGTTTGAGGATGTCGCGCTTGACCTTGCCCAGCATGTCCCAGAACAGCTTGCCTTCGAGGTGGTCGAGTTCGTGCTGGAAGGCGCGGGCGAGGTAGCCTTCCGCCTCCAGCCGCAGGTCGTTGCCGTCGAGGCCGACTCCCTTGACTTCGATCCGTTTGGCGCGTTTGACGTCGGCGAAGATTTCCGGAATGCTGAGGCATCCTTCCTGTCCCATCTGCTCCTCTTCCATGGACGTGATCTCCGGATTGAGGATGATGAGCGGTTCGTGTTTTTCCGGTTTCTCGTTTTCTTTCTTGAAACCGAGATCGACCGCGATCAACCGCTCCGAAATGCCCACCTGGTTGGCCGCCAGGCCGACGCCGTAGGAGTCGAACATCGTCTCGATCATGTCGTCCGACAGGTCGACCAGGCCCTGGTTGATGTTCTGGATGAGATCGCACTTTTTGCGCAGGACGGGGTCGAGGCAGTTGCGAATGGGCAGAATGGCCATAATCACCGCTTCCGGCCGGGTGGTAAAGCCGGAGGATCAGGTTTGACAAGGGGTTACGGGAATGCTAACGCCGTTTAGGGAGTTTAATATAAAAGCCGGAAAAATCAAGCCGCGTGGGCCGGTGGAGCGGGATTTTGCGTTGGGGCCGCCGTGCCTATAATGTATAGTGTTTTGCCTTTTTATTGTTAACCACAACCCAGGCACGGAACGTTACCCCATGAATCTGAAAGTGGAAGTCTCCGTCGGCGAATTTCTCGACAAGCTGACCATCCTCGAGATCAAGGCCGAACGCATCAGCGATCCCGCCAAAAACGCCAACGTTGTGAAGGAGCGCGACCTGCTCCAGGCAACGTGGGAGGCGTCGCACCTGGCCGGGGCGGACATCGCCGGGAAGCTGGGAGAGCTGAAGGCGGTGAACGAACAGTTGTGGGAGATCGAGGACCGCATCCGCGAAAAGGAAGCGGCGGGGGCGTTCGACGACGAGTTCATTGAACTGGCGCGGTCGGTGTACATCGTCAACGACAAGCGCGCCGCCGTCAAGCGGGAACTGAATGTGGCGCTTGGCTCGGACCTGATCGAAGAGAAAAGTTATTCCGACTATTCTCGAAAAAATTCTTAGGAGTTTTTGCAGGGCTGGAAAACAGGCGGATGTAGAGTAAAATAATAGTAACGATGCCGGTGTAGCTCAGTTGGTAGAGCAACTGATTTGTAATCAGTGGGTCGGGGGTTCAAGTCCTCTCACCGGCTCCAATAAAACCAAGGGCTTATCGCCAAGGCGGTAGGCCCTTTTCTTATGCGCTACGATTTTCGCTACGTTTTGACAGAACCGAATTCAATAATTTTTATAAACCATATCCCCATTTATTCCCAATTGTAATATCCTATAGTCGATGCCAATCCCTCAATCGCAATTAGAAACTTGGTCGGCATTTCAACAGCCGCAATTGGCACAGAATGCCCACCAATCAATTAGGTCCGCTTTTAGAAATATTGGGACCTTGTTAGGTGGTGATAAGTTTGTCTTGCCAGCAGGTCCAGAGGTCGACATTTATTTGCAGGGTTCTTATAA
>JAGQJZ010000141.1 GCA_020430445.1 Nitrospina sp.
CGTTTCCATCATGATCACCGACCTGGAAGGCAACATCCTCCTCTGGAACAAGGGCGCGGAAAACATGCTCGGCTATTCCTCCCGGGAAATCCTGGGCAAAAAGAAAATTTCCGTTCTCTACCCCGAAGACGGCGACACGCGCGAGGTGGTGCGCGAAGTGGTCACCCACATCATCAACGAAAAAAAAGGGATCACCTGCGAAGTGGAGGAGCTCCACAAGGACGGACACAAGCTCTGGGTCCGTCTCACCCTGTCTCCACGGTTCAACGAGAACGGAGAGGTGATCGGCATTCTGGGCATCGGCGAAAACGCCACGGAACGCAAACGTGCCGAGGCCGCGCTGGCGGAACGGGTGACGCTCGCCGCGTTCAGCGCCAAAATCGGCAACGCCCTGGTGGAAAGTTCCTCCATGCGGCAGACCCTCTCACGGTGCACGGAAATATCCACCCATTACCTGGGCATCCGCCTGGCCCGCATCTGGATTCTCTACCGGGACGAAAACATTCTGGAGGTGCACGCCCAGTCCTACAACGGAGCGTCTGAAGAACTGCCGGAATCCACCTGCTCCATGGAATCCTCCCAGCTCGGCCGACTGGCCAAAACCCGGAAACCCTACCGAAGCAACAACGCCGGAACGGACGACGCGCTCGCCCCCTACCGGCAATGGATGCAGGCGGAAGGCATCCACGGCTACGGCGCCTACCCCCTGATACTGGGGCAGGAAGTGTCGGGACTGCTGGAGGTCTTTTCGCAAAGGGAACTGAGCGATGCGCGGCACAACACCCTGAGCACCTCCGCCGATGAAATTTCCCTGGCGATCGACCGCGTGCGCACCTTCGACGCTTTGCAGAACAGCGAAGAACGCGTCCGCTCCATCGTCAACAATTCGCTGGAAGGGCTCATCACCTTTTTCCGCGACGGCAAAATCGCCTCGTTCAACCCCGCAGCGGAGAAAATATTCGGCTACCGCGCCAGCGATATCCTGCACCATTCCCTGGGGCAACTGTTCCCCAACCTCTGCCAGGAGACGGGTGAGATCCGCGAACCCTTGCTGACCGGGCAAAACAGCATCGTCGGCCACCTCATCGAGGAAACCGGCGTCAGCAAAAAGGGAAAATATTTTCCGGTGGACCTCGCCGTCAGTGAAATCAAGTTTCCCGAGCGGCGCAAAGGCCCCCGGCAAGACGCCACCCAGCGGCCGGTGCTCTACATCGCCATGGTGCGGGACATCACCCAGCGTAAAAGGTTTGAAGAGGCTCTCAAAAACGAGCGCGACTACACGGCGAGGATCATCGAACGCACCCCAGCACTGGTCGTGGGCATGGGGCTGGACGGAGCCACACGCTTCGTCAATCCGGCGGTCGAACGCACCACCGGTTACACTGCACAGGAGTTGATCGGGCGCGAATGGTGGCGCACCGTCCTGCCGGAAGAGGAGTACGACCAGACCGAACGCCTGTTCCAGGCCATGCAAAACGGCCCGGTCATCAACCACGAAATCTCCCTGACAACAAAAAAAGGACAAAAGCGGGTCGTTTCCTGGAGCAACATCCCGCGCTTCGACGAGATGGGCCAGCTCACGGAAAACATCGGCTTCGGCACGGACGTCACGGAACAGAAGCGCGTGGAAAAGCAGTTGATCGCCGCCGCCCGCCGCGCCGAGGAATCCAACCGCCTGAAATCGGATTTTTTGAGCATCATCTCGCACGAATTGCGGACACCGCTGACCGTCATGCTGGGAAGCACGCCGCTTTTGCTGGACGCAGGCGACCTGCCGGAACCGGAAGAAATTTCCAACATCGCCTACGATATCGACAGCTCCGGCAAGCACCTCCTCGCGCTGATCGACGACCTGCTCGACTTCTCCAAGGTGGAAGCGGGCAAGATGGGATTGAATATCGAGCCGTTTCCCATCCGCGGGTTCCTCGAACAGTTGGTCCCGGCCTGCCAGATGATCGCCCAGAAAAAAGGCCTGACCATTTTTTCGGAAATCGAGGATTTCGAGATCCACGCCGACAAGGTGCGGCTCAAACAAATCATTTTCAATTTACTCAGTAATGCGATTAAATTTACCGATAAGGGGAGAATCACCGTTCGCGCCACGCGGCAGGACAAAGAGGCGCTGTTCGAAATCGAGGATACCGGATGTGGAATTTCCGAAAACGATATCCGCTATATTTTTGACGTGTTCCGGCAGGTAGACGCCTCCACCACCCGCGCCGCTTCCGGCACCGGGCTGGGGCTCGCGATCACCAAGGAACTGGTGGAACTCCACCAGGGGAAGATCACCGCCGAAAGCCGGATCGGAGTGGGCAGCGTGTTCCGTTTCAGGCTCCCACTGAAACCCAGGAAAAGAGAAGACTGATGGCCACTATTCTTGTTGTCGAAGACCATGAACTGACCCGCAAAACCATCCACCGCCGCCTTTCCAAGGCGGGGCATCTTGTTCTTGAATCAAGTAACGGGATGGAGGGGATCGAACAGCTCGAAAAGTATCCCGTGGACCTCATTCTCATGGATTTCATGATGAAAAACATGAACGGGATGCAAACGTTCGAAAGAATGAAAGAGATTCAACCCAATGTGCCCTGCGCCATGCTCTCCGCTTACGCGCACGCCGGTCTCATCAAGCAGTTCATGATTGAAGGGGGCGCGGACTTCATGGTCAAACCGATCGGCGAGGACTTCGAACAACGGGTGGAACACATCATCGACCGCTTCAAGAAAATCTCCTGACCCCGCCTACCCTTTCCACATGGCCACGGTGAGCATCCGCCCCGCTCCACTGCCTTCCCGCCGATAGGAATACCAACGATCCTTGTTGCAGACGGTGCATTGCTCCGAACAAACGGTCTGTGACGGCGGCACCCCCGCCGCGCGCGCCTGGCTCCTGTTCGCCCCCCACAAATCCAGCAGCGCCTTTCCCGGTGCGTGCGGCCGCACGAACGATGCTCCATCGGAAAGATCGTTTTTGAAAAGCGCCGCGCACGTTTCCTCCACCTCATAACAACAGGGACCGATGGCGGGTCCCAACCCGACCCAAAGCGTTTCCGGCCGCACTCCAAACACCGCCTGCATCTTGCCGATGGTTTTTTGCAGGATGGCTTTCTGCGTTCCCAGCCGGCCCGCATGCACCACCCCCACGCTCCGGGTCGCCGGATCGCACAAAACCACAGGAACGCAATCCGCCGTCAACACGCCAATCGCGCAATCGGGTTGCGCCGTGATCAACGCGTCGCCTTCCAACCCTTCCGGTGTTTCGCCTTCTCCCACGACCACAACACGGTCCCCGTGCACCTGCCGCAACCGGTGAACCGGACGTGGCCCCATACCGAGAGTTTCCAGGTAAACCAAGGCATGACCACCGCACTCTCCGGAAGACAAACCGGACAGCGGATCGAAAGCTTCGGAAACACCCGGCGCGGGATGATAACAACGCGGACTGGTTCCGTGCAGAAACCCGTCCCGCGCATGCAAACACTCGAAACTGAAAAATGGCAGGGCAGGATTCATAACGAAGTGAACAGGGAATGATGCGCCCTGGCTAAAGGAACGGGCGTCAGCAGGCCATTAATCCGCACGTAACGGGGTATCAAACTATTTTTTGTCTTAAAAATTTTTGAAGGTTCAGGAGCGCGCGGCCGTGTCACAAGATAAAAACAACATCACCGAGTTGAAGCGGGTTCGTATTTTTTTTGATCACCGTCTAATTTTTTTTGAAAAAAAATTCAGGAAATTTTCTTCCAGACACACCCTGTGGAAAAACCCGCAAACGCTTTTCCCTTCAATATTTTCTTGACAATACAAAGTGATCTAATAAAATACAATAAAAATATTTGGGCGCTGAAGCACTACCAAATATTTTTTCGAAAGGAGTTCTTGATGGCAACCAAGAAAAAATCCAAGGCAAAAACCAAGACGAAGGCGAAAGCTAAAAAGAAGACAAAAGCGAAAGCCAAGTCCAAAGCAAAAGCAAAGCCTAAAGCAAAAGCAAAAAAGAAAGCAAAGGCGAAAGCCAAAGCAAAACCAAAAGCGAAAGCTAAAAAGAAAGCCAAAGCTAAAACGAAAGCTAAGGCAAAAGCAAAACCCAAAGCTAAAGCTAAAAAGAAAGCGAAGAAGAAAGCAAAGGCTAAAGCAAAGAAGTAATCGTCCGCTCTCTTCGATCAGTTCCGGCAGTGCATCGTTTCCATTTAGCCAAGGCAGTCACCACTTCACTCACAAAACCGAAATACCTGAGGTAGAGTTTCAGCGCCCTTTATTCCCTTCCTCCTCGGGTTTTCCTCCCCTCTCTCCGCCGCCCGGCGTTAACACCCTAACCCCTTTAATTTCAATCAACTTCGAAGCATCCGGCCTTGAGGTATTCCCCTTCCCGGAAGGTCACGGGGTGGTCCAGTGCGTGGCGTGATTTGAACAGGGCCCGTTCCTTGCGCCCGGTCTGACGGATCCCCAGGGACACCGACCGGAAAAAATCACGCGCCGGAACCGGCTGGGAACACGAGGCCGCAAGTAGCAGCCCGCCGGGGCGCGTGCAATAGGCTCCCGCCTTGGCCAGACGCAGATACGCCTGCAGGGCATTCGCGCGGTGTCCTTTCTTCGCCGCAAACGCGGGCGGATCCAGAATCACCAGGTCGAATTGCCGGCCGGCGCGCTTGAACTCCGACAACACCTGAAACGCGTCCCCCTGAACCTGCATAAACGCGTTTTCATTTCTCGCCCGATCGGGAAAGTTCATCAAAACGTTTTCCTTTGCCATCGCCAAAGCCAGTGGGTTCAGATCGACTTCGGTGACGGACCGGCACTTCCCGGCAAAACAGTACAGAGAGAATCCGCCGGTATAACTGAACACGTTGAGGACATCCTTCCCGGCGGCGAGGCCTTTGACGCGTTCCCTGTTTTCACGTTGATCAAAATAAAAACCCGTTTTTTGTCCCGCCACCACATCCGCCTGGAACACCAGTCCGTTTTCGGTGAAATGCACGGGGCCCTCCAGAGGCAACCCCGTCAGCACGTCCCCATGCGCCGGCCCCGTGGTCTTGGTCCTCTCCACATGGCGGCTGAGCAGCAACACCACGCGTTCCGCCGGAGCCACCTGTTCCAGCGCCTGCAGAAAAACGGGAAGGTGCGGCATCCACGCTTCGGTATAGAGTTTGAGGACCAGGGTGTCGCCATAACGATCGATCACCAGCCCCGGCAGGCGGTCGTTCTCTCCACTGACAAGACGGTACCCGGTCGTTCCCGCCGCCTGAAGGGGAGAACGCAACGCCACCGCCTGTTCGATGCGTTCCCTGAAAAACGCCTCGTCGATATCGCGAGGCGTCTTCGTTTCCAGAACACGCAGGCGGATGTCTGAATGCGGATCGAACAATCCCACGGCGAGGAAACGGTTTTTGTGGTCGTAGACCACGCCCAGGTCGCCCGGGTTTCCCGTCACCTTTCCGTTTTGCACCTGGTAATAATGCACCCAGGGGTGTCCCTTGAGGATTTTCGTTTCCAGGGATTTCGAAACTTTTATTTTGACCCTTCCGGTTTTCAATGTCTGTCCTTTGTCACTTGTTCACGGGTTTCAAAAATTCCAGGGAGGTGGTGCGCATGCGGCGCAAAATGGTGTCCTGCCGCCGCCGCACCCTGCGCTCGTATTCCGCTCCGGGCC
>JAGQJZ010000142.1 GCA_020430445.1 Nitrospina sp.
CCTGAATCAGCGCGTGCTGGCAGGCGTTCTCCGCCTCGATCAGGCTCTCCAATGCCCGCACGATCTCCTGCCGCAGGGATTGCGTCTGCTGTTCGGCACTTTCTTTTTGTTCGCCATTCAGTTCGCCGATCAGCCTGTTGAACTCCTGCTCCAGCCGGTGCAGGGTCTGGATCTGCACGTTCTTGTCCTTGATGGCCGCCATCAACGCTTCGTCGTTGCGTTCTTCGATGGCGCGTTTTTGAAGTTCCAACAGTTGCTGCAGCACTCCGTAACAGGCCTTTTGCTGTTTGAGATTTTTTAACAACATCGACATCCTTTCCTTAAAGTCACGATTCACACAATGGCGATCAGGTTGCGCGTCTGCCGGTTCTCCGTCAGGGAGTCGAGCAGGCGTTCCCGCAACCGGGCGTTGCCCCGTTGCACGGGCGTCTGCGTTTCCTGTATCGATTCGTCTCCCGCCGGCAGCGGGCCGAAATCTTCGTTCAGCAACGGCTCGAGCCGAGCCTTGAGAAACGCCAACAGGCCGTTTTCGCTGTCGAAGAAAATGTCCTGCACGTTTTCGTTGCCGTTTTTAAGCGCCTCTTCCAGTTTTGTGGAGTTGATTTCAACGGTGTCGCCCGGCTGGATCTCAATCCCCACCGGTTCCAGTTGCTTGATGAGCAGGCCGCCGGTCGTCGGCGGCTCAGGCCGCACGCCTTTTTCGATCGTCTGTGCCGTGTTGGAATTGAAGAAGTCGCCGAACCGGAGGACTCCCGAGTCGGCAAGCGGCGTGCCGGAGACCGGCGGGGTGATGCGGTCGAAGGTTTTGAGTACGTCCTCCGGCGGCGGCGCGGGTTTCTCCGCCGGTTCCACCGCCGCGGGTTCATTCGGGTCGGTGAGGTTTTGCCGGACGCCGTTCAGATCCGGGTCTTCCGCAAACGCCTGATTGCCGTGCAGCGCCCGGTTGACGTCCGCGACCACCGTATTGAATTCATCGGCCAGATTTTGGATTTCCGCCAGCGCGGTTTCGGCATCGAACGTGATTTCAACTTCGATGCCGCCTTCCGCCGTTTTTTTCAGTTCGACGACGGCGTTTTCCAGTGCGTTGGTGAAGGTATCGGTATCGCTTTCCAGCGCTTGCCCGCCGACTTCAAGCTGCGCGGTGAGCGGAACGGTGTTGAGGTCGGTCGGCGTTTGACGGTCGAAATCGAACTGCGCTTCCTTTTCGATGGGCAGTCCCTTGGCGTTGAGTTCGAAGAATCCCAACGCCAGCAGGACCCCGTCCGGATCGCTCAGCGCAATGGCCGATGCGCCGCCGGTTGTGCTGGTCAGCAGCAGGCGGTTGCGCGACAGGCTGGCGGTGACGCGGTTCTCTCCGGTGCCGCCGTCGAGGCGGTCGTTGCCGTTGGCGTCTTCGGAGGGATCGAGGATGCCGTTGCCGTTGACGTCTTCCACCACGAACAGGCCGGGGCCGGACTCGCCCGCGGCGACCTGGATGATGTCGAGTTGTCCGTTGGCGTTGAGGTCTTCCGCGCCGTCGAGCACCCGGTTGCCGTTGGTGTCCTCGCCCCGGTTGATGCGGTCGCGGATGCTGGACAGCCCGTCTTGCGGCGCGACGGTAACGGGCACGCCGTTGATGTGGAAGGTGCCGCTCAGGCCCAGCGCCGAGCCGGAGGGGAATTCATCCGACGCCAGCGTTTGCCCGGCGGACAGGCGCGTCGAGCGAAACCGGTTCGAGCCCAAGGGCGTGTCGTTTTCCGGCGCGACGGCGAGGACATCGCGCGGGCGCACATTCGCGCTGCGGGTGTTGAACGATCCCGTGTCGAGCAGGCGGTTGACCCGGTCGCTCAGGGCCTGCACGCGGTCGCGAATGGATTGGACGAGGCCTGTGCGCGCCTGTTCCAGCCGGTCCCGGTTCAGGGCCGGAGAAATGAGAAACGCATCGGGATTGCCGTTCGGGGTGACGGGCCGGGAGGTGCGTAAGGTCAGGCCGGAGCGGCCGGGTCCCGTGGCCGGAGGGGTGGTGCGTGTGGTGTCCTGCGCTGTGCGCAGGGTGTCCGCCGCTCCTGTTGGGCGCGGGGCCGCAACGGGCGCAATGAGGCGGGAAATGGACAGTCCGGTAGCGCTGGATACCTGCATGGGCCGAAAAAACCCCATGCCTCCGCCGGCAGGCCCGTAAAGATTTTCCGGACCCATGCCGATAAAGGCACAGAGAGGGTGATGGACACGTCCGGTCTTTCAAGCCAAAGAATGGCTCATCACCCAAACGACCCGAAAAGCATATTCCAATGCCTATAAGACGATCGGTGTTTGGACAATAGCTGCGAGCACCGTATGCCGGCGTGCTCTTTCCTCCCCAGTACGGAGCACGCTGGCACGTCTTTCTTCAGCCCAACCCGGACCTGCCGGTTGAACTTCAGCAGGGCGCCCGGGAATCAATGATCCGATAAAGATCCCGGGGCGCTCTCGAAAAACCTGCCTGTATGTAAAAACCACCGGGCCCCCGCGGGCCCAGCCGGATGTTCCATCCGGTTTTTAAACTCCCTAAACCAGCCGGTCGATATTCTGCCCGCGCTCCGTCTGTTCCCGTTCCGGTTCGCGTTGTTCGTTTTCCTGTTCCTGGCGGGCCTGCTGCTGATCCGCCTCTTCGGCTTGGTTCTGCCGGAGAATCTGGTTGGTGGCGTTGGGCCGTCCCGTACTGGTCGCCGCCAGGCCGGCATCGTCTTCGGTCAGGTTCCCGGTGTCCTGTCCCTGAACCGGATCGTTGGCCGATCCGGGATTCACAGCGGCTTCTTCCCGAGGTTCCGGGTTTTCCAAAACTTCCAGAGTTCCCCGCGCTCCGGCCGGCTCCGGTCGAACCGGATCGGGTTCTTCTTCCGTCTCAAGGGTCTGGCGGAACGCGGGTTCCCGACTCAGGCCTCCCACGTTTTCTTGCAGGGCGCTCACTCCGCTATCGCCCAGCCCTTGCTGCAGAGGCGAGGCCAGTTCCGTGTCCTCCCGAATTCCCTGATTGAGGTCGGCAACGGAGGTTCCGCCGTTATCGGCTTCAGGCCTCAGACCCAGGTTTTCGGGAACATCCTGCGAAGGAACGTCGAAGGTTTCACCTTCCAGGCGGACTTCCTGGCGCTCGATATCGCCGGGACGGGGTTCCCGGATGGAAACCAGGTCTGCCTGACGGCGAATCTCTTCCTGACGGTTTTCTTCCACCCGGTCTTTTTCGATCTCCTGGTTTTGCACGTCTTCGTTCTGGAGCCGGCGGGCATTGGCCAGGCCCGGAATATTGGAGCTCTGCTGAATGTTGAGGTCGGTGCCTGTCTCTGCCATGGTGCTTCCTCCCCAGTGGTTGTCGGGGGTCTGATACCCTCGTTTTAAACTGAAAAATGATTCAAGGAGGTCTCCGAAGATTCGATTTGGCTGCGAACCGGCTCCTGTTTCTCAGGGCCGGTGGGGTTCCCACGAGATAAAGAACGAATTATCAGAGTTTTCCTTAAAAAATACGGCAAAATTTTTAAAGTCTGTTCTTTTTTTGCCGATAAGTTGCTCAGGTAAAAACTATTCCGGCCCGCCGCACCTCCCTAAAAAATATATTAAAGGAAAAACGGCTTAAAAAGGGAAAAGGACGCATTGTCAAACGCGGCCGGACGGTTCCCTGACTTTCTTATCGGCAGAAAATCTGTAAACTTTAGCCGATCAGGCAAATTTTTTTTGGATTTTTAAAAAAAAGGTGAAAAGTCTTTAAACTTCAATCAATTGATGTTTTTGGGCGGGAGCAGGTGGGGCAGCAGGGTCTGCCATTCTTCATAAAAAGGGGTCAGTTCGTATTCGATCAGGTCCGCCAGCAGGACCCAGTCGCGGTTCTGGTTGGCCTCCACCATCTGGGTGGTGTAGGAAAGCAGGCGTTCGTTGCGGTCCTGCAGGGTTTCGGTCCCCAGCTTGAGGGTGGCGGGGTCGCCCCCGGTGGCGGCCAGGGTCTGGGTGACGACCTCGGAAAACCACTCGATGCCGTCGATGATGTCAAGAAAATAGCGGTTGGCCTCCTGCTCGTTGCCGGTGCGGAACAACTGCGTGGCTTTTTCAAAACCGGGCAGGAGCCGGTCGAGGTAGTTGCCGGCGTTGTCGATATTGCGGGCGATGAGGGCTTCGATCGGGGCGAATTCGATTTCGAGCAGATCGTCGCCCGAGAGGCTGAGCGAACGGGCTTCCTCGGAATCGACCAAAACTTCATCGCTGTTCAGGTGGACGGCGAACACGTGCAGGCCCAGCGCCTGCCGTTCGGACATGAGCCGGTCGATGAGCGGACCCAGGGTGGTTTCCGCAATGGGTTCTCTGATTTCTTCACCGTTGATGACCAGTTTCATAAGCCTGCATGCCCGTAAGGTGTTTAAACGGCAATCATTGTATCGGCACCGCCCGGCCTTTGCAAATCAAGAAGTTCTCTTGATGTCTTTTCAGCCTTGCGGCGGGTTTGACAAAGGCGTTAGCGGACTATACCTTATATTCAACCCTCAATCGATCAGGTGAGACCATGGCGGGAATAATCGATTCGAATAGCAGCAACCGCATTTTGAACACGATCAACCGCAACCAGAACGGCGTGCTCACGCGGCTGTCGCAGATCGCCTCGGGCAACCGCCTGGTCAGCGCCAGTGTGGACGCGGCGGGGTTGGCGATCTCGGAAGGCCTGCGCTCGGATATCGCCGCGCTCACGCAGGCGACGCGCAACATCGAAACCGGCGGCAATTTCATCCGCGTCGCCGAGGGCGGCCTGGCGACGGTGTCCGACCTCATCGGCCGCGGCCGCGAACTGGCCATTCAGGCGGCGAACGGCACGCTGGGGTCCGCCGAACGCGAAACGCTCAACGCCGAGTTTTCCCAGATCCTGACGGAGATCGACCGCATCGCGGGCACGCAGGAGTTCAACGGTCAGCCCATCCTCAACGGCAACCTCGCGCCCAACTCGCCGAATCAGGTGGACATCCAGGCGGGCATCGGCAGCGGTCCGGAAAACCAGATCAACCTGAACGTCATCGAAGCCACCGACACGCAGACGCTCGGCATCTCCGGCCTCGACATCCTCAATCCGCAAAACGCCCTGCAGGCGTTCGACCGGCTGGGACAGGCCCAGCAAACGGTCATCAACACGCGCGGCGAGGTGGGAGCGCTGTCCAACCGGCTGGAGATCACCTCGCGCAACACGCGCAACACACTGGTCAACCTGGAATCGAGCCGCAACGAAATCGCGGGGACGGACATCGCCTCTTCTATCTCCGACCTCAACAACCAGCTCCTGCAGATCGAAACCTCGGTGCGCTCGCTGGCGCTGCAAATCCGTTCGAACGAAAACAACGTCGGCCGCCTGCTCAATATCAACACTTAGGTCCTTGCGGACGGCCAACAGCTTGCCACCACAAATTTCTTCGATGGGTTTTACTGCAGGTCCTTGCGGACGGCCAACAGCTTGCCACCACAAATTTCTTCGATGGGTTTTACTGCAGGTCCTTGCGGACGGCAACGTAAAACCCTTT
>JAGQJZ010000143.1 GCA_020430445.1 Nitrospina sp.
CCCACGCGGTGGCGATCCGGGTGGCCGTTTTACGTTCGGCCGTGAGACGCCGCCCCTTGTTCTTTTTGGCGACAAGTCTATAATATTCCAAACAGTTAAAGCCTGTTCCCCATTTTAGGACAAGCCGGGGAAAATTGTAAGGGATTCCATGCGCAACAGACCGGCCATCGAAAAGTGCATTCTCAGTTTCAGCCATAACCGGTACGGCGCCCGGCGCGAGGCTGACCGTTTCAGCATTGGCAAGGCCAAGCGGGAAATCGCCCAGGGCAAGCGCGGCATCAGCCACCTGATCCTGCGGGCGGAGGACGACCGCATCGACCGCCTCAAATTCCTGTTCCTCATCAACGGCATCCCGCTGATGTGTTACGCCCTGGGCAATGTGCTCCTGTCCGGCATGCGGGAAATCGCCGTGGTCGGTTCGGTCGAAGTGAAGCAGGTGCTCGACCTGTTTCTGGAAACGGTGGACTGCCGCGGCAAAACCATCCGCTTCGTGCCGGAAGACCCGGACAACCTGATGCTGATCAGCACCCTGCTGCGCGGCGGCGATGCCCTGAATTTGCAGAAAAACGAACTGGTGCTGTTCCAGCCCGGCGACCTGCCGTTCCTCTACAATTTGAGCAAGGTGGTGGAGGACCGCGACATCCGCTCCAACAACCTCATCATGTGGCTGAACTCGCGGCAGGCCATGTTTTCCGATTACGAGAATCAACCGGCATCGGAATTCATCCAGCGCAATTACCACTACCGCTGCATCGATGAAAAGGAAGGCCGTTTGCACGATGTGAAGGAACCCAATGTCTATCCCATCAACATGGGGGCGGTGGAGGGGGATATCATCGAGCTGCTGCACGAGACGCGCAAGGACGGCAAGATCCTGAATGCGTTTTTCAGCAAGGCGCTGCGCGAGCCCAAGCGCATGCTGAAAATGCTCCCGGTGGTGGCGCACCATTTCCGCAAGTTCGACAAGGACCTCAAACGGTTTCGCAAGGAAGACGATTACAAGTTCGGCATGCATCTGAAAAATTTCATCCGCGGCATGTCGACCCTGCTCAACACCCCGGCGACGGCGAAGTTCCACGACGATCCGGCGTTCGTCGGCGATGTCGACGCGCTGGAGGATTGGGAGGATTACGAATCGCTGGTCCGCTTCTCGGAAATCAAATACGGCGAGGAGGGACTGCTGAAGATCCATCCCTTCGGGGCGGAATTGCTGCGCTTTCGCGAAAAGGCCATGCCCCGCCTGAAACTGAAACTGCCGATGTACACCGACTTCAACGGTTATATCAACGACATCTACCGCACCCAGCAAATGGGTTACGTGCCGTTCGACAAGGAAGGCCGGTACGAGACGCCCAATCTGCACACGCCCATGACGGAAGAAGCCTGCCGCTGGTACAGCACGCAGACGGAACGGTTTTCCCCGGCGGTCTAGAGCCTTTCCTTCTTTGCTATTTTTTTTGAGAGTCCTTGAGCAAACGCCGGGCCTTGATCCGCGCCTGTAAGAAAGCGTCGCCCCTGCTGTTTGGGGTCACCTGAAACTGTTCCAGAAAAAACCGGATGCCGGGATCCTGGAAGGCGGAAGCCGGAAACGGATCGCGCAGTTTGCCCTTGGACAGGAGCATCAACTGCTTGCGGTTGAGGCTGGGAACCGGTTGGCCAGGCCGGGGCGTCGATGGTGCGAAGCGCCGGTCTGTTTGGGGCGTCTGGCCCGAAGGCGCGTGGCTGGCCTGCCTGTTCTCCCCCGCGGGTTCCTGAGGCGTCCCGTTATTGGCTCCGGACAGGATATGGATTTCGGAGGCGGCGAGGTCCGGGTCCCACAACTCCAGGCGGTCGTAGGCGTCGAGCAGTCTCCTGAGCGCCGTTTTCCAGTCCGGGGCTTCAATTTCCCGGGTGATGAGGTTGTTGCGGGCCTCGGCGGAAATGTGGAACTGGATGCCGGTGGCCTGGCCGATGGTTTTGAGGACTGCGCCCAGGGGAGCGGATTCGGAATGGATGCGGATTGTGCCGTTCTGTTCGGTGACGCTGACCTGCTTTGCGTGCGCGGCGGTGGGCACCACAGCGCAGACGGTGAGCAGGACCAGCAGAAGGCAGGACAACGTGGCTGGGAATCGCTGGGGCATGGGCATGCTTCCGGGAGCGGGTTTTTAATATTGTAACGCAAAAGAGCGCGGACTGCCGGGGCTCCCACGCGGAGCATGGGAATGGGGCAGACCTGATACAATCAGTGAAGCTGGGTCTGTCTTGAACCTGACGGGGGAAAACGGGCGGCGAGGACCGGATAGGCCCCTGCACAAACGCTGTGCAGGGGGTGGGCAAACCTGATACAATATTTCGGGCTTTATCCTGTTAATTTATAGATAGTTATTAGCAATTGGGGGCGGGTTTCATCCGCCTCCGAGGAATGTTGCGAAATTCGCATGGCAAAATCAGCATCCCAGGCAATCGATCCCGTCTTTCTGATGCGGCGGACCCATCTCACGCGGTTCATCGTCATCTCCGCCATCATCCATCTGATCGCCGTCGTGATTCATGGGATCACACCGGCGAAACTCTCGGACCCCGAGGTCAAGCCGCCGATCAAGGTGCACTACATCCAGCCGGAAGAGCTGAAGCCTGAAAAAAAGAAAAGCGTTCTCATCGACGCGCCGGAGCCGGCGAAGGCCGAAAAGCCGCGTTCCTCGGAGCTTTTGGCCAGCCACGACAGCCGCGCGCATGCCGGGAAAAAAACGTCCACGAAGAAACAGTACCAGGCGAAAAAGACCGTGGTTCCAAAGTTCACCGGTCAACCCGCGCCCCGGCCCGCGCCCCGGGAACAGCCGGTTTCCCGCCCGGTGACGAAGCCCGCGCCGCAACAGACCCCGGTTGAAAAGTCGCCCATGTTCCCGCTGGCGGACAAAGGGTTCATCAGCGAGGAGAAAAAACCGGTACAGCCCGCGCCGCCGGTAACGGAACCGAACGTAAAATCCGGCAGCGCCATGGCGTTGCTCGACGGATTCGACGCTTCCAAATACGCTAGTATCGACACGAATGCCAGCGTCGACGAAGAAGACGACGAGGTGATTTCCCTCGACACCAAGGAAACGAAATACGCGTCCTATTTCGCCCGGATCAAACACCAGATCCAGCGGGTGTGGGATTACCCGGAAGAAGCGGCGCGGCGCGGCATATCGGGCGAACTCACCCTGCGTTTCCAGATCCAGCGCGACGGCGACCTGATGGATGTGCGCCTGATCGAGGGGTCGGGCTCGGAACTGCTCGATTTCGCCGCCATCCGGGCCATCAAGAACGCGGCGCCGTTCTACCCGTTCCCGGTCACCATCGAGAGAAACAAGATTTCCATTCTGGCCACCTTCATCTACAGCCCGACGTATGGCGCATCGCGAAAATTCTAGGCAACGGGGCCGCTTTTGCGGTTCCGGAAAGCCTGTGACCGCATGAGCGGGGGCGGATCGACAAAAGTCATCATCATTGCGATGATGGCCAACCTCGGGATCGCCGTGGCCAAGTTCGTGGGCGCCTTCATCTCCGGCAGCGCCTCACTGCTGGCGGAGGCGATCCACAGCGTGGTCGACACCACCAACCAGGTGCTCCTGTTGGTGGGCGAAAAGTCCGCCAAAAAAGCGCCCACGGAAAAACACCCGCTCGGCTACGGCAGGGAATCTTTCTTCTGGTCTTTTGTCGTCACCGTGTTGCTGTTTTCGCTCGGGGGCCTGTTTGCCATTTACGAAGGCGTGCACAAGATGTCCGACCCGGAACCGATCGAAAACGCCCCGCTGGTGCTGGGCATTCTCGGCGTCGGCGTCCTGCTCGAAGGCTTCTCCTTCCGCGCGGCGCTGAAGGAAATCCGCGCCACCAACCGCTTCGGCAGCCTGGGGACCTGGTTCCGCAAGACCACCTCGGCGGGACTCCTCGTTATTTTCACAGAAGATGCCGGTGCATTGCTCGGCCTGTTCATGGCCGCCGGCTGCGTGGGCATGGCGGTGGTGACGGGCGACCCGGCGTGGGACGCCTACGGCTCCATTCTCATCGGTACCCTGCTCGTGGTGCTGGCGTGTTTTCTCGCGGTCGAGATCAAGTCGCTCATCATCGGCGAAGCCCCGGCGAAGAATTACCGTCCGGCGGTGGAGCGTATCCTGAAGGAACGCATGCCGACGGCGAAACTGCTGCGGTTCCTGGGGCTCCAGCTCGGCGACCGCGATGTGATGCTGAGCTACAAAATCCATCCCGGAAATGAAACGGACGTTAATAGCCTCATCCAGGACATCAACCAGGTCGAGGCCGAGGTGCGGCACCAGTTTCCGGAAGTGAAATGGCAGTTTGTTGAACCGGATTACACCGAATAGGACAGGGCGCGCCGGTCTTTTTGTTCTCCTCATCCCGGTCCGCCGTTCTTTTTCACGTTTTCCGCTGAATCCCTCCCGATACCCTGTCCTGGCTTGCGTTCTCCAATCACGGGGCGTACGATTGCCTTATAGAAACCCATGGTTGAGAAGGGACCATCAGGGGCACCTCGCATGGAAATTGTAAATTTTGCGGTTCCCCTGCTAAATCCTTCAACACGAAATTAAAGGTGTCGTATGAATTTGCCAGGCTCGGAGGGGGAGCACCGCCTCCAGGAACAGTATAAAACGAAGGAACGGGCGCAGGCGTTTTACGAACAACAGGTCCGCGATTATCTCAACGCGCCGATGCGGGAGTTCATCGCCCGGCAACCGATGGTGTTCGTCGCCACCGCCGACGGTAAAGGTGAATGCGATTGTTCCATCCGGACGGGTGATCCGGGTTTTGTGCAGGTGCTGGACGCGCAGACGCTGCTCTATCCCGAATACCGGGGCAACGGCGTGCTGGCTAGTCTCGGCAATATTCTGGAGAACCCGCACATCGGCATGATCTTCGTCGATTTTTTCCAGACCACCCGCGGGCTGCACGTCAACGGATACGCCGACATCAAGTCCGGCGAGGAAGTGCGGGCGATTTTTCAGGACCGGGGGCGGGCGGAGCCGCAACACCCGGCGGGCAAGACGCCGGAGCGTTGGGTGATCGTGCGGGTGGAAGAGGCGTACATCCACTGCTCGAAAAACATCCCGCACCTGCAACTGGTCGAGACCCCGGAAGAAAAGGGAAGCGACTCCGGACAGGACGCGGGGTTTTTCAGGGAAAAATAAACAGGGTGGAAGGAACGGAAAGAACGCGGGTCAACCGCGCCCTTTTTTCTCGGCGCAGGAAACGCACAGCACGCTTTCCGGCATCAGCATGATGCGGCCGTGAGGGATGGGATTGCCGCAGCCCAGGCACAGGCCGAAGTCGGGATCGTCGAGCTTGCCCAGGGCGGCTTGCAGTTTTTCCAGTTTGACCTGGGCGGAGCTCAGGGAGGCGTCGCTGATGCTCTTGCTGTTGATCGCCTCCATGCGGGTGAGGCGGCCGATGGCGTTGTCCGGCGCGACGGGTTTGGACGTTTCCCTGAGGTTTTGGATCAGCTTTTTCTGCGCTTCTATTC
>JAGQJZ010000144.1 GCA_020430445.1 Nitrospina sp.
TGTTCCTCACCCAGTTTCTCGGCGCCTTCAACGACAACCTGTTTAAAAACGCGCTGGTCATTCTCATCACCTACGTCGCAGCGGAGAAAGCCGGTTACAACCCGCAGATCCTCGTCACCCTGGCGGCGGGCATCTTCATCCTGCCGTTCTTCCTCTTCTCCGCCACCGCGGGTCAACTGGCCGACCGCTACGACAAGGCGCGGCTCATCCGCATCATCAAAGCCATCGAAATTGTCCTGATGGCCGGGGCTTCCATCGCCTTCTTCCTCGAAAACGTGTGGCTGCTGATGACCCTGCTCTTTCTCATGGGAGCGCAAAGTTCGTTCTTCGGCCCGCTCAAATACGGCATCCTCCCCGACCACCTGCGTCAGGATGAACTGATCGGCGGCAACGGCATCATCGAGGCGGGAACATTTGTCTCGATCCTGACGGGAACGATTCTCGGCGGCCTGCTCATCCTGGCGGACGGCGGTCTCGCCTGGGTGTCCACCTTCGTCATCAGCGTCGCCCTGATCGGCTGGCTCGCCAGCCTGAAGATTCCGCCCACCGAGGCGGCGGACCCCAACCTGAAAGTGGAGAAAAACTTTTTCCGGCAGACGCTCCTCATGATGAAGGAGTCGCGGCAAAACGAGGACATCTTCCTGTCGATCATGGGCATTTCCTGGTTCTGGCTGATCGGCGCGACGTTCCTTTCCCAGTTTCCCAATTACGCCAAGGCCACGCTCGGCGGCGACGAACAGGTGGTCACCCTGTTTCTCACCCTGTTCTCCATCGGCATCGGCGTCGGCTCCCTCTTCTGCAACAAGCTCCTCAAGGGACAGATCAACGCCACCTATGTGCCGCTCGGGGCCCTGGGCATGACGGTCTTCATGGTCGACCTGTTCTTTGCCAGCCAGGCGGATTTCCCAAAGCCGGTGGACGGGCAATTCATCGGCGCGATACAATTTCTCGTCTATCCCGGGGCGTGGCGCATCCTGTTTGACCTGTCCATGATCTCCGCCTGCGGCGGTGTCTACATCGTCCCGCTCTACGCCATCCTGCAATCGCGTTCAGAGGTCACGCACCGTTCGCGCACCATTGCGGCGAACAACATCATGAACGCGCTGTTCATGGTCGCCGCCGCCATCGGCACCATCGTCATGCTGAAGCTCGGATTTTCAGTGCCGCAGGTCTTTCTCGTCGTGGCGGTCATGAACGCGCTGGTGGCGATTTACATCTGCCGCCTGCTGCCCCATGCGCTGGTGCAGTCGATCCTCCGCAGTCTCCTGCAACTGTTTTACCGGGTGGAGGTGCGCGGCCTGGAACATTACGAAAAAGCCGGCGAACGGGCGGTCCTCATCTCGAATCACCTGTCATTTCTCGACGCCCTGTTGATCGCCGCCTGGTTGCCGGAAAAACTGACCTTCGCCATCAACACGCACATCGCCAGAGCCTGGTGGGTGAAACCGTTCCTCGCCCTCGCAGAAACCCTGCCGCTCGACCCGACAAATCCCCTGGCCACGCGGCGTCTCATCGACAAGGTGAAACAGGGGCAGCGGCTGGTCATTTTTCCGGAGGGCCGCCTCACGGTGACCGGCTCCTTGATGAAGGTCTACGAAGGGCCGGGGATGATCGCCGACAAAGCGGGGGCCCGGCTCATTCCCGTGCGCCTCGACGGAGCCCAGTTCACGCCGTTCACCCGCCTGCGCGGCAAGGTGCGCGTGCGCTGGTTCCCCAAAATCACGGTGACGTTTCTCGAGCCGGTCGATTTCAAACTGCCAGAAGGGATGAAGGGCCGTAAGCGCCGCCGCCGGGCGGGCGAACAACTGTACACCCTGATGACCGAGATGCTGTTCGAAAGCGGCCCCTACCGGCAAACGATTTACCAGTCCCTGCTCGATGCGGCGTCCACCCACGGCGGACAACACACCATCGCCGAGGATCAGGATTTCAAACCGCTGTCTTATTTTCAGTTACTCGTGCGCGCCTCGGTGCTGGGCGGCGTGTTCGCCCACAACTCCCGGCCCGGCGAAAAGGTCGGCCTGCTGCTGCCCAACTCCCTGGGTCTGTTGATCAGCTTTTTCGGCCTGCACGCCTACGGGCGGGTGCCGGCGATGCTCAACTTTTCCACCGGCGCGCGCAACGTGGCGCTGGCCTGCAAAACGGCGTGCCTCAACACGGTCTACACCTCGCGCAAGTTCATCGAGCTCGGTAAACTGGAGGCCATGGTGGAAGCCATTCAGAAGGAGAACGTCAAACTGGTGTATCTGGAAGACGTCGCGCCCACCGTCTCGATTGCCCAGAAGTTAAAAGGACTGCTCACCGCGCTGTTCCCGGAAACGGTTTACCGCAGACGAGTTAAAACGCGCCGTTCCGAAGACGCGGCGGTGGTGCTGTTCACCTCCGGTTCCGAAGGCACGCCGAAGGGTGTGGTGCTGTCGCACCAAAATATTCTAGCCAACCGCCTGCAGGTGGGGGCGCTGCTCGACTTCGGCCCGACGGACGTGATGCTGAACGTGCTGCCGATGTTCCACTCATTCGGCCTCACCGTCGGCACCCTGCTTCCCATCCTCTCGGGCATCCGCACGTTCCTGTACCCCACCCCCCTGCATTACCGCATCATCCCGGAAGTGGGCTACAACATCAACGCCACCATCATGCTCGGCACCGACACCTTCCTCTCCGGTTACGCCCGTTTCGCCAACCCGTATGATTTTTACAACATGCGCTACGTCTTCGCCGGCGCGGAAAAACTCAAGGACGAAACCCGCCGCGTGTGGCAGGAGAAATTCGGCATCCGCATCCTCGAAGGCTACGGCGCAACGGAAACCGCACCGGTACTGGCGCTGAACACGCCGATGCACCACAAACCGGGAACGGTGGGTCGCCTGGTTCCCGGCATGCGCCACCGGCTGGAATCGATCCCCGGCATCGACGAGGGCGGGCGCTTGTGGGTCTCGGGACCCAACGTGATGTCCGGTTACCTGCGCGCGGAAAACCCGGGCATACTGGAGGCTCCCGAAGGCGAGTGGTACGACACGGGAGATATCGTGACTCTGGACGACGAGGGCTACATCACCATCAAGGGCCGCGCCAAGCGCTTCGCCAAGGTGGGCGGCGAGATGGTGTCGCTCACGGCGGTGGAATCGATGCTCGCCGCGCTGTGGCCGGAGGCCCACCACGCGGTGGTGACGGTGCCCGACCCGAAGAAGGGCGAACAACTGGTGCTGGTCACAGACTTCCAGGACGCCACGCGCGACGCGGTGATCCGCCACGCGCAGGAAAACGGCATCGGCGAGATCAACCTGCCGAAAACGATCCGCATCGTCAACCAGCTGCCGGTGCTGGGCACGGGCAAAACGGATTACGTCTCCATCCAGTCGATGGTGAACTCCGCTAGAGAAAACGCATGACGCGGCACCCGGTCACACGGCGGCAACTGCTCAAAGAGGTCTACCGTTTCGGAGGGGCACTGGCGGCGGGGATGTTCCTCTCCGCCTGCAACCGCCCGGAGCGCGTCTTCGAGCAGGTGCTCGGCCCCTTCTTCCCCGATCCCGGCGATCCGGTCACCCCCATCCGCGAGTTGGGCAATCCATCCGCGCCTTATCCCTTGTCAAACGACTGGGACCTGACGCAGATCAAGGGCCACGATCGATCCGCCCAGGGTCAGGTGGTTTTGCTGTCCGGCCACGTTCTCGACCCGGCAGGGCAGGCCGTCCCCCATGCTTCGCTCATGCTGTGGCAGGCGGCGGCCACGGGACGCTACAACCATCAAGGCGACAGCGTGGCGCACTCGTTTCGCGATCCGCGCGGCAAGGTCATCGAACGAACGCTCGACCCGCACTTCCAGTACTGGGGCCATTGCGTGACGGATGACCAGGGCCGTTACCAGTTTAAAACCGTTTTGCCCGGATACTATCCCGCCGACCTGGGAAGCGGCTGGTTCCGCCCGCCGCATCTGCATTTCATCGTGCAGGCAGCGAAGTTCCCGGAGCTGGTCACGCAAACGTATTTCCGCGGCGAGGCGCTGGCGGACACCGATTTCTACCAGCAACTCAACGCAAGCGATTACATTTTGCGCGATCCCGCCCTGAGCCACGAGGAGCAGGAACGCCTCATCATCGAGTACGCGCCGGGCCAAACACCGGGTGTTCTTCAGGGCGCGTTCGATTTCATTGTCCGGAGACATCAAGGATGACGGATGAAACGAAGCCGGACGGGGTGATCTTTCTGCACGGCATTCTGCGTTCAAAATATTCCATGGCAGGACTGGAACGCGCGTTTCGTCGCGAGGGTTACAACACGCTCAATATCGACTACCCATCGCGGCGCTTCAGCATCCGCCAACTGGCCGACCGCATCGCGCCACGCGTTCACCGTTTCGCCAACAAGCTCGACGGACGTGTCCACTGCGTCACGCATTCCATGGGCGGGCTCATTGTCCGCGCCCTTCTCAAGCGCCACCGCCCCGCCAACCTCGGACGGGTCGTCATGCTGGGTCCGCCCAACAAGGGAAGCGAGGCGACCGACTTCTGGAAAAACATCTGGCTGTACAAAACGTTGTACGGCCCCGCCGGGCAGGAAATGGCGACGGGCCCGGAAGGCCCCGCCGGCTGGGGCGACACAGCAGACTACCCGCTCGGCGTCATCGCCGGAGACCGCACAGTGGATTTTTTCCACTCCAGCCTGATCAAGGGAAAGGACGACGGCAAGGTGTCGGTCGAAAGCACGCGCATGCCGGGCATGGCGGATCACATCGTCCTGCCCGCGACGCATTCACTCATGATGTACAACCCGAAGGTGGTGCACCAGACACTCTATTTCATCGAACACGGACGCTTCGACCATGAGACAAAAAGGTGAGCGTCCGCCGCCGCGCCGCGCTGCTCCTGTCACTGTTGTCGGGATTCATCCTGGCGTCTCTGATGGCCGATCCCATCGCACAGAATCCGCAGTACCACCAGTTTGCCGACGCGCGGCAAATGGCGAGCATTCCGTTTTTCTTAAACGTCCTGTCCAATGTACCCTTCACCATCGTCGGGTGGATCGGCATGGCCTTCGTCTACCGCAACATGAACGAACGGCAGGTGTTTCACGATCCGCGCGAAGCCATGGCCTGGATGACCGCGTTTTTCGGCATCGCGTTGATCGGGCCGGGCTCGGCGTATTACCACATCGCCCCCAGCAACACGACGCTGCTATGGGACCGCCTGCCGATGGCCGTCGGCTTCATGGGTCTGTACGCGGCGGTCCTCGCCGAGCGGGTGGACGTCGACTCG
>JAGQJZ010000145.1 GCA_020430445.1 Nitrospina sp.
TTCGGCAGGAAAACGATTGCCGGAATATCCGCCACGGCGCAATAGGCCGCCAAGGCGGCCGAAGTGTCTCCCGTGGAGGCGCAGGCCACGGCCCGGATGTTCTTTCCTTCGGCCCGCATCTGCTTGACCATGGACACCAGCACCGTCATCCCCAGGTCCTTGAAGGAACCCGTGTGGGCCATGCCACACTGCTTCACCCATAAATCCTCAAGCCCCAGTTGCCGCCCCAGCCTTTCGGCCCAAAACAGGTTGCTCGCGCCTTCGTAGGTGGACACGATATTTTCATTGTCCACCACCGGGCAGACCATTTCCTTTTTGCCCCAGACGGAGGAACCGTAGGGCCAGTCATTCTTGCGGTAACGCTCCTGGAACAGGCTCTTCCATTCATCCGCCGATTTTGTCTTGAGCGCTTCAATGTCGTGCACCACTTCCAACAGGTTTCCGCAGTCCGGGCATTTGTAAATCACCTCGGTCAGATCGTATTTGCCGGAACAGCCGTTGATACACTGGAACCACGCCTGGAAAACGCCTTGGGATGCTGCTGTCGTCTGGTTCATTTTTCCACCCGGATCAGAACGGTCTTTTCACAAATCACATCCAGGGAATCGATTTCCTGGAGAGACTTTTGGACGTTTTCCTCCAGGGCCTGGTGCGTCATCAGAATCAACGGCACACCGCCCCCTCTGGGATCACGCTCTCTTTGAATCATGGTCCGGATGCTGATCTGGTTTTCACCCAGGATCCCGGAAATTCTGGACAACACCCCCGGTTTGTCCTGAACGGAAAACCGGAGAAAATACTCCGCTTCGATCTCGTTGATATTTTTCAGCGGAATCGCGGTTTGCGAACCGGAAGGGAACGCCTGCGAAGGCACCCGGCCGGTACAGCCCGTGATGATGTCGCGGGCGATTTCGACCACGTCCGCCGTCACCGCGCTGCCGGTCGGCAGCCCCCCCGCCCCGTGACCGATGAGGATGTTTTCCTCCATCAGGTCGTCGCGCACCAGAACGGCGTTCAACACTCCGTTGACGTTGGCCAGCGGCTTGTCTTCCGGCACCATGGCCGGATGGACGCGCAAATCGATCGTGCTGCCGTCGAACTTGGACACCGCCAGCAGTTTGATGCGATAGCCGAACTCGTGGGCGCACTCAATGTCTTCCTGGCGGATGCTGCTGATGCCCTGGACATAAATGGCATCGAAATCGACGGTGGTGCCATACGCCAGCCGGGTCAACACGGCGATCTTGTGCGCCGAATCGATGCCTTCAATATCGAAGGTCGGGTCGGCCTCGGCAAATCCTTTTTCCTGGGCTTCCTTCAGGACCTGGTCGAACGGCAGCCCTTCGTCTGACATCTTAGTCAAGATGTAATTGGCGGTTCCGTTGACGATGCCCTCGATCGCTTCAACACGGTTGGCGACAAACGATTCCTTGATCGAACGAATGATGGGAATGGCTCCACCCACCGCCGCCTCGAACAGCAGGTTGACGCCGGCCTTCTCCGCCGCGCCGAACAGTTCGTCGCCGTATTTGGCCAGAAGCGCCTTGTTCGCCGTGACCACGTGCTTGCCATTGGCAATGGCCTTGAGGACAAAACTCCGCGCCGGTTCATAGCCGCCCATCAGCTCTATGACAATATCGATTTCAGGAGCCTCGAGGATTTCCCCGACCTCAGTCGTCAAAATTCCCGGCTCCACCTTCACGCCACGGTCAGTGGTGATGTCGAGGTCGGCAATCTTCACCAGTTCCAGCCGGCCGCCCAGCCTCTGACTGATCAGGCCGCCGTTCTCCTGCAAAATTTTGACCACACTGGAACCGATGGTGCCGAATCCGATCAGACCCAGCTTGATTGTATCCATCAGAAAAACCTCCACACCGTTGATTCAATACAGACGTCAAAGGGCATCGCGAATGCCCCGGATCGCCTGGCGGATCCTGTGTTCATTTTCCACCAGCGAAATACGGACAAAGCGGTCGCCCCCTTCACCAAAGCCGATTCCCGGAGACACCGCAACACGGGCTTTTTCGATCAACATTTTGGAAAACTCCAGGGAGCCCATGGCCTGATGCTTTTCCGGTATCTCCGCCCAGACAAACATCGACGCCTTGGGCGGTTCGATATTCCAGCCGATCCGGTTGAGCCCTTCGCACAGGGTGTCGCGGCGCACTTTGTAGACCTGCCGGATTTCCTCGACGCAATCCTGCGGCCCGTTGAGGGCAATGATCCCGGCGATCTGAATCGGTTGGAACATCCCGTAATCCTGATAACTTTTGACCCGCGCCAGAGCCTGGATAATATCACGGTTTCCCACCAGAAACCCCACCCTCCAGCCGGGCATGTTGTAACTTTTCGAAAGGGTGAAACTCTCCACGCCGACTTCCTTGGCGCCCGGAACCTGCAACAGGCTGGGGGCGCGGTAGCCGTCGAACACCAGGTCCGCATAGGCGAAATCGTGGATCACAATCAGTTCGTGCTCGCGGGCGAACTCGACCACTTTCTCGAAAAAATCGAGTTCAACACACGCCGTTGTTGGATTGTGGGGAAAGTTGATCACCAGAGCCTTGGGACGGGGCCAGTTGGCCTTGAACGCTTTCAGCAACTCCTCGAAAAAATCGCAATCCCGTCCCAGGGGCACGCTCACCACATCGGCGTTGGCCAGGATGAAGGCGTATGTGTGAATCGGATACGTCGGCGTCGGCACCAGGATGGAATCTCCCGGCCCGGAAATCGCCATCGCCAGATGCGAGATGCCCTCCTTGGACCCGATCGTGGCGATCGCTTCGGTTTCCGGGTCCAGGTCGACTCCATGGTTACGCTTGTACCAATTGCAGATGGCGAGACGCAGGTTAGGAATCCCTTTGGACTGCGAATACCGGTGGTTTTGCGGTTTCTGCACGGATTCGACAATCTTGTCCACAATATGCTGCGGCGTGGGCAGGTCGGGATTTCCCATTCCAAAGTCAATAATGTCTTCACCCCGGCGGCGCGCCGCCATTTTGAGTTCGGTGACAATGTTGAAAACGTAGGGAGGGAGTCTCTTGATTCGCGGAAATTCTTTCATTCGGTTCCAGTGACAAGCCGGGGGTTTCTGATTCTTTTCATCCTAAATGGAGAATACCATTGTGGAAGCGGGTCGGGGGAACTCAACAGGGCCCCAAGGCCATGCAACACGGCCCGGAAAAGCGCGTTAACCCTTTATTTTTAAAGCTTAACCTCAGGGCTGCGCTACATTAGCACAATTCATAAAACCCGGCAATTGTTATCCCGGGGAAGTGAGGGCAACCGCTTTCCCGGAAGGTAATTCAAGAGGCAGGCCCAGCTTCTGCGCGTATCCCGCTATGGCCCGGGAATTGATTCCGATTCCCCGTTTGCGCAGACTGTTGTCGTAATCCGACATCATGCTCACCACCCCGACCAGCCGGCCGGAACAACTGATGATGGTTCCGCCTGAATTGCCAAAAAAGATTTCATTGTCCTTGAAATAGATATAGGGGGATTTTGCGATCATCCCTTTTTTCTTGATCCTGCCTTTTTGTAGAGAGTAATATTTGCGATTGGGGTGTCCGACCACCATCAGGTCACTGTCCTCCGGTTCGCCGGTTTCCAGGGGAAGCCAGTGCGGATAACGCCCTCGGGTCTGGATGAACGCCAGGTCCAGGCCTTCGATCTTCTCCACCTTAACGATTGAGATCGGTTTGCCGGGTTTCGCCAGGTCATCGTGCTGGATGTCGGGAAACCGGGCGGTAACCGTTTGTCCCTCGACCACGTGCCGGGCGGTGGCGATCAGTTCCGGACCGATGAACACCCCGGCGCCGGTTCCTCCATCGGTATTGATGACCACGGTTGCCCGGGCGGCTTCGAGATACAGGCCGGTGGGATCTTCACAGGCAATCCCCTTGCCAATGACTTGTTCTTCCAGGGGAGTGTCCGCGGAATTGAACAACAACCGCAGGGCTCTTTTGACTCGTTTCGGATAGGTGTTCTCCGGATCCGTCATGGTCAGCCTCTGGTTGGCCAGGGCGACCAACCCGACAACAACAACGGCGACGGTGATCCAGGTTTTCTTCTTCTGGTTGCGTGGCTGAAAATTCATTTTTATTTTACAGGGCCGTTTTTAAATGGACGACTGGAATGTAATCCTGCTTGGACTGGTTCAAGGCCTGACCGAATTTCTTCCGGTTTCAAGCAGCGGACATCTCATTTTGGCCCCGGCGGTTCTCGGGTTCAAGGATCAGGGGCTCGCCATGGACGCGATGCTGCACATGGGCACGCTCCTCTCCATTATAATCTTTTTCCGGAAAGACCTGATCGATCTGTTTTGGGGATTGTTTCCCGGCAAGCGTGGAGACCGGCACCGCAAGCTGGCCTGGTCGATCGTGGCGGCTTCGTTTCCCGCCGGACTCTTTGGGCTGCTGGCCGACGACTGGATTGAAGCGAATCTACGCTCTCCGTTTTTTGTTGCGGGAAATCTTTTATTCTGGTCGGGGGTGTTCTGGTTTGTCGACCGCAGGGGGAAGGAAAACGGAGGCAGTTCGGATGTCCGGGGATTGACTCCCCGTCAGGTGTTCTTTATAGGCTGCGCCCAGGCGCTGGCCCTTTTTCCGGGAACCTCCCGCTCCGGCGTGACACTGGCGGCGGGCCTGATCACCCGGCTCAACCACGAGACCGCGGCGCGCTTTTCATTTCTTCTGGG
>JAGQJZ010000146.1 GCA_020430445.1 Nitrospina sp.
ATGTACGAATACGACTCCAGCCTGGCCTTTATCTCCCTGGCCTCGGCGCAGAAAATTTTCCACCTGAAGGACCGGGTCACCGGTGTCGAAATCAAGGTCGACGACCTCGAACGGGCGGGCGAGATCGGCAGGGAGCTTCAGGAACGGCTCGGCTTTCCCTACCACGTGCGCGACTGGATGCAGATGAACCGCAACCTGTTCGCCGCGCTCAAGCTGGAAAAGACGGTGATGTTCATCATCCTCATCCTCATCATCCTCGTCGCCGCGTTCAATATCATCAGCACGCTGTTCATGGTCGTCATGGACAAGGCGAAGGACATCGCCATCCTGAAAGCGATGGGAGCGTCCCGCCGGAGCATCATGAAAATATTCAGCCTGCAGGGGCTGATCATCGGACTCACCGGAACCGGAGCGGGCGTGATCGCGGGATTCACTATTGTGCCGAACATCAACGAAATCGTCGGCGTGCTCGAATCCGTGTTCAACTTCAAGGCGTTTCCGAGCGACATTTACTACCTGAACAAGCTGCCTTCGGAAATCCAGTACATGGACTCGCTGCTCATCATCATTTTTTCAATCGGCATCTGTTACCTGGCGTCGCTCTATCCCGCGTGGCGGGCGTCGCGCCTGGACCCCATCGACGGACTGCGCTATGAATGAGTCCCCGTCGCCTGACGTTCCCCTTCTCGAAGCGCGTCACATCAAAAAATCGTTCCAGAACCAGGCCAAAAAGGAAGTGCGCGTGCTGTCCGACGCCAACCTGGAAATCGGCAAGGGAGACCTGCTCGGTATCATCGGGGCTTCCGGCACGGGGAAAAGCACCCTGTTGCACATTCTCGGCGGTCTTGATCGACCGCAGGCGGGTCAGGTATTCTTTGAGGGACAGGACATTTTTTCAAAATCCAACGGGTTTCTCGAATCGTTCCGCAACCGGCACGTCGGGTTTGTCTTCCAGTTTTTCAACCTGCTGTCGGATTTCAACGCACTCGAAAATGTCATGATGCCGGCCCTGATCGGGCACCGCAATCCGGGCTCGGTGCGGACCGAGGCGGAGCGTCTTCTCGAACGGGTCGGACTGAAAGAACGCATGCAGCACAAGCCGGGCACCCTGAGCGGCGGCGAATGCCAGCGGGTTGCCCTGGCGCGGAGCCTCATCAACAACCCGGACCTGCTCCTGGCGGACGAACCGACGGGAAACCTCGACGCCAAGGCGAGCGAAGATTTCATGCAACTGGTGCGCGAGTTGAATGAAGACCATCAACAAACCTTTGTCATCGTCACGCACAGCCTGAAACTCGCGCAGAGCCTCAACCGGACGGTCCAGTTGCAGGAAGGTGAAATACGCAATGTGGACCGGGACCTCCTTTTGTAATCGCAAGAACTTTCCAAACAGCGGGGGAGCATGAAACTTCAGGAAATTATTGAAATCGTCGGCGGCACGTTAAAAGGAGACGGCAACCTTGAAATAACCGGAGCCTCGGGCCTGGGCTTTGCCGGTCCCGGAGACATCAGCTACGTCGGCGAAGCCAAGTTTCTGCCGGAATTGAAGGACAGCGCCGCCGCCGCGATCTTCATCCAAAACGAAACCGAAACGGACAAGGCGCAGATCATCCACCCGGCGCCGGCTCTGGCGTTCGCCAAAACCCTGGCCCGCCTGCACCCGACTGAAAAACCGCCTGCGGGTGTGCATCCGTCCGCAACGGTGGCGGATTCGGCATCCCTCGGAGCTGACGTGACGATTGCTTCCAATGTCTGCATCGAAAGCGGAGCGGTGATCGGTGACCGGTGCGTTCTGCAGGCCAATGTGGTGGTGGGAAAAAACTGCGTCATCGGTTCCGACACCGTGCTGTACCCCAACGTGACGGTGTATGCCGACACAGAGATCGGCAGTCACGTCATGGTCCATGCCGGGGCGGTGATCGGCGCGGACGGGTTCAGTTACACGCCGGATGAAAAAGGACGCCACGTCAAGCTCCAGCAGATCGGCCGGGTGGTGATCGGCGACCACGCCGAAATCGGCGCGAACACCTGCATCGACCGCGCGGCGTTTGGCAAGACGGTCATTGGCCAGGGCGTCAAGATCGACAACCTCGTGCAGATCGGGCACAACTGCGTCATTGGCGACCACACCGTCATCGTCTCGCAGACCGGCATCTCCGGCAGTTGCACAATCGGAAAACACACCATCATCGCCGGACAAACCGGTATTTCGGACCACGTCACCATCACGGACCAGGTCACCCTGCTGGCCCGGTCGGGGGTGTTCCGGGACATCACGGAACCCGGCATGTACGGCTTCGCTCCGGCCATGAAAGGCGTCGACCTGATGCGTTTCATGCCCGTCTTCCTGCGGTTGCCCGAGATGGCGTCCCAGATCAAAGCGCTGGAACGCAAGCTGGAATCGATTGAAAAAGCCTGAATTCCCCTGATACAATTAAGGGATAACAATCAGTTGCTTCCACAGGTCTTTTAACGGAACCACTCCTGTACCGGGCAAATCGAATTCGAATGCGCCGTCTCATTGTCATCATCAGCCTGCTCCTGTTCTGGCTTTTCAACCTGGGAGCCCTGCGTCCCCTGTCCCCGGATCAGCTGGGACCCTATATCCAGAAAAAGCTGCGCTTCAACGCCGAGACCCTGCGCCTCAGCGAAAAACAGATCGGACCGGAAGGAGCGCGCTTTCTGGCGGAATCCCCCCTGCTGCAAAAGGTCCAGCGCCTCTATATCTATAAAGGAAGCATCGGCGACGAGGGGGTGCAGTACCTCGCCCAATCGAACAACCTGTCCAGCCTGGTGGAATTGCACATTGAAACAGACGCGGTGACCGACACCGGCGCGGTCTTTCTGGCCGAATCGACCCGGCTCGCCAACCTGAAAATCCTCAACCTCTACAACAATCAGGTCTCCGACCGGGGAGCGAAGGCGCTGGCGGCGTCCACACCGCTTTCCGGGCTCGACACACTCAACCTGAATTACAATCATGTGGGGGACAGCGGGGCCTTGGCCCTGGCGCAATCTCCGGTATTGTCGAACCTGAAAACCCTGGAGATTTCCTACAACAAGCTGGGCCCGGAAGGCCTGCGCGCGCTCGAGGTGTTCCGTCTCAAGCAGAACCTGGAGGTCTGGCACCGGGAAGGACGGCTTTCCGATCTGGGAAAATATTACATCGGGGATCTTGGCGTTCAATTGCTGCTCGATTCGCCTTACATCGAAACGATCGAGGAACTGAACCTCAGCCACAACGAACTGACGGACGAGTCGGCGGTGGCCATCGCCAACTCACCGCGCGTGGCGCACTTGAAGTCGCTGAACCTTTCCGGAAACCACATCGGCGACCGGGGCGCCGTGGCCCTGGCTCATTCGGCCACATTAAAGGGTCTCAAAGAGCTGGACCTGAACTATAATGAAATCGGTAACGACGGCGCCTTTGCCCTGGCCCGGTCGGATGTCGTGCGCCCCCTTGAAATGCTGCGGCTGGGGCAGAACAGGATCGGAGACGACGGCGCACGGGCGCTGGAAGAGTCCCCGAACCTCAAAAACCTGGTGTACCCGATCTTCGGTTTCTATTAATCCGGTGCTTTAACTCCCAACAATTGTCATGCAACAGATACTGGAATTTGAACGTGAAATTTACGCGGTGGAAAACCAGATCCGCGAACTGTTGTCGCTTTCCCACATGTACGACAGCGTGGGCGACATCACGCATGAAGTCGCGAAGCTGAAAAAGAAGCTGCGTCACAAAAAACGCGATGTCTACAACGGCCTCGACGGCTGGCAGAAGACGCAGGTGGCGCGGCACCCGAACCGCCCCTACACGCTGGACTACATCCAGTACCTCTTCCGCGACTTCACGGAACTCAACGGCGACCGCCACGGCGGCTTCGGTCCGTCCATCATCGGCGGCCTGGCGCAGTTCGACCAGCGCACGGTCATGATCATCGGCCACCAGAAGGGCCGGGACATGCAGGAAAAAATCAAACGCAATTTCGGCATGTCCCAGCCGGCGGGTTACCGCAAGGCCATGCGGCTGATGCTGATGGCGGAGAAATTCAGCCTTCCCATCATCACGTTTATCGACACTCCGGGCGCCTATCCCGGAATCGACGCGGAAGAGAAGGGGCAGTCCGAGGCCATCGCCAAGAACCTGCAGATCATGGCGGCGCTCAAGGTGCCGCTGATTTCCATCGTCATCGGCGAAGGCGGCAGCGGCGGCGCGCTGGCCATTGGCATGGGCAATCGCGTGCTCATGCTGGAGCATTCGATTTATTCGGTGATCTCGCCGGAAGGGTGCGCTTCCATCCTGTGGGACAACCAGAAAAAAGTCTCGCAGGCGGCGGAAGCGCTGTGCATGACCGCGCAGAATTTGCTGCAGCACAAGATCATCGACCAGATCATCCCCGAACCCCTCGGCGGCGCGCACCGCAACCACAAGCGCACGGCCAACCTGCTCAGGAAAGTCCTGCGTCCGCAGCTCAATGGGTTGTGTTCG
>JAGQJZ010000147.1 GCA_020430445.1 Nitrospina sp.
GTGCGATCCAGGGCTCCTCGGCGCGCCGCGCCAAGCCCTTCGTCACCGTCAATTGCGGCGCCCTGCCGGAAAACCTGGTCGAGAGCATCTTGTTCGGCCACGAGAAAGGCGCGTTCACCGGAGCTGCCGACAAGCATGTCGGCAAGTTCCAGGAAGCCGATGGCGGAACGCTGTTCCTGGACGAGATCGGCGAATTGCCGGCCGATATCCAGGTCAAATTGCTACGCGCCATCCAGGAGGGCGAGATCGATCCTGTCGGCGCGCGCCGCCCGGTCCGCGTCGACATCCGCCTGATTTCGGCGACCAACCGAAATCTGCAGACCGAGGTCGAGGCCGGCCGCTTCCGCGAGGACCTCTACTACCGCCTCTCCGTGCTGCCGGTCACCGTGCCGCCGTTGCGCGAGCGCCGCGAGGACATCCCGCTGCTGCTGCGCCATTTCATGGCCCGTTTCGCTGCCGAGGAAAACCGGCCGCAATTGCGTTCGATCGCGCCGCAGGCCGAAGCTGCTCTTTGCGCCTTCGACTGGCCAGGCAACATCCGACAACTCGAAAACGCGGTGTTCCGTGCTGTCGTGCTCGCCGAGAGCGACACACTGACGCTGGAGGAATTCCCCCAGATCGCCGCCCAGATTTCCGGCTTCGAAATGCCCGTGCCGAACCGGGCACCGGATCACACGCCGCAACGCTTGTTCACTCCTGCGCCGCTCGTCGATGCCCCGTCCATCCAGCCGGGCGAAAGCGAGTTCCGGGCCCAGGCCGATCACATCGGCAATGGCGAGACCAGCCCGGTCGGTCGATCGCACGCCACATCGCAAGGCCTGCTCGAACTGGTTTCACCGGAGGGGCAAGTGCGTCCTGCCGACGAAATCGAGGCGGAGACGATCCGCTTTGCCATCGGATTTTACAACGGTCGCATGAGCGAGGTCGCCCGCCGCCTCGGCATCGGCCGGTCCACGCTTTACCGCAAGCTGCGCGAATACGATCTCGACCCCGCCCTCATCGAGGATGATGAAGGGCAGGACTGAGGCGCCTATCGGCCCGGCCTGATCTTCGCAGGCAGACGTTTTTCCACCGGTTTTAAGCATGTTTGGCTGCGACGCTCGCCTCTCGGCGTGGCGTTTGCTAATGGTTGGCGGTCGAATGCGTTTCTGCCACGCTCTCACCTTATTTGTATGGCTGATCCCTCGGCGAAGCTGTTGGTCCGTAATGGACTTTCAGGAATGAGGCCCTGTCGTGAAGTCAGGGTTTGTTAACCATAAGGACCCAACAATGGGTCGGGGCATTCACGTGTCGGGCGAAGTCGGTTTTGCGCACACTAGGGAAGTTGCTTTGCGGCGGTGATGCCGGGCGCGGTCGGGCGTGGCCGCTGATGCTCGTGATCTTGCTGACCGCCATTGCTGGCGCGCCGTCAAAGGCGGACGCTGAAACGCGTTCGCTCAAGCTCTATTACCTGCACACCGGCGAGAAGGCGATCATCGCCTTCAAGAAGGACGGCAAATACATCCCGTCCGGCCTGCAGAAGATGAACCAGTTCCTGCGCGACTGGCGCCATAATGAGCCCACCAAGATGGATCCGCACCTGCTCGACCTGGTGTGGGAGGTCTATCGCCAATCCGGCTCCAAGGATTACATCCACGTCATTTCGGGCTACCGCTCGCCAGCTACCAACAGCATGCTGCGCAAACGCGGGCACGGTGTCGCCAAGTACAGCCAGCACATGCTCGGCAAGGCGATGGACTTCTTCCTGCCAGACGTGAAGCTTGCCACGCTGCGCGAACTGGGCCTCAAGGCCGGCGTCGGCGGCGTCGGCTTTTACCCGACTTCCGGCTCGCCCTTCGTCCACCTGGATACCGGCAATGTCCGCCATTGGCCGCGTATGTCGCGCACGCAGCTCGCCAAGGTCTTCCCCAACGGCGGCACGCTGCATATTCCTTCCGACGGCAAGCCGCTACCCGGCTATGAAGCCGCACTGGCCTCCTACAAGGCCCGCAAGGAAAACGGCACGACTGCGTTCTCGGTTGCGAGCGCAGACACCGGCAAGGACAAGAAGAAGACCAACCTGCTCGGCCGACTGTTCGCCAGCAGCCAGCAGGAAGAGGAAGAAGACGAGGAAGCCAATTCCGTCCCCGCCCCGCGCACTGTGGCGACCACCAGCACCGGCGCCGAACTGCGCCCCGTCGAACTCACCGCCGCTCCTGCGGACGATGGCCAGGCTTCGCGCGAACAGCTCGAATCTGGAACGCCCATGCAAATCGTTCCCGACGAACAGGAGCTGATCGAACTGGCAAGGGTCCCCATTCCAACCCGTCGGCCAGATCACGCACAGCCCGCGCTCGTCGCCGAGCAGGTCCGTCCGTTGCAGCAGGTTCCGTCGGAAAATCCGGTCATCGCCGCGCTGACCCCCGACGACATCGAGAAGATGCGCCGCGCAGCCACACCCTCGCCCAGGCCTTCAAGCCTGCCCGGCGCCTCGCTTACCGCTTATAACGGCGAATCCGTGGAGCCCACGGTTGCCCGCAGCGCGGTATTGGAGGCATTGAACGCCAAACGCCCGATCCACGGCAACATTCCCGCGCCGGACACGTCACCGCTGACGGTGGCAAGCATCATGCCTTCGCCAGATCCGCGCCGCGCCGCTGCGCCGCGCACGCTTGAGCTTGCCCTAGCGGCAACCGAAACCCGGTCGAACTCGGCAGGCGAAGCCATCCGCTCGCTGATCGAGGCCGACAATCGCCTGCGTCAGCACGCCGGCCTCGATGTCGGCAACATCCGCCCGACACAGACTGGCCTTGCCGCCGATCGCAACGAACTGCGCCGCCTGGCGCTCACCATGCCGGTCAGCCGGGAAAGTCTCAGCGCACCGGCGCAGCATCGTACCGCACCCGGCACCCATGCCACGAATTGGGAACAGATCGGTGCGACCGCACTGGCGGGCTTCCAGCCGATCGAATACGTCAACTACATTCGCGCGCCGGCCTATGGCATGGGAATGATGCGCGAGACGCCACGCGAAATATTGTCGGCCGGCTTCGTGCAGACTGCCTTCGTCCAGCCTACCCGCCACTTCAGCTCGATCGCCAACGCGATCCCGATCTTTACCCGCTACACAGACTAGCGCGCTTTTCGCGCCTCGTCGTCCGATCTCAGGAATCGCTCTCCGGCTCGCCCGGCAACATGCCGAGAGCGTGCAGGTAGAGGTCGCGGATGGCGTCCTGTTCCTGACGCTCGCTTGTGTCCTGCTTGCGCATGCGCACGACCTGGCGCAGCACCTTGGTGTCGAACCCGTTGGCTTTGGCCTCACCATAGACATCCTTGATGTCGTCGGAGATCGCCTTCTTTTCCTCTTCCAGCCTTTCGATGCGCTCGACGATGGAACGCAGCTGGTCGCGGGCGACGAGGGTGTCGGACATCGGTTACTCCAATCGGATTTGATCTGGCCAGACACATCGCGCCTTGCGACCGTCATGGCAATGCGGGCGGGGCCCCGCAAAAACAGCTTTCCACCGGAATCTGGCGCTGCCGGTGACAGGACCGGCAGATCAGTGCGTCGGCTTGTTCACCTCGAACGCGGCCTTTTGTTCGGCGCTGGCCTCGCCCTGATATTTCGCCCGCCACGCGTCATAGGGCATGCCATAGATGATTTCGCGGGCAGCCGGCTTGTCAAGGTCGAGCCCCTTGTCCTTGGCGGCGTCAATGTACCAGTTGGCCAGGCAGTTGCGGCAGAAGCCGGTCAGATTCATCATGTCGATGTTCTGCACGTCGACCCGCTCGCGCAAATGTTCCAGCAGCCGGCGGAAGGCCGCCGCCTCCAGTTCGGTTTTCGTTGCCTCGTCCAGTTGATCGTCAGCCATTTTCTTTTTCCCTCTTTCTGCCACCATCAGTCCCGCAGGAGATGTGTCAGCGGTCCGGTCCTCGACTCGAAATGGCGCACCTGGTGGACTTCGGCAAGGCCGTTGACCCTCTCGAGCATCGGCGCCAGCAGCTTGACCCAGTGCCTCACGCCAGCCTCGTCGCCGATCAGATCCTGGCGCAGTTCGATCAGCGTGTGCGCAAGCCCGCGCATCGAGCAGTGGCGGAACATGGTATCGCCCCTGAGCGCGCCGTCATAGGGTTCGTTGTCGGCGAACACCATGCCCTCGATTTTGGCGAACTCGTCGAGCAGCGGCCGCGTGAAACGCGGATCGTAGTCCCACAGCAGCGTGGCATGCCAGGGCCGTGCCTGGCCGCGCCAGCTTCCGGTGAAGCTGTGCACTGAAAAGACCGCAGGCGTCACACCGGTTGCGAAGATATCCTC
>JAGQJZ010000148.1:0-2380 GCA_020430445.1 Nitrospina sp.
AGAACCTCCTGCGGGCGCTTGTACACACCGCCCTCGACCTCGCGCCAACCTGTTTCTCCCGGGCCCGCGAGCTGCCGGAATAAAAGATGCCGAATTGTTTGAGGTCCCCTATATAATATCGGGTGAGGTTGAAATTAGGACCTGCCGGTCGATTTTTCCGTAACTGCCCGGCAGCGGCCGCAACGGGGTGCGAGGCACCCGCGGGGATCCGGACAGGCGCCTGAACCCGGCATCCCCGGATCGCACATATTGGTATGGAAAAAGTCAGGGAATTCCTCGACAGCATTCGCTTTTTTAAAAGTTTTTCAGACGATGAAAAACGGCGGTTGTCCAATATCAAAAATATCTACCTGAGGTTTTTGCCCGGCGAGCCGATCATCCTGGAAGGGCAGATCGAACAGGCACTCTACGTCGTCCTCAAAGGCAACGCGGTGGTGAACAAGAAAGGCCTGGAAGGCCTCATCATCTCCTGCCTCGGCCCGGGCTCCGTATTCGGCGAGATATCCCTCATCCAGGAACAACCCCGCACCACCAATGTCATCGCCGAAGGCGAAGTTGTGGTCATGAAAATGGAAAAGGCAACCGTGGAAACCCTGGACGACGCGCTGCAGAAGAAATTCAATGAACAACTCATCCGGGTCCTGGTCGAGCGGCTCGAAGAGATGAACCAGAAATACATCAATGCCATGTTTTTCAATCTTTGAAAAATCTCCCCGGCTCACGGCCGCCCTGCTCCTGCTCTGCCTGATGGGCCTGGCGCTGGGGACCGCCGATGCGGAACCTCCCAGCCCGCCTGCCGCCGACTGCGCCCGGGAACCGGCAGTGTCCGGAGAGTGCCCGGAGATCTCCGATCACAGCAAACCCGCTCCCCGGCGAATCACCGAGCGCTATCCGGACGGCGCGCTCAAATCGGAAACACCGGTCGACGACTTCGGACTCCTGCACGGGCTCTCCCGGGAGTACCACGCCACGGGCACCCTGAAGGCGGAACGCACGTACCGCCACGGCACGCTGCACGGACCGACGCGCCTGTACTACCCGGAAGGCATCCTGAAAACGGAATTCCACTACAAAAACGGCCTGCGCCACGGCCTCAGCATCGGCTATTACCGCGACGGCACCGTCAAGGACAAGGGCCTCTATCAGGAAGACAAACTGGAAGGGCGGGTGTTCCTGTATTACCCCGGCGGCAAGATCAAGGCGGAGATGACGTTCGCCAACGACATGCCGGAGGGCCGTTCCAAAACCTATTATCAAAGCGGCGGCATCAAAAACCTGCTAGTCTATGAGAAGGGCCGCCTCCTGAAAATGGAGACGTACAACATACAGGGCGAACGCCTGCGGGTTCAGGAATTTCCGCGATAGGCTTCCCGCCGGCAACCCTCAAACAGGAAAGAACCGCATTTTCATGACACCAGGATTCATCGAAGAAAAAGTCACGGAACAGAAATCCGGCAAGGCCATCCTCGTCGGCGTGGGCCTGCCCACCACCGGCCAGCCCACGCGCGACCCGGACCTGGACGAACTGCGCGGACTGGCCACCACGGCGCACTACACCCCGGTGGCGGACATCACCCAGCGCCTCACCGCCATCAATCCGAAAACCCTCATCGGCAGCGGCAAGGTGGAGCAAATCGTCGAGTCCGTGCGCTGGCACGAACCGGACGTGGTCATTTTCGACGAGGCGCTCACCCCGGCGCAGAACAAGAACCTGGAAAAACTGTTCTCCTGCCGTGTCATCGACCGGCACTGGCTGATCCTCGAAATCTTCAGCGAACACGCCCGCACGCGCGAGGCCAAAACCCAGGTGGAACTGGCGCGGCTCAAATACGCCCTGCCGCGCCTGACCAAACTCTGGGGCCACCTGTCGCGCCAGCGCGGCGGCATCGGTCTCAAGGAAGTGGGTGAAAAACAGATCCAGCTCGACAAGCGCCTCATCCGCGACCAGATCCACAAGCTCGAGAAAAAACTGAAGGACATCGACCGCGAGCGCGCCGTGCAGCGCAAGTCGCGCCGTGACGCCTACCAGGCGGCGCTGGTCGGCTACACCAACGTCGGCAAGTCCACCCTGATGAACTGCCTGACCGACTCCGCCACCCTGGTGGAAAACAAACTGTTCGCCACCCTGGACGCCACCGTGCGCAAGGTGACCAAAAACTTCCCCTACCCCATCCTGATGACGGACACCGTCGGGCTCATCGACAAACTGCCGCACGATCTCGTCGCGTCCTTTAAAAGCACGATCGACGAGGTACGCGACGCCGACCTGCTCCTGCATGTGGTCGACATCAGCCACCCGGAATACCGCCGGCAGATGAAAACGGCGGAAGACCTGCTCAACGAACTGGGCGCGGTGGAGAACGCGGATATCCTGCTGGTC
>JAGQJZ010000148.1:2479-4275 GCA_020430445.1 Nitrospina sp.
TACCGCCGGCAGATGAAAACGGCGGAAGACCTGCTCAACGAACTGGGCGCGGTGGAGAACGCGGATATCCTGCTGGTTTTCAACAAGACCGACCGCATCAACGCGGAACAGAGAGAGGAAGCCCGGCTGGCCTGGCCGGAAGCGGTGTTTGTTTCGTGTAAAAAAGAGGAAGGGCTCGATGACCTGAGGAAGGCCATCATCGCGCGTTACGAAAAACGGTTGCGTCCCGTCAACGTGGTGCTCGGCTACGACAAGGCGCCGCTGCTGTCACAGATCCGCAAAAACGCGCTCATCGTCTCTGAACAATACGATGAGGACGCCATCCGGCTCGACCTGCGCGTTCGCCCGGAACGCCGCGACCGGCTGATGCAGCTTCTCAACAGCGCCGGGCACAACGGCGCGGGCTGATCACTTCTTTTCCAGGTCGGTGACGATGTACAACCCCTTGGCGTCGACCTCGTAATGCCCCGCCACCTGGTCGCCCTTCTTGATGTCGCCGATGCCGGAATACCCGGTCAGCTTCGACGATTCGGCAATCACCACGGTGAAGCGCTTCTTGTTTTCCTGATCGTGAATGCCGACCTTGTTCTTCTCCGGCGTCACTTTTTTCACCTTGCCGGAAAACGCCACGGGATCGCCGGCCCAGACCGGATACACCGCCCCCGCCACAACCAGTGCCAGAGCCACAAACAAAATAACGAAGGAACGCCGCATAACGCCTCCTTGTGATTTTTTTCAGAGATAAGTTTTGATCTGGAAATTATAACATGATGAGCTTCGCCTGCCGGGCGGCGAGCTTTTTCTTTCCGGCGGACTTGAAAAAAACGGTCACGCGCAGGTCGTCCTCGCCGCCTTCTCTCAGCACCACCACCCCCTGGCCGAACTTGGGGTGCAGCACGCGGCTGCCGACGGCGAACTCGCCGCTGGCTTTGGCCGCCTCGGATTTCCCCGGCTTGAGCGCCTGCGGCTCGCCGGTGGCGTTGCCCCAGGAAGGCGTCTGCCCGCCGTAGCGGTCGTGCATGGGCATGCGCGGCTCGCTCATCTCCTTCTTCAGCAGTTCCGGCGGCACGGGAAGCAGGAAGTCCGACGGCTGGTAGGTGAAGGTGTTGCCGTACATACGCCGCCTGCGGGTGTTGGTCACCATCAGTTTTTTGCGCGCGCGCGTGAAGCCGACGTAACACAACCGGCGCTCTTCTTCGTACTCGGCGTTGGTCGACATGGAACTGGCGTGCGGCAGCAGACCGTTCTCCAGCCCCAGAATGACCACCGCGTCGAACTCCAGCCCCTTGCAGGTGTGCAATGTCATGAGATGCAGAACGCCCCGGCTGTCGTCGATCTGGTCCTGATCGGAGGCCAGAGTCGCCGAGTCGAGAAAATCCATCAACGTGCCGCGCCGCTGGGTTTCGACGAATTCCTCGACGGCGTTGTACAATTCGCTCAGGTTCTCCACCCGCCCGCGCGCCTCGACGGAGTTTTCCTTCTCCAGCATGGCCACATAGCCGCTGCGGTCCAGCGTCTCCTGCAGGAAATCGAGCGCCGAACCGTCGCGGTGGCGCGTTGCCAGGTGGTCGAGCAGGGTCAAAAACTGTTCGATCTTTTTCGCCGGACCGCTGCCCACCAGCGTCCCGTGCGTGGCCTCGCGCAACCCCTGCGCCAGCGTGCTTCCCGTCTCCGCGCACCAGGCCTCCACTTTATCCACGCTGCTCTTGCCGATGCCGCGCGGCGGCACATTGACGATGCGTTTGAGCGACACCGAGTCGGCGGGATTGAGGATGACCTTCAGGTAGGCGAGGACG